>NZ_CP036422.1:0-300000 GCF_009388985.1 Halioglobus maricola
TTGCCTGGTGTAGTGTGGCAACAGTGTATCGACCGGCTGCAGGACGAATTACCGTCGCAGCAGTTTAATACCTGGATTCGGCCTTTGCAGGCCTCTACGGACGGACAGTGTCTCACGCTGTTTGCGCCCAATCGTTTTATCAAGGATTTTGTCTCTGACAAGTTTGCCGGCCGTATTGCCGAACTTGTCAGTGAACTGGAGCCCAGTGGCCCGCTGGATGTCGTGCTCGAAATTGGTGCAACGCGCCAGGTAGCGCCGACGGTCACTGCAAGTGCGCCCGTGCCAGTTGCGGCACCAGCACAAAACACGTTTACCCCGCCACCCAGTAGCGACATGGCACCGGGTGTGTCCGGTTTTGCTGTTTCCAGACAAGAGCCTGCAGCTGCACCGGTTCCGCGAGATGCGCCGAGGGAAAATCTCCGCCAGGCCGAGATTGCCGGCTCTCTTCAGCACCAGAACGGTCTGGTAGAGAATTACACGTTTGACAATTTCGTCGAGGGTAAATCGAACCAGTTGGCATTGGCGGCGGCGCGTCAGGTCGCTGAGAACCCGGGCGATTCCTACAACCCACTATTCCTGTACGGCGGAGTCGGTCTTGGTAAGACACACCTGATGCACGCGGTGGGCAACGCGCTGCGTCAGCAGAAACCGGATGCAAAGATCGTTTATCTGCATTCTGAACGTTTTGTGGCAGATATGGTCAAGGCGCTGCAATTGAACGCGATCAGTGACTTCAAGCGCTACTATCGTACGGTGGACGCGTTGTTGATCGACGATATCCAGTTTTTTGCTAAAAAAGATCGCTCACAAGAAGAATTTTTCCACACGTTTAACGCCCTGCTCGAGGGTGGTCAGCAGATGATCCTTACCTGCGATCGCTATCCCAAGGAAATTGACGGGCTGGAAGAGCGGCTTAAGTCGCGTTTCGGCTGGGGCTTGACGGTAGCGGTTGAGCCACCTGAACTTGAGACACGGGTAGCGATTCTGATGAAGAAAGCGACCCAGGCACGGGTGGATCTACCACCTGATTCAGCGTTTTTTATAGCTCAGCGTATTCGCTCGAATGTAAGGGAGCTGGAAGGCGCGCTAAAGAGAGTGATAGCGAACGCTCACTTCACTGGTCGGGACATCGATATAGACCTGATCAAGGACAGCCTTAAGGATTTACTGGCGCTGCAGGACAAGCAGGTGAGCCTGGATAATATTCAGCGCACCGTGGCGGAGTATTACAAGATTAAAGTGGCGGATCTTATGTCCAGGCGGCGCAGTCGTTCGGTAGCCAGGCCGCGTCAGGTGGCCATGGCTCTTGCCAAGGAGCTGACTAATCACAGCCTGCCTGAAATTGGTGATAGTTTTGGGGGCAGAGATCACACGACAGTTCTTCACGCATGTCGTAAAATCAAGGAACTTCGCGAAACCAACTCGGATATACGTGAAGATTATAAGAATCTGCTGAGATCCCTCACTACCTGATGGTAACTGAGAGATAGGAAGTTTTGTCTTTAATATAGCGAGCGGAACTGCTCGCTCTTGTGCCAAGGAATAACGAAGCATATGAAATTCACGATTTCACGGGATGCACTGATCAAGCCGTTGAATCTCGTGGCTGGCGTGGTCGAACGTCGCCAGACACTCCCTATTCTTGCCAATGTATTACTGCAGCTTGAGGGCGATAGGCTCTCCCTGACGGGCACCGACCTGGAAGTTGAGCTCGTAGGCCGTGTGCAGCTGCCGGGCGCAAGCGAACCTGGCGAAGTGACTGTACCAGCACGTAAGCTGGTGGATATTTGTAAATCCTTGCCTGAAGGCAGTGATATCAGCTTCACGGCCGAAGAAGGCAAGGTTACGGTGAAGTCCGGCAGAAGTCGCTTTACGCTCTCCACGTTGCCTGCTCGGGAGTTTCCAAATGTCGAAGATAGTATGGGGACTCACCAGTTCACCTTGAAGCAGGGCGAACTCAAGCGACTGATCGACCGCACCGGCTTTGCCATGGCGCAACAAGACGTTCGTTATTACCTGAACGGTATGTTGTGGGAGCTTAAAGAGCAAAATTTGCGGGTTGTCGCGACTGATGGCCACCGCCTCGCCTTGTGTACATTGCCATCAAAAGTTGATGTAGAGGGCGACACTCAGGTCATCCTGCCACGCAAGGGCGTGTTGGAGATGGCCCGGCTGTTATTGGAAGATGATGAAGATATTGCGATCGTCATTGGTAGTAACCATATTCGCGCTACCACTAATGAGTTCACATTCACATCGAAGCTAGTTGACGGCAAGTTCCCCGATTATCAACGCGTATTGCCGCGTAATCCCAACAAGATCGTGATGGGTTCGCGCCTCGAACTCCGTCAGGCTTTTACCCGCACAGCGATTCTTTCAAATGAGAAATATCGCGGAGTGCGTCTTAAGCTGACAGACAATAGCCTTGATATTGTCGCTAACAACCCAGAACAGGAAGAAGCCGAAGAGGCCGTTCCAGTGGAATACCAGGGCGAGTCTCTGGAGATTGGCTTTAACGTCAGTTACCTGTTGGATGTTTTGGCGGTTCTCAGCGGTGAGCAGATCAAAATGTCTCTCTCTGATGCCAATAGCAGCGCGCTGCTGGAGGAATCTGATGAGGGCGATTCCGTCTATGTGGTTATGCCGATGCGTCTCTGATTTGAGGCGCTTACACCCCTCCCCCCTTCTGACATCGCAGCGGGCAGATGGATAGTCCCACCCTCTCCCGTTTGCACATTCATCATGTACGTAATCTTCAGCAGGTAGACCTTGAAGGTTTGCGTCGCGTGAATGTGTTTTATGGGCGCAACGGAAGCGGCAAGACCAGTATCCTTGAGGCCATCCACCTGCTGGGGATGGCGCGTTCGTTTCGCGGCAGTATTAAGTCGTTGATAAGCCACGGCTCCACCCAGACAACTGTTTTTGGCGAAATTCTGCCAGGGAAGCTCCCACTGGGTATACGCAGAGAGCTGACGGGAGAAGTAAAACTAAAGATCGGCGGCGAGCCAGTGCGAACAGTGGCTGCAATGGCAGAGCAACTGCCGCTTCAGGTGATCAATGCAGATAGTTTTGATTTGCTGACCGGCGCCCCTGCGGCCAGGCGTCAGTATCTCGATTGGGGAGTGTTCCACGTGGAACACCGCTTCTTTGACCAGTGGCAACGCTTTCAGAGGGGCATAAAACAACGCAATATGCTTCTGCGCCGTGGTAAACTACCAGCAGAAGAGCTGGCTGTATGGACTCGCGATGTAGCGTCCTGCGGCGAGGCGATAACAAGCTATCGAAAAGCTTATTTCAAGCTGCTGGAGCCACGGTTTCTGGCGATTATGGAGAAGCTGTCACCGTCACTTACGGGGCTTGAGCTTCGCTTTCGACAGGGCTGGGACAAGCAAATCAGCTATGAGTTGGCACTGGAGAACAGCGAGCCTTCTGATCGCGAGCAAGGATACACGCATGTCGGCCCTCAGCGCGCCGATATTCGTGTTTTGATCGATGGGCATGTGGCCGCTGACACGTTGTCACGAGGCCAGCAAAAGCTCGTCGTATGCGGCCTTAAGCTGGCGCAGGGGCAGTTGTTGAGCGAGAAAGGCCGTGGCATGTGTACCTATTTGGTGGACGATCTGCCTTCCGAGCTTGATGAGCAGCACAGCACGCTTATTTGCCAGCAGTTGGCTGACATGAAGGCTCAGGTATTTATTACCTGCGTGCACCGGAGAGACCTCGCCGGGGTGTGGCCTGAGGCCGAAGAGGAAGAATTTGCCATGTTCCACGTGGAACACGGTGGGGTATCTACCGCTGAATCGCGGTGAACTCATTATAAATAGCAGCAATTTTGAGAGTTATTCATGAGCGAAGAACAGAATTACGATTCCTCCAGTATTAAGGTACTGAAAGGCCTTGATGCCGTGCGCAAACGCCCTGGTATGTACATTGGCGATACCGATGACGGTACGGGTCTGCACCACATGGTGTTTGAAATCGTTGATAATTCGATTGATGAGGCATTGGCAGGACACTGTAGCCAGATTGAAATTGTCATTCACCCGGATGAATCTGTCACCGTGAGCGACGATGGTCGCGGTATTCCTACAGAAATGCATGAAGAAGGCGTTTCCGCGGCAGAAGTTATTATGACGGTGCTTCACGCGGGCGGTAAATTCGACGATAACACCTACAAAGTCTCTGGTGGCCTCCACGGTGTGGGTGTTTCGGTGGTAAACGCACTGTCCTCCAAGCTCACGCTGACCATTCGTCGCGAGGGTAAGCTCTATGAGCAGGTATATCGCCACGGTGTTCCTGATGAGCCTCTTGCTGTGATTGGTGACACGGAGACTTCTGGTACGGCTATTCGCTTCCACCCTTCCGGGGAAACCTTTACCAATATTGAATTCCACTTTGATCAGCTTGCAAAGCGCTTGCGCGAACTGGCTTTCCTGAACTCAGGAGTTGCTATTGTTCTCAAAGACGAACGGAGTGGCCAGGAGGAGACTTATAGCTACGAGGGAGGCCTGAACGCCTTCGTCGACTATCTCAACCAGAACAAGACCGCGATCAATAAACCCTTTTACTTTCAGATAGATATGGACGAAGGGATTGGTGTCGAGGTGGCTTTGCAGTGGAACGATTCGTTCCAGGAAAGCATTCTTTGCTATACCAACAATATTCCGCAGCGCGATGGTGGTACCCACCTGGCAGGATTCCGCGCGGCTCTGACTCGCAATTTGAATGCGTATATCGAAAGAGAAGGACTGGCCAAAAAGGCGACGGTCTCCACAACGGGTGACGATGCCCGGGAAGGCCTGACCGCTGTTATTTCCGTGAAAGTGCCCGATCCCAAGTTCTCCAGCCAGACCAAGGACAAACTGGTGTCTTCTGAAGTCAAGACGGCAGTGGAACAGGCAATGAATTCCCGGTTCGCCGAATACTTGCTGGAAAATCCCCAGGAAGCGAAGGCAGTGGTTGGTAAGATGCTGGATGCAGCTCGTGCCCGTGAAGCTGCTCGCAAGGCAAGGGAAATGACTCGCCGCAAGGGAGCTCTGGATATCGCCGGTCTGCCCGGCAAGCTGGCAGACTGCCAGGAGAAAGACCCCGCCCTTTCCGAGCTCTACCTGGTGGAGGGAGATTCCGCTGGCGGTTCCGCTAAGCAGGGCCGCAACCGTAAATACCAGGCCATCCTGCCGCTCAAAGGCAAGATCCTGAATGTGGAGAAGGCTCGCTTCGACAAAATGCTGGGCTCCGCTGAGGTCGGCACGATTGTCACCGCACTGGGCTGTGGCATTGGTAAGGAAGAGTTCGACCCGGACAAGCTGCGCTATCACAACATCATTATCATGACGGACGCGGATGTGGACGGTTCCCATATCCGCACACTATTGTTGACCTTCTTCTTCCGTCAGATGCGTGAATTGATTGAGCGCGGCCATGTCTATATTGCTCAGCCACCGCTGTACAAAATTGCCCGGGGTAAGCAACACCAATACCTGAAAGATGATGATGCCCTGAACCAGTATTTGACACAGTCTGCACTGGAGAATGCGTCTATATTCGTCAACCCGGACGCCCCGGCTATTTCGGGTGAAGGGGTAGAGGCATTGGTCGT
Organism: Halioglobus maricola; assembly: GCF_009388985.1. Lineage (NCBI taxonomy): Bacteria > Pseudomonadati > Pseudomonadota > Gammaproteobacteria > Cellvibrionales > Halieaceae > Halioglobus > Halioglobus maricola. Next base: position 5,600 of record NZ_CP036422.1, read on the forward strand.
AGAGTACCGCGCTGTTGCCGCGACTATCGATCGCCTGAGCCGTTTGTATTCAGCAGAAGTGCTCTGGCAGATGGTTTACGGTGATTCTCTAACGCAAGAGGACATGCGGGATGAAGCCAAGGTTGCGGTCTTCGCCGAGATGTTAAGTGAGCGCTTACTTACTACGGCCTCCAAGGGTAGCGCGTATACCGTGGTTGTGCGCAAAGACACCGAGCGCAACTTGTTCTTCCCGGTTGTGAAACTGCTGGCTCATGGAGTGGAATCCGAGACGGAATACCACCACGAATTCTTTGGCTCCGGCGAATACCGTAGCATGGTTGCCCTGGGCGAGACTCTGAACAACCTGATAGAGGAAGAAGGTTACTTTCAGCGTGGTGAAAAAGTGTTCAACACCCAAAGCTTTGCCGAAGGCCTGGACTGGCTGATGAATGAAGCACGTCGCGGCTATAGTATTCAGCGCTACAAGGGCCTGGGTGAAATGAACCCGGAACAACTGTGGGAAACCACCATGGACCCGGAAGTGCGCCGCATGCTGCAGGTGACGATTGACGACGCCATCGCCGCCGATCAGATCTTCACCACCCTGATGGGTGACCATGTAGAGCCACGCCGCGACTTCATTGAAGAAAATGCGCTGTCAGTGGCTAATCTGGATGTTTAATTGCTGAGATTTTTTAGCAGGTGTTGTTTCATGATCTAGACTCTAGATTATGAAAAAACTCCTGCAAAAACTCCTTTCCCCAGCTCTCATTCTGTCCGCTGCGCACGTAGCGGCGGACAGCTATTCACCCCACGCCGGGGAGACCTACCCCACCCAGCTGCTGTTTGGGGAAACACACGTACATTCTGCACTTTCTGCCGATGCCGGTGGTGGTGGCACCAAGATGATGCCCCGTGATGTTTACCGTTTCGCGGCGGGCGCGGAGGTGAGCAGCAATACTGGCCAACAAGTCCGACTGTTCCGGCCGTTCGATTTTTTCGCGCTCACCGAACATACCGACGGAATGGGTTCGATCACCGATGTTTTGCGCGGTGCACCCAATATTCTGGCAGATCCTCAGGGCAAACATTTCTATACCGAATTTAACGCCGGGGGAGATCGGGCCAAAGCGGCCTCTGTTGAATTGATTCGCCTGTTCAGCCAGGGCGAATTGTCTGATGCGCTCAACTATCAACCCGGCAACCCAGGCTATAAGGCCACCTGGGAAGACCTCGTTGCGGCCGCAGAGGAATACAACCGCCCGGGTGTATTCACCACACTGATCGCCTATGAATGGACGTCCCTTGTTCAGGGCAACAACCTGCACCGCAATGTCATATTCCGCGACGGCCCCGAGCGTGCATTGCAGAAACTCCCCTTTACCATGACTCCACCTCAAGGCAGCCCTGACCCACGCGATCTGTGGAAGTGGCTCGAAGACTACGAGAAAACCACTGGAGGTGATGTGTTGGCGATTCCGCACAACTCCAACCTGTCGAATGGCATCATGTTTGCCCTGCAGAATGATTTTGAAGATGGCGCCGCCTATGACGACAAATACCTTGAAGACCGGGCTCGCTGGGAGCGTTTGGTCGAAATTGGCCAGACCAAGGGTGATAGCGAAACGCACCCGAGTTTATCGCCAGACGATGAGTTCGCAGACTACGAGACCTGGGACTGGGCGAACCTTGACCTGACCGCCCGCAAGACCAAGGAGATGATGAAAACGGAGTACGTGCGTGAAGCGTTGAAGAATGGCGTTCGGTTTGAGCGTGAACGGGGTACCAACCCGTTCAAGCTGGGTTTTGTTGGCGGCTCGGATATTCACACGGGTCTCTCCACCAGTTTCGATGACAACTTCTTTGGTGCGTTTGCCTGGGCAGAGCCTTCGCCAGAGCGTGCGCTGAAAATGGTTAAGGAGAACAAGGAGCTCGGTATTCGCTATAAAGGCTGGCAATACGCCTCGCCCGGCCCAACCGCTGTGTGGGCCGAGGAAAATACCCGGGGCGCCATCTTTGATGCTATGGAGCGACGCGAAACCTACGCCACCACTGGCCCTCGTATCCGACTCAGGTTCTTTGGCGGCTACGATTTCGATAAATCAGATATAGCGGGCCGCAATTTGGCGAGAATAGGATATGCCAAGGGTGTTCCCATGGGCGGTGACCTTGGGGCAGCGCCCTCAGGAACAGTTCCGGGCTTTATGCTCTGGGCACAGCGCGACCCCGATGGCGCCAATCTGGATCGCCTGCAAATCGTCAAGGGTTGGGTCGATGCGTCCGGGGCTACCCGCGAGAAAGTCTACGACGTCGCCTGGAGTGGCGATCGCAAACCAGGCCGAGACGGTAAATTACCGCCGGTTGGCGATACGGTCGATCTGAGTATCCCGAGTTGGACCAATACCATTGGTTCGGCTGAGTTGCTCACCGTGTGGTCTGACCCCGATTTCGACCCGGGGATGCAGGCCTTCTACTATGCGCGTGTACTGGAAATTCCAACTCCACGCTGGACGGCTTATGACCATATTCGTCTGAAAGCACCCATCGATAGCACCGTAAAGCTTAAGACCCAGGAACGGGCCTACAGTTCTCCTATCTGGTACTCACCAGAGTAAAGCTCAACTCAGCGATGCGGTAAACAACTCACCGCGCCGCTGAGTCACTTCATCGCGGAACACCCGCGCTTCGACGAAACACGGTTTTTCTGTGCCATTTTTTCTCCTACCTTAAGTCTCAAGAGCAGCGCAGAACGGGTCTGGGCTGGCTACAAAAGAAAGGGCATGTCGCCCTGTAGGGAGAAAACCTCATGAACCGTATCGTAACTAAAAGCATTTTGTCCGCCGCCGCTATTGCTGTGACTGCGGGCCTTTCTTTCAACGCAGCAGCCGAGAGCATGAACGAGACGCTGGTAGAAGCATCTCAAGTGCCTAGCACTACCGTGTCCTTTTCTCGCGCAGAGTTGGCCACTGAAGAGGGGCGGATCGCGGTAGAAAACCGTATTCGCGAAGCCGCTGAAGATGTATGTGGCCCAATGGATTACCACCGCGCCGGTGGCCTGGCGGGTGTCGCTGATAGCCGTGAGTGTCTCGACTCAGCCGTGGCAGCTGCCATGAGCCAGATTGGTGCAGACCAGGTTGCCGCCATCGACTGATTACCAGTCCTGACCCCTGCTACCCCTGGTGGGGGTCACCAGGGGCGTTGTTGCGGAGCAGCGCCCCTTTTCTATTTCCGTGGCTTAGCCGCCAAAACTATGGCGACGGCCCAGCAACACGCATCCCAGTATGGTCAACCACAATGCCGGTAGTGGCAGCGTCGGAACTGCGACAGGTGAGCTGCCTGTACTTCCGCTGCTGAAGCTCTCGCCACTGGAGGGCGGCGCCACGCCCTGGCCAGGGGGGTTGGTGTTGCAGGCGATCGTGGGTGGTGGGTAGGAGAACACCACTTCTGCCGTCGGGTTTACTGAGATTCTCACCGTGAGTTCAGGCCTGACCACGGAGGGTATTTGAACCCACTCGCCGGAATCGAGCTCCCAGCCTGGCCAGCTCACCCCATTGCCGTCCAGATCGACAGCGGCTTCAGGCCACAGTAACTGGCCGGTCAGAGGTTGATCCAGCAAGGTCTCTACCACGCTGTCGTCCGAGCCAACAAACTCGATGGTGGCAAGATTGTTGGGTGTGAAGTTCACGGGGGTAATGGTGTAGCGAATGTAGGGAGCATCCTGTATGCAGATGCTTTCAGAATCTACATTGATCGCCACGTCCGGGGTGTAGGCAAATAGGGTTTGTGCGTCCGAGTTGTCGTTCAGTGGATTGGCATCGTCGTCACTGGTACTGATAGTGGATGTGACCTCGATAGCGCCATCTTCTTCCGCTGGAGCGGTGTAGCTGAAAGAGAGCGATTGTACGACCCCAACGGGCAGCGTGGACGGCAATCCGGTCAGGGTTACGATGCCGGTATCGGTATCATAGTCAGCAGTCACGCCTGCAGGCAGGCTGGTGAAAACCAGGTCTGTAACGGTGTTCCCCGGCCCGCCAACGGTGAGTTCATACACAACATCGTGTGCATCCTGGGTACCGTTATTAGAGAACGCGACTGAACCGGTAACGGTATCACCCGGTGCAACTTCTGCCGCGACGCCAGTGATGTCAGTCGCCACGTCGACCTCACCGATGGCGGTGCTTGCCATGGCTGCGTTGTTCTCTGGCACATCATCGGGATCGGAGGTTGTGATGCCGGTGTCAATGTCCACGGGGCCTGATGCCGGTGCCGTATAAGAGGCTGTCATGCCCGTGAAGTTTTCGCCCGGATCCAGCGTGGGAGGAAAGCCAGTCAGTGTGACTACACCGGTGTCGTTGTCGTAGGCCGCATTGGCTCCGTCTGGCAGATTATCGAAGTCCACAGTGCCCAGTCCGGGCGACATGTTCATGGTGTAAGCCACGTTATTTGCGGTGGATGTGCCGTTGTTGCCGAAGGTGAATACCGCTTGCACGGTATCGCCTTCGTCGGCTGTCGCCGGGGCGGTGACCGAGGTAGCGACATCAACCAGCGACTCAATAATGATCAGTTCCTGGACAACCTCCCCCGTGAGAAAGTAGGTCCAAAGATTGACGGCTTTGGCGTCGCCCCAGCCAGCATCGATATGGCAGTCTTCGTTTTCGTTGTCGCCGTATTCCCACTGGCGATAAACGCCAGAAGAATCCACACCCTCATCCAGGGTCTCCACGAGTGCGGCCGCTGCTGGCGTTGCCGTGCCACAGAGCTCCCCGTTAAGGGTGCCTACCAATTCACCACTTTGGGTCACATAGCCCCGGTCGTCAAAAAATACCGTGGTGTCATTGGGGTCTGTGCCGTTGAGGCGGGTGATTGTAGGGCCACCGCCTGGCAGGTCGGGATCGTCTGGGTTGCCGTTATTCTCCGCATCAATAATCGGAAAATGCACCTCGCCATTGCGGCCGTAGGCGGCGTAGGAATAAGGCTCAGCCCGGGCGGGAAAGGGTTCGAGGTTATTGTCCAGACCATTCCAGATGACCTGGTGAAGACCTGAGAACGCGATACCGGTCAAAACACGGTTGGTCGGGGTGGCGGGGTCAAAGTCCACGCCGTCTCTGCTGATCACAATTTCGTAGCTGACAGTGTCAGTGGTATTGAAGCTGAATGTACCGCCGGCGCCTGTGGCCGTGGTGGTGCCGCCGATGATGCCCTCAAAGGAGATGTCGTCAATCTGGGGCGACGGTGGCGTCAGGGGAATACCCAGCTCCGCGAGAACGCGTTCACCCTCAAGTTGCGCGTCGCCAAGAGGGCCGATATCACTGAAAAATATGGGGTATTGGGCTGGCTGCGCACTTACGCCGAGGGGCAGGTTACTGATGTGCGCATTGCTGCCACGCAGTGTTTTGTAAAGGGGCTCGCCGTGATCGAGGAAGCCGAAGGTGTTGGCGTATAGAGCGTAACCATTCGGGTCCAGACCGCGGAGGTCCTGCTGATAGCGATACCCGTCAGTTGTCACGTAGTAGAGTGTGGTGAACACTGGCCGGTCGTTGCGGCCGGTGAAACCGACGAATGCGTAGGTAAATACACGACCGTCGAGGTCGACTATTGAGGTGTTATCGCTGCGTACGGCTACTTCCCATGCGGCGGTCGAGTTATCAGAGCTGGGAGTTGAAGCGATACTGCCGTTCGGGCCGTCGCCACTGCCAACGGTGAACTGGACACCGTAAATACCCGTTTCCGGAGCCTGATAGGCGCAGGGTTGCCAGCTATTGGCGCCAGCGCTGACGCTGCTGTCGGCACTGCGCGGTCCAGCGAGTTCTTCGTTCCGGCTCGTTATTTCGCCGAGAGTGCCACCGGAGTAGTGGGTGCCAGTTTCACTGGTACCGGTATCGCAACTGAAATCGACGCCTGCGGGTATTGTCTCATCCCCGGGAACCCCAAAATCCTGGGGATTGTATACGAGGATATCGCCCGCAGTGGTCCGGTTGCTGGAGCCCAGCAATATGTACTCGCCCACCTCGGCGTACACATAGGTGAAGCCTCGGCGGGAAATACGCTCCATATAGCTATTGCTGGGCTGCAAATCCAGGTTGGCACGCGCGCCATTGCTCGGGTAGCTCTCCGGGTAGAGGGTGCGGCTGCCTTCAGCCAGGGTATTGGCGCTGGCGAGGCAGCATAAGGTGAAAGCGGCCGAAGGCAATAGGGATTGGATTTTGCTGAAATACATTTTAGCCCCTGCTGCATAACAGCAGTATTGGAATAGGGGCGGGATTTTAGAGGGAGATGGCGCTAAAAGCCTAACAAAACTAGGAACATAGCTCCCAAGTTATGACCTGATTCACAGAATTGGCTCTGGTGGATGTGGCAGCCCACAACGCTATCAATCTTCCGGGTGGGTAGAAGAAACGACCTCCAGAGTGGGTTTCTCTTCTTCCTCTAGTTGGGCTAGCTCAATGGCCTCAAGTTTTTCCAGTTCAATATCGGTGTGGATGGGCTCCAGCTCTTCCAGATTTTTACTGGCTTTGCTGGAGAGCTGGCGGAAGCGATCGATCTTGCCGTGCAAGCCCTGCTGCCCTGCCAATCCTTTCACCACGTCGTTGTAGTGGTTGTTGGCGGACTTCATGGTCTTGCCCAATTTCTGCATACGCTCTGCCACGAGGCACACCTGGTTGTAGATTTCTCCGGCCTTGGTACTGATCTCGCGCGCCTCGCGGTTGCTCTGGTCGATCATCCACAGATTGGCGACGGTCCGCAGAATGGGCATCAGCGTGGTGTGAGACACCATCACAACCTGTTTTTGGTAGCCGTAGTTAAACAGGTCCCGGTTGTGCTTCATTGCCTCGATATAAGCCGGTTCCACTGGCATGAACATCAGTACAAAATCGGGGCTGTCCAGCCCCGGCAGGTTGGAGTAATCCTTGGAAGCGAGATCATCGATGTGATTGCGCACGGCGCGAGCGTGGGCTTCCAAGGCTGCGGCCTGTTCTTCCTCGGTTTCCGCGGAAATTGCCCGGTCGTAGTCCACCAGTGATACCTTGCTGTCGATGACCAGGCTTTTTCGGTCGGGCAGTTTGATCACGAAATCTGGCAGGCGGCGTTTTCCCTCCGCGTCGGTAAAACTGGATTGAGAGTCAAAGTGGTCGCCTTGAATGAGACCGGCCAGCTCGAGGGTGCGCTGCAGTTGGGCTTCACCCCAGTTGCCCGCGGTTTTCTTGTCGCCTTTCAATGCGGTGGCCAGGTTGGTTGCCTGGGAATTCATTTCCAGCCCGATCTCCAGCACTTTCTTGATTTCGGCTTCCAGAGCGGTCTGACCCTTCACCGATTCAGTGTGTACCTGGTTGACGCGCGTCTCGAACTTGTTGATCTGCTCCCGGAAGGGCTTGAGTAATTGTTCCAGCGAATCGCGGTTGGTGGCGGTGAGGTTCTTGCCCTTGTCTTCAAATATTTTTACCGCGAGGCTCTGGAATTCCAGTTTCAGGTTGTCGCGCGCCTCGTTCAGCAGTTTGATTTGTTCTTCATGCTGGCTGTCACGCTCTTCCTGCTGTGTTTTTAGCCGTGTGTAGTCGTGCTGCAGGGATTGATAGCGCTGGTTGAGAGTATCCAGTTCGGATTGAGCGTGGTTCCATCGGGTTACACGTTCTTGTAACTGGCCTTGAAGTTGTTCCAGCTCGACGCTGCGGGCAGTGACCTGCCGGTTGGCATCGGCGAGTTCGAGTTGCAGAGCCTCGCTGTTTTCGCGATGCTCGTTTCGCAGCCGATCTGCGGTGCTTTGCCCCCGCAGCAGGCCAATGACCAGGCCGATGGCGATGCCGCCGACGGCGGAGGCCGCAGCGATGAGCAGTAATTGTTGGTCTATCTGTTCCATTCTTCCCCTTCTTTACTATAGGGAAGTGTAAAGCAAAGCAGGCGCGGTAGTTAGCAGCGGGCAGAGAACCTGTCGCAAAATCAGGCAGAGAGAATGGCGTCTACGGCTGATGCGAGGTCCGGGTAAACCGGGACGGATGTCGGTGATGCCAGCTCAACATCGGGTTTGTCGAGTTGCGCCTGTGTTTTCAGGCCCTTACCCGTGGTCACGAGTGCGGGTTGACAGCCATAGCCCCTGGCGGCCTGGAGATCCTTCAGGCTGTCGCCGACAAACCAGGCATTAGCCGCACTTTCCCCAAGTTCACTTTCCATTGCCTGGAGCAAAGCGGTGCCGGGCTTGCGGCATGCGCAACCTTCATTCGGCAGGTGCGGGCAGTAGAAGATGCCGGCGATGGAACCGCCCTGCTCTTCTACCAGCTGGCACAGATGTTGATGGATGTCTTCGAGTGTATCGAGGGTGAAGTAACCCCGGCTCAAGCCAGACTGATTAGTGGCAATCGCGACCTGATAGCCAGCTTTACTGGCTTTGACGATGGCCTCGATACTGCCGGGAATCGGTTTCCAGTCAGCCAGGGACCGGATGTAGTCATCGCTGTCGTAATTGATGACGCCATCGCGGTCGAGAATGAGCAGGGGCATGTTACTTCGCGACCGCCAGCTGCGAGATGTCCGCGACTTCCAGGAACAGGTCCCGCAGAGCCTTGAGCAGGTTGAGGCGATTGTTGCGCAGCTCTTCGTCTTCGGCGTTAACCATCACGCCATCAAAAAAGGCGTCTACCGGTTCACGCAGGACCGCCAGGCTGGCGAGCGCCTCACTGTAATTGTCTTCGGCGATCAAATCGCGCGCGGTGCCTTCCAGTTCGGAGAGTTTTTCAGACAGGCTTATTTCCTCGGGCTCTGCAAGTAAGTTTGCGCTCACATCGCCGAATTGGTGATGGTCATCGAGCTTGCCGAGGATGTTGGATACCCTTTTGTTGGCGGCGGCCAGCGCGGCGGCCTCCGGCAATTGGCTGAAGCTGTGAACTGCGTGAACCCGGCGCTGAATGTCCAGAGGCTTGCTCAGCTTGCGGGCGCTTACAGCTCTGAATACCTCTACCGGAATATTCTCTTCTTCGTACCAGGCACGGAATCGCTCGATCATGTAGTCGAGCACTTGTTCGGTCGTGCCGTCTGCGATGACACCTTCAGGATACTGGGCAGCCGCGTGCGCCAGGCATTCGCGTAAATCCAGATCCAGGTTTTTCTCGACGATAATACGCAGTACTGCCAATGAGGCTCGGCGCAAGGCGAACGGATCCTTGGAGCCGGTAGGTGGCTGGCCGATACCAAAGATACCCACAAGGGTGTCCAGCCTGTCGGCCAGACCCAGGGCGCAGCTTGTCGCAGTTTCCGGCAGGCGGTCACCGGCGAATTTGGGCCAGTATTGTTGGGCCAGTGCCGAGGCGACGTCTTTGTCCTCGCCATCGTGTACCGCGTAATAGGAACCCGCGATGCCCTGCATGTCGGAGAACTCGAGCACCATATCGGTGACGAGGTCGGTTTTACTCAGTAGCGCTGCACGCTCTGCGAGCGCTTTTGGCGCGCCAAGCTGATCTGCCAGCCATCCCGCGAGAGCCTGTACGCGGCGAGACTTGTCTGCGACGGTACCCAGTTTGTTCTGAAATACGACGCTTTCGAGTTTCTCGATACGGCTTTCCAATGTGCTCTTCTTGTCAGTCTCGAAGAAGAAAGCCGCATCTGCCAGGCGCGGACGAATCACGCGTTCGTTCCCGGCGATCACTTGCACCGGATCGGTGCTCTCTATATTGGACAGCGTGATGAAGTTGGGCTTTAGCTTGCCCTCATCATCTACCAGGTGAAAGTACTTCTGGTGCTCTTTCATGGAAGACACGAGGGCTTCCGCCGGGACGTCCAGGAAGCGTTCCTCAAAGGAACCTGTTAGTGCAACTGGCCACTCGACGAGCCCGGTTACCTCATCGAGCAAGTCGTTGTCGATAACTGCGGTGGCGTTCAGTGCGCTGGCTTCCACTTCAACCTGTTCGCGGATCATTTCCTGACGTTCGGCGAAGTTGGCGACTACTTTCGCCGATTTAAGCGCATCTACATAGTCTTCGGGGCGAGCGAGAACGATCTCTCCAGAGGAGTGGAAGCGGTGACCGCGGGTGGTATTACCTGTGCTCAGGCCCAGTATTTCGCCGTGGTCGGATTTCTGGCCGAGCATGGCGACAATCCAGTGCACCGGGCGCACGAATTCAACTCGGCTGGCTCCCCAACGCATGCGCTTGGGTATGGGGAGTCCGGCGATGGAGTCAGTGATGATGTCGTTCAGGCAGTCAGAGGTAGCCGCGCCCGCTTCGGTCTTGCGCAGGCCCAGGCGCACGCCTTTGGGGGTGTCAATTTCCACCAGAGCTTCCGGCTCAACACCCTGTTTGCGGGCGAAACCGGCCGCGGCGGGAGTCCAATTGTCATCGGCGTCTTTGGCCCGGTCGGCGGGTGGGCCCAGCAGTTCCAGGTCCTTGTCTGCCGCTCTCACCTGTACTTCGGCAATCTGTACTGCCAGACGGCGGGGAGACGCGAACCACTGTACGTCACCGTGCTTCAGTTCCCGTTGCGCGAGCCCGGCCACAATACCATCGCGGAACGCGAGGCCCAGTGACTTCAGTGCTTTGGGGGGCAGCTCTTCGGTGCCCAGTTCGATCAGCAGCGTTTCAGTGCTCATGCGCTTGCCTCCGCTGCAATGCGATCCAGTACTTCTTTGCGAATACCCTCTTCCGCCATCGGGAAACCCAGTGCCGCGCGGGCGTCAAAGTAAGCCTGCGCGACTCCGCGGGCCAAGGTGCGTACTCGCAGAATAAAGCGCTGGCGCTCTGTCACCGAAATGGCGTGGCGAGCGTCGAGAAGGTTAAACGTATGAGAGGCTTTCATCACCATCTCGTAGGCTGGCAGCGGCAGGCTTTTTTCTACCAGACGCAGGGCCTCTTTTTCACAGTGATCAAAGAAGCTGAACAGTTGCTCCACATCGGCTTCTTCAAAGTTGTAGCGAGACATCTCGACTTCGTTCTGGTGGAACACGTCGCCGTAGGTCACTTTACCGGCAGGGCCGTCGGCCCATACCAGGTCGTAAATGCTGTTAACGCCCTGCAGATACATGGCGATACGCTCGATGCCGTAGGTGATTTCGCCAGTGACCGGATAGCACTCGATGCCGCCCGCCTGCTGGAAGTAGGTGAACTGGGTGACTTCCATACCATTGAGCCACACTTCCCAACCCAGGCCCCAGGCCCCCAGCGTGGGCGATTCCCAGTTGTCTTCCACAAAGCGAATATCGTGCACGGCAGTGTCGACGCCCAGGGCGGCCAGCGACTCCAGATATAACTGCTGGAATTCAGCCGGCGACGGCTTCATAACAACCTGAAACTGGTAGTAGTGCTGCAGGCGATTGGGGTTCTCGCCATAGCGGCCATCGGTAGGGCGACGGCTGGGCTGCACATAGGCTGCGTTCCAGCTTTCCGGGCCCACGGCTCGCAGGAAGGTGGCGGGGTGAAAAGTGCCGGCACCCACCTCCATGTCCAGAGGTTGCAGTACGACGCAGCCCTGATCGGCCCAGAACTGCTGTAGCTTCAAGATAATTTCTTGAAAAGTAAGAATTTTTTCGGGGTTGTCTGCCACGGGTTTACCTGTGAGCGGGTGTCAAAAAGCCGGCTATTATACAGCCTCTTTTGCCGGCATAATACGCGCTTTGAGCGAAAGTGAAATTCTCCCATGAATGGCATTAAAGCGGCCCTGGTCAAGTTGGTGCTGCACTTCTTTGCCCTGCTTCCCCTGTCTTGGGCGAGAGCTCTCGGCCGTGCCGCAGTGTCTGTCTACTGGCCTTTTGGTGGGCGTAGCCGCAGGGTCACCGAGCGCAATATCGAACTGGCGTACCCTGAACTGAGCGAGGCAGAGCAAGCTGCCATGGCATTGGCCAGCCTGCGCGAAACTGGCGCTCTAGCGGGTGAATTGGGCCATGTTTGGTTGCGTTCCTGGGAGTATGTGCAGCAGCTGATTCTAAGAGTCGACGGTAGCGAGCTCATTACCGAGGCTCAGCAACAGGGCCGTGGCGTTATTGTGCTGGCACCTCATCTGGGTAACTGGGAGGTCGTAGGCTTGCACACGGGGACCCTGGGCAGCATGGTTTCGCTGTATGAGCCGCCTAAACTGGAAGCCATCGGCCCGATGATCGAAAGCGCTCGCCAGCGTTCCGGGGCAACACTGGTACCCACGGATAGTCGCGGCCTGGTTAAACTGCTGCGCAGCGTCAAGGGCGGCAAGATTTCCGGGATTCTCCCGGACCAGGCCCCGGGTGATGTTGCCTCCGGTGAAAATATTCCCTTTATGGGTGTGCCCTGTTTTACCCCAACTCTGGCGAACAACATGATTCGGCGTACGGGAGCGCTCGCGGTATTCGGGTTTGCCGAGCGGGTGCCGGGCGGTTTTAGCGTGCGCTATTTCCCCGCCGAAGATGCTATCTATGACGAAGACAATGCCATCTCACTGGCCGCGTTAAATCGTGGTGTGGAGAAGTGCCTGCGCCACTGTGACACCCAGTACCAGTGGGAATACAAGCGGTTCCGGGTGCGGCCCAAAAATGGCCCCGGCGTTTACGACGATTTGTAACAAGGAATTCAGATGTTTTATGGAAAGTTGATCGGCGGTGCCCTGGGCCTGCTGGTGCTGGGCCCCATTGGCCTGATTATTGGCCTGTTTGTAGGGCATATGTTTGATAAGGGTCTGATCAAGACGCTGCGGTTTGCCTCGCCTGAGAATATCGCGCGGATCAAACTCAGTTTCTTCGAAACAACGTTCCTGTTGTCCGGCTACATGGCCAAGGCCGATGGCCATATTTCTAAACAGGAAGTCGACCATACCGAAATGGTCATTTCCCAGATGGGACTTTCGGCGGAACAGCGAACCCGAGCCATTGAGCTGTTCCGTCAAGGCTCGGCGGCTGACTTCCAGCCGGAGCCGGTGATCGCGCGTTTCCTCGAGGCATCCGGCGGCCAGCAACAGCTCAAGCAAACCCTGCTGTTTTTCCAGATCTCCCTGGCAATGGCAGACCACACTATTGATCAGGCCGAGCAGGCGGCGCTTAAGCGTATCGCCATTCTGCTCGGTTTCAATGAGGCGCAGCTGCAGCAGATGCTGCGTATGGCCCAGGCTCAGGGTCACTTCCACGGGAGCGGTGGAGCCACTGGTGCGGAACCGGGTACGACACTGGAAGATGCATACGAGGCCCTCGGAGTCAGCGAGAGCGTTGATGATAAAGCTCTGAAGCGCGCCTACCGTAAACTGATGAGTGAAAACCACCCGGACAAACTAATCGCTCAGGGTGTGCCGGAAGATATGGTGAAGATCGCCACTGAGAAATCCCAGGATATCCAGGCGGCTTACGAAATGATCAAGAAGTCCCGGGGTCTTAGGTAGAGCGACTTAACCCGGGCGCCTTCAAACGCGCCAGAACATCGGCGTGAACAAAACCAACAAGGTAAATACCTCGAGCCGGCCCAACAACATGGTGAAGCAGAGTATGGCCTTGGCGGTATCAGAGATCGACGAGTAGTTTGCCGCCACTTCGCCGAGGCCGGGCCCAAGGTTATTGATGGCGGCTGCCACTGCTGAAAATGCCGTAGTGAAATCCAGGCCGGTGGCCATCAGCAACAGCATGATAGTGATAAAGCTGGTGGTGTAGACGGCAAAGAAGCTCCAAACGGCACTTACCACGCTTGCTTCTACCCTGCGGCGCCCTACTTTCAGGGGAATGATCGCGTTCGGGTGAATAAGTTGTTTCATTTCGCGCACGCCCTGCTTGTAAATCAGCATCAGACGCATCGCTTTCATGCCTCCGCCGGTGGATCCAACACAGCCTCCCATAAATGAGAACATCAGTAGCATCACAGGCAGGAAAGACGGCCAGTGGGCAAAGTCCTGGGTCGCGAAGCCTGTTGTGGTCGTGATGGAAATGGCCTGGAAAATACCGTGTACGACGGCATCTGAGGCCACCAGGGTCTCACTGATGATGAGATAGGCACATGTTGTTGCCACGCAGATCAGCAGCACGCTCGAGAAAAAGCGTGTCTCTGAGTCCTTGCGGTAGGGGGCGATACTGCGCCGGCGCCAGAAAATAAAGTGCAGGCCAAAGTTGATCGCCGAGATATACATAAACAAGCTGCAGATCATCAGGATCGTATTGCTCTCAAAATAACCCATGCTGGCGTCGTGCGTGGAGAAGCCGCCGATGGCGACGGTAGAGAGAGAGTGGGCAATCGCGTCGAAGCCCGTCATACCTGCAGCCCAATAGCAGAGCGCGCAAACGATGGTCAGGGAGATGTAGACGGTCGCCAGCGCCTTGGCGGTTTCGGTGATTCGAGGAGTGAGTTTGCTGTCTTTGGATGGCCCGGGTGTTTCCGCTTTGTAGAGCTGCATCCCGCCGATGCCAAGCATTGGCAGTACGGCAACGGCGACTACGATGATGCCGATGCCGCCCATCCACTGGAGTAGCTGACGATAGATCAAGATCGATTGCGGCAGTGTATCCAGCCCCACGATCACGGTCGCGCCAGTGGTGGTCAGGCCAGAGATAGATTCGAAGATGGCCTCGGTTGTGCTCAGTTGGAGGCTGTCGGTGAGGGCGAAGGGCAAGGCACCGAACAGCCCCAGCACGCTCCAGAATAACGAGGTGATCAGAAAGCCGTCCCGAATCCTTAGCTCGTGCTTGGCATTCATTACCGGCACCCAGATAGCCAGGCCGGAAAAAAAGGTGATGGCCAGTGCCATCAGGAAACCGTTGGCGGTATTGTCATCGTTCAACAAGGCCAGTACCAGCGGTACCAGCATAGTGCTCGAGAACAGCATCAGCAGAATGCCGAGGATGCGGAAAGATACGGACAGGTGCATGGCCTAGAAGAACCCGAAGCCTACGGCGAAAAGCTTCTCCACGGCGCTGATCTTATGTCTGTCTACCAGGAACAGGATAACGTGATCGTCGGTCTCGACCACCACGTGACTGTGGGCGATCAGTACGTCCTCGCCGCGCACAATGGCGCCGATGGTGACGCCCTCGGGCAAAGGGATTTCGTCCAGGCGGCGCCCCACCACTTTGCTGGAATAGGCATCTCCATGGGCAGTGACTTCAATAGCCTCGGCGGCACCGCGGCGCAAGGAGTGCACATTGCTGATATCGCCACGGCGCACGTGAGTGAGCAGGCTGCCGATGGTGATCTGCTGGGGCGAGATGGCGATATCGATCTCATCCCCGACAAGTTCCGCGTAGGCTGAATTGGTGATCAGGGTAATGACCTTTTTTGCCCCCATGCGCTTGGCCAGCATCGACATCATGATGTTTGATTCGTCGTTGTTGGTCAGCGCGCAGAACACATCGGTAGCCTCGATGTTTTCCTGGAAGAGTAACTGTGGCTCAGAGGCGCTCCCGTTGAGCACGATGGTGTGCTTGAGCCGCTCAGACAACACCTTGCAGCGGTCGTAGGATTGTTCGATAACCTTGACCTTGTAGTCGTCCTCAATGGACAGGGCCAGGGTGGCGCCGATATTGCCTCCGCCGGCGATCATTACTCGCTTATAGGGCTTATCGACCTTGCGCATCTCTGCCATCACGGCGCGGATATTTTTCCTCGCGGCGATGAAGAAGATTTCGTCATCGGCTTCTACCACCGTGTCGCCCTCAGGCATGATGGCGCGGTCCTGGCGGAAGATCGCGGCGACTCGCGTGTCCACCTTGGGCATGTGGTTACGAATTTCCTGCAATTCGTGGCCCACGATGGGACCGCCGTGATAAGCGCGAACGGCGACGAGCTGTACCTTGCCTTCGGCAAAGTCGAGCACTTGCAGGGCGCCCGGGTTGGCGATGAGTTGCTGGATGTTCTTGGTCACCAGTTGTTCCGGGCCAATGATCACATCCACGGGAATGTGATCCCGGGTAAATAGCAGTTCCTGGTGCGCGAGGTAGTTTGGCGAGCGTACCCGAGAAATCTTCGTGGGTGTGTTGAACAAGGTATGGGCAACCTGACAGGCCATCATGTTGATTTCGTCTGAGTTAGTTACAGCGATCAACATGTCGGCGTCTTCGGCGCCAGCCTTGAACAGGGTGTTGGGGTGCGAAGCACCGCCTGTGACGGTACCGATGTCGAGGCGATCCTGCAGGGAGCGGAGCTTACCGCCGTCCGTGTCTACGACAGTGATGTCGTTTTGCTCGTTGGCCAGGTGCTCGGCAAGCGTGCCGCCAACCTGGCCTGCACCGAGAATAATGATTTTCATAGTTGCGGACGGGGCTCCCCCTGAATACGAGGAACAATAAAGAAAAGGCCGACACAATGTAAGGCCTGCAACTTGGCAATTTGCACACCCCTGACCAGGGTCAGTTTTTTCTGAGCACGCAGTAGTAGAGTCCGTCCGGGCCGGCGCTGGTCGGGAGCAGTTGCCGCCCGTGCTGGGTTGCTTCCCCCCAGGCCATAGGCAGGGAGGTGCAAGACGCCTCCTGTTGCTGGGAGAGAAAACGGCCAATCGTGCCGTCGTTTTCCCCGGGGATAACCGAGCAAGTTGCGTAAACCAGAGTACCGCCAGGGCGAAGCAGTGGCCAAAGCCCCTGCAATATCGACAGCTGCAGGTCGCTGAACCCCGCCACGTCTTCCGCAAGCCTGAGCGACTTCACATCGGGGTGGCGCCGGATCACACCGGTCGCAGAACAGGGTGCATCTATGAGGATCCGGTCAAAACTGGCGTTGGCGAGCTGGCCGGGTGGTTGGGCGCCATCGCCTTCGAGCAGTTCAGCGCCCAGCGCCAGCCGCTCGAGGTTTTCCTGAACCCGCAAGAGGCGTTGGGGGTCGACATCCATGGCAATAATGTCGGCCAGATCTGGCTGCATCTCCAACAGATGACCGGTTTTGCCGCCCGGGGCGGCACAGGCATCCAGTATCCGGTCGCCGGGTTGGGGGTCCACGACGATTGCGGCCATTTGGGCTCCCTCGTCCTGCACGCTCACCTCGCCCTCAGCAAAGCCTGGCAAGGCTGCCACGTCCATCGGTTGCGTTAGATAAACCGCTGCGGGGCTGAGTTCGCCGGCGCGGGCCTCGATGTCGGCTGCAGCAAGTTTGGTCAGGAAGTCTGCGCGGGTGATGCGGCTGAGGTTTACTCGCAGCACCATCGGCGGTTGTTCATTGTTTACCGCGACCATACTTGCAGCGTGCTCCGGCCAGCCCTGGTGCAGTGCCTGGTAGAGCCAGTCCGGGTGACAATCGCGTGCGGCGGGTGAAAGCTCAGCTACAAGGCTCTCCGCTTCCCGTAGAAAACGCCGCAAGACGGCATTGGTCATGCCCTTGGCCCAGTTCTTCTTCAGGCCCCGTGTGGCGCCTACGGTTGCTGACACCGCGGCGTGATCGGGGATGCGTGTCTCTTCCAGTTGGTACAGGCCGCAGAGCAGCAGGGCGTGCACATCACTGTCCTTGTCGCGCAGGGGTTTGTCGAGTAGCTGCTGTAAAAGTGCTTCCAGCCGGGGAGCCCGGCGCAGCGTGCCGTAGCACAGTTGTTGTAGCAGGCCCCGGTCACGCGGGCTTACTTTGTCGAGCATGGGCGGCAAGACCCGGTTCAGGGAGCGGCCATCGAATACATCTGCCAGCACTCTGGCGGCGGCTACACGGGTGTCCATCGCCATTAGTTTTCTGCCTGTGGAAGTGGTTGAAATTGTGTGCCTGGGCTCAGGAGGTCGGCGCTACCGTTGAGCGCTTGTTCTGCGCTCAATGGTTTACCGCCTGGCAACTGCAGGCGCTCAATGGCCAGCTGGCCTGTACCGCAATTGACCAGGATGCCATCTCGACCGGCTCTTAGAATGGTTCCTGGAGGCTCACCAAGCGGCGCGTTACCCGCCGGTCGGGCACTCCAAATCTTGACTCTCTGGCCGTTCAACAGGCTGAAGCATACCGGGAACGGGTTGAAGGCACGGATCGCCAGATCCAGCTCGGCCGCGTCCCGGTGCCAGTCGATTTCTGCCTCTGCCTTGAGAATTTTGTGGGCGTAGTTTGCCTGGCTATCGTCTTGCTGTTGGGCGCGCTGCTGGTGCCCGGGAAGGTCGGCTAGAACGTCGAGTAACAGCGGGGCACCGCAATGGGCGAGCTCATCATGCAGGCTGGCGGCGGTCGTTTCAGGGCCAATAGGCACGCTGGCGGTGGCCAGCATGGCGCCGGTGTCCAGGCCTGCATCCATCTGCATGATGGTCGTGCCGGACTGTGCATCGCCGGCTTCGATGGCTCTCTGGATCGGGGCTGCACCGCGCCAGCGGGGCAATAGCGATGCGTGAACATTGATACATCCCAGACGCGGTGCCTGCAGCACTTCCGTCGGCAAAATCAAGCCGTAGGCCACGACGATCATTGCATCCGCACCGAGCGCAGCGAGTTCTGCCTGCGCCTCTGGCGTTTTCAGGCTGGCGGGTTGGTAGACCGGGATGCCGGCCGCTTCGGCGAACTGTTTGACCGGGCTGGCCTGTAGCTTCTTGCCTCTCCCGGCGGGGCGGTCGGGTTGCGTGTAGACAGCTATAAGTTGGTGCTCACTTTCATTTAGGGCCTTTAAGTGAGAAGCCGAGAATTCCGGTGTGCCGGCAAAAATCAGTTTGAGGGGGGTCATAATCAGGCCCGGCGACGCTGGCTTTTCTCCAGCTTGCTACGGATGCGTTTGCGCTTTAGTGGTGACAAGTAGTCGACGAAAAGTTTGCCGTCCAGATGGTCGATTTCGTGCTGTAGGCAGATTGCCAGCAGGCCGTCGAGCTCGTTGCTGAACTCAGCGCCATCGCGATCCAGGGCCGTTACTCGTATCCGTTGCGGCCGATTGACCGTCTCATAGTAGCCGGGCACCGACAGGCAGCCCTCGTCGTACTGGCCCAGTTCGGGGTCCAGTATCTCGACAGCCGGGTTGATGAAAACCATGGGGTCGGTCTGGTCTTCCGACAGGTCGATCACCAGAATGCGCTCATGCACGTTCACCTGGGTGGCGGCCAGACCGATACCCGGGGCGTCGTACATGGTTTCCAGCATGTCGTCGATCAGGGTGCGGTGTTTGTCGGTGACCTCGCTTACGGGTGTTGCCACAGTGCGCAGGCGGGGGTCGGGGAATTCCAGTATCTCTAGTACTGCCATCAAATCTGCTCTTTTCGGGAATTTTCGGGTGCAGGCCGGGTGCGGGAATAATAACATTTACACTTGCCACCAACACATAGCGGCAGCACACTTGATGAAGTGATTATACTGCCTTGGAATATGGGGAGCCTAATAACGTCTATATTTGTCATTATTGGGTGATTGAGGCTATGCAGGGATGAAAAAAATGAAAACAAGGTCATTCTCGATTTTTGTACTGCTCGGAGCGCTGTTTTTTAGCGGCTGGTTGCACGCAGCGGTAGAACTGAATGAAGACGTACCCGAGGTCTATATCGTCAAGAAGGGCGATACTCTCTGGGGCATCTCAGGTATGTATTTGCGTGAACCCTGGCTCTGGCCTGAGTTGTGGGACGTAAACCCCCAGATCGACAACCCTCACCTCATTTACCCGGGTGACGAACTGTACCTGGTGTGGGTGGACGGCAACCCCCGTCTGCGCATGCGTCGTGGCCGGGATGTAAAACTGGACCCATCCATGCGGGTCTCTCCGCTGGATCTGGCGATACCTGTTATTCCGCTGGATGAGATTGGTGCCTTCCTCGCTCGCCACCGAATTGTCAGCGCCAACGAGATGAACGATTCCGCCTATGTTGTGTCTGGTGATCAGGGTCATTTGTTAAGTACTCCGGGAGACAAGATATACGGCCGCGGCTACTTCCCTGAGGGTGAGCGGGCCTATGGCATCTACCGTTCTGGTGACATCTACCGCGACCCGTTCACGGAAGAACTGTTGGGTTATCAGGCTATGGATATTGGTGGCGCCAAGCTGCTGTCCAGTAACGAAGATCGCATAACCGAATTGCAGATCAACCGTGTGTCCGAGGAAGTGCGTAACGGCGACCGTCTGTTGCCGCTGGAAGAGAAGGTGCTGGACGCCACTTTCCAGCCGCGTGCACCGGAAACTGAGATTACAGACGGCTACATGGTCGCTGTTGACGGCGGCGTCACCCAGATCGGCACCACAGATATCGTGGTATTGAACAAGGGTGATCGCGACGGCCTGGAGGTCGGCCACGTGTTGGCGATCTACCAGACGGGTGAACTGGTATTTGACAAGGTCACTGAGGAGAACGTGCGCCTGCCGGACTCCCGCGCGGGCCTGGCCATGGTCTTCGAAGTTTTCGAAAAAGCCAGCTATGCCATTGTGATCAAATCGAATCGCGTGTTGAAGGTTCTCGACAAGGTCAAGAACCCTTAACAGCGTAAATCAGGCGGCAGGAAGCCGCCCCCGGGGGAGCAGCCCTCCCCTGCCCTGAGCCAGCCGACATTGCGTCAAGGATGATGTTATGTGTGTTGAAGACCCCCTGCGTGCCGCGCTTAATGCGGTAGACGCTTCAGTGTTATCCCTTGCGGACGACAACTACCCTCCCTTGTTGCGCGAAATCCCTGACCCGCCTCCTTTACTGTATGCACGGGGCGACCTCTCTCTTTTGCGCGAACCGCAACTTGCCATTGTCGGCGCCCGTAGCGCGACGGTCGCTGGCCTGAAGCTGGCCGAACAGATAGCGGCGACGGTTGTTGAGGCTGGCCTCCATATCTGCAGTGGCCTGGCCCGGGGGGTCGATGGGGCCGCCCATCGCGGCGCCTTGCGCGGCGGTGGCAAGACCGTGGCGGTGATGGCCTCCGGTATCGATATCTTGTACCCGGCGCGGCACCGGGCGCTGGGCGAAGATATTTGTCGCGCCGGGTGCCTGATTACCGAGTTTCCGCCCGGTGTGACGCCGCGCCCCGAGTTCTTTCCACGGCGCAACCGGATAATCAGCGGCATGAGCCTGGGTACTCTGGTGGTCGAGGCGGCGCTGCCCAGCGGCTCGCTGATCACTGCCCAGACCGCCCTGGAGCAGGGCCGCGAGGTGTTCGCCCTGCCCTGGTCTCCCGCCCACAAAGGCGGTGCTGGCTGCCTTAAGCTGCTGCGCGATGGAGCGAAAATGGTGACCAGGGTGGACGACATTCTCGAGGAGCTGGGCGCCTTGCATGGCCTGCAACTGGACCTGTTACAGCAGGCCGAAGCCGGAACCACCACGCGCTCTGCTGTGCTTGACCTGTTGGGCTGCGAGGTTGTCACGCTGGATGGACTTATCGAGGCGTCTGGCAGCCCTGCGGCCGAGGTGGTGGCGGAGCTTTCACGCCTGGAGTTAGGTGGTCATATCGAGCGAAGCGCCGGCGGCTATATCCGTGTAGTGTAGTGCTGAATTCGCTTGCCAAAGCCGCGTTGGTTGGTTAATTTCGCGCTTCTCGGCGGTTCCTGGCAGGCCTTATTTTGGTACAGCGTATATCACAGCTACAACTAAGAAGTGCGCGAGATGTGCTCGCATCCGGAGGTGTAGTTGCATGCCCTACTGAAGCTGTCTGGGGGCTTTCCTGTGACCCTGATTCAGAATCAGCGGTAGCGCATATTCTCGACCTGAAACAGCGGCCGGTGGAAAAAGGCTTGATCCTGGTAGCGGGTTCGGAGAGTCAGCTCGCTTTTCTACTGCACGACCTTCCCCCTGCGCAGCGCAATATGTTGAGCGAGTCCTGGCCGGGCGGTAATACCTGGTTGGTGCCTCACCAAAACAGAATCCAGCCGTGGGTCCACGGGGCACATGACACGGTGGCGGTGCGCGTAACGGACCATCCTGGCCTGCGTCAGCTCTGCCGTGCGTGGGGTGGCCCGCTGGTGTCCACGTCCGCCAATCCCGCCGGTGCGCAGCCTGCCAGGGCCGCGTTTCAAGTGCACCGTTATTTTGGCGACGACCTTGTGCACATTTTCCCCGGCAGTGTTGGCAGGAACGCCCGCCCCAGCCAGATTCGAGATCTGGCGGGAAACATTCTCAGGGCCTGATCAGCTATTTTAAACGCTGGTGGCTGCGTATAATGGCGCACCGCTCCACCGTGCAAGGAAAGCATCCAATGCAAGTTGACCAGGTCAAGGCCTACCTATTGTCCCTCCAAGAGAGCATCTGCGTGGCGCTGGCGGAAGAAGATGGCGCCGCTGAGTTTATCGTGGACGAATGGGAGCGTCCGGAAGGTGGTGGTGGCCGCAGCCGGGTGTTGGCTGATGGTGCCGTTTTTGAAAAAGCCGGGGTCAATTTTTCCCATGTGATGGGCGCGCAGTTGCCTGCCTCTGCCAGCGCTTCGCGGCCAGAGCTTGCTGGTCGAAGCTATCAGGCCATGGGTGTCTCCCTGGTGATTCACCCACGCAACCCCTACGTACCGACCTCTCACGCCAATGTGCGAATGTTTGTTGCCGAGAAGGACGGTGAGCCGCCAGTTTGGTGGTTCGGTGGTGGCTACGACCTGACGCCCTATTACGGTAATGTCGAGGATTGTGTCAGCTGGCATCGGGTGGCGGCAGATGCCTGCGCTCCGTTCGGCGACGATGTCTATCCACGCTTTAAAAAGTGGTGCGATGAATACTTCCATCTCAAGCACCGCGGAGAGCCCCGCGGCGTCGGCGGTCTGTTTTACGATGATCTCAACAGCTGGGATTTTGATACCAGTTTTGCTTTTATGCGCGCTATAGGTGACTCCTTCGTCCCGGCCTACCGGCCGATTGTGCAGCGGCGCAAAGCTACTCCCTACGGCGAGCGCGAGCGCGAGTTCCAGTTGTACCGGCGCGGACGTTACGTTGAGTTTAATCTGGTATTCGACCGGGGCACGCTGTTTGGCCTGCAATCAGATGGGCGTACCGAGGCGATTCTGATGTCGCTGCCGCCACTGGTGCGCTGGGAGTACGACTACCGGCCTGAACCCGGGTCAGCGGAAGCGAAATTGACAGAGTACTACCTGCGGGATCGCGATTGGTTGGGAGAAGCTGGCAATGCCTGACATCGATAAATACGCTGTTTTCGGCAACCCCATCAAGCAGAGTAAATCGCCGACGATTCACTCCGCGTTCGCAAGCCAGTGTGGCCAGAGCATCCAATATCGCGCGGTGCGTGTGGAGGAAGGTGACTTTGAGCGAGCCGCGCGTGCGTTTTTCAAGGAAGGCGGTCACGGCCTGAATGTTACCGTGCCGTTCAAACAGGATGCGTTCAAGCTCGCCGACCGTCTGAGTGAGCGCGCGCGACGGGCCGGTGCGGTAAATACACTGACGCTGGCGGAGGATGGCACCATTGATGGCGACAACACCGATGGCATAGGCATTGTCCGCGATATGATCGCCAATCTGGGCTGGATGGTACAAGGCATGAGAGTGTTGATCATAGGCGCCGGTGGCGCGGTGCGCGGTGTGCTCGAGCCGCTGCTACGGGAGCGTCCAAAAGCACTGTTGATCGTGAACCGGACAGCCGCTCGCGCGGAGCAACTGGCCACTGAATTCAGTGACCTGGGCCCGGTTGAGGGTGGCGGCTACGATTGTATTGGAAGCCGACAGTTCGATTTGGTGATCAATGCCAGTAGTGCCGGCCTGGCGGGCGAAGTCCCTGACCTTCCTGCGGACCTGTTGACCGAGCACAGCTGTTGTTATGACATGGTGTATGGCAATGATCCCACGCCGTTTATGCGTTGGGCGGCCCAGCAAGCTGCCTGGGCGGTCGCTGACGGCCTCGGTATGTTGGTCGAGCAGGCGGCGGAGTCGTTTTATGTCTGGCGTCGGCAGCGACCGGAAACCCAGTCGGTGATCACTGAGCTCAGGGTGGGGATGGAGGCAGCCTAGCCGTTCTCCAGCTCAGCAATGTGTTGGTCCTTCAGGCGTACATAGTTGTTCGCACTGTAGTTGAAGTAACTCATTTCGCCTTCGCTCAGCGGGCGTTTTTCGCGCGCGGGGCTGCCAGCGTAGAGATAGCCTGAGCGCAGCCTCTTGCCTGGGGTGACCAGGGCCCCGGCGGCAATAACCACATCGTTTTCAATCACTGCGCCGTCCATCACGGTGGCTCCCATCCCTATCAGCACCCGGTCGCCCACGGTGCATCCGTGCAGCGTCGCATTGTGGCCGATGGTGACATCCGCACCGATGATGAGAGGCCAGCCATCAGGGTTGAAGGGGCCTGCGTGGGTGATATGAAGAACACAGCCGTCCTGGACACTGGTGCGCGGGCCGATCCGAATTCGGTGCATATCTCCGCGGATCGCGACCTGTGGCCACACAGACACATCATCTGCCAACTCGACATCGCCGAGGACAACGGCAGAGGGGTCGATTAGCACCCGTTCACCCACGCTGGGACGGGTGCCCTGAAAGCTGCGCAGGCTGGTATTCGTGTAGTGTTGCATCGCTGGTCTCGCTGATGTTGGAGGGCTGCTACAATAGCCACCCCCGGGCCTTATGGCCAGTACTCGAGAGCCGCTGAAGATGAAGTCTGATCACACCCGTCGTCGTTTTATTGCCGGAGCTGTCTGCCCCCGCTGCGGAGCGATGGACAAGATTGTGGTTGATATGGATACCCAGCAGCGCGAGTGTGTTGCCTGCGATTTCAGTGAAGCTCGACCTCAGGATAGTGCCGAGCCCAGCGAGGTGCCCACCCGGGTGAGTCGTGCCTCGGCGCGCCGGGTAGAAACCCCTGCCGAGGTGGTGACGCTGGTTGACCCCCGCCAGGATCCGGGAGAAGACCAGCGCTAGCTGGCCAGACGTAACCGGATTTGCTGCGGTGAACCGGTCAGGGTAGTGCTGTCCACCAGCGGAGGGATAGGGACATCGGTGCCAGGTAGTGATTTCACCCTGGCCCAGACGTGCTCACTTTGCAGCAGGTTGGAGGCCGCAAATTGGACGAGTCGCTCCAGTCGCGTGGCGAATTCGTCGCCCAGCAGATGATGCACAATCAGGTTGGCTTCGGTCATGTCCAGGGGCAGCAGTGGCCGCTGAACATGGCGGACGTGGTGGTCGTTAACTTCCTCCAGCAAGCGATGTGCGAGAAAGGCCTCGTCCAATACTGCTTCCAGGCCACCAACATCGGGTAATTCCCCGGGCGGGCAGAGAAAGTAATCCTCCGCCATATGCAGGAAGGGGGCGGCATAATCGAAAAACCCCAGCCGTTTGCTCACCGCCGTTACCAGGCTCAGGCACCCAGGCACGCTTTCCACGTAATCGATCACGAACGCAAGCAGGGCGTCTTCTTCGCCGTCTTTTGGAAACTCAAGTTTGGAACGCAGCGCTGGTAGGCGTTGCCGTAGCCGTTGTTGGAAATCATTCGTCCGCGCTTCATGGGCCAACGCAGCGTTGATGCTTTCCCTGATATCGGTAGTGCTCATACCGCCACCCGACAAGGAGTTGTTACCATAGGTAGTGATAAAGGCTAGTACAAAGCGTTGGATTTGCTACTTGCCTGGGGGAAGCCAGCCGTGCCCGGCGCTGATTTTACGGTAGCAAAGATAGAGAGAAATACCCCGGAAGAGGTTGAAAGCACTGAATGCCAGCCACAACCCATGATTGCCCATGCCGGTCGTGACGTACCACAGTGGTAGATAGACCCCCAGGGTTGCGAGCAGCATGGTTGTCATCATATAGCGAGTCTGGGCGCTGCCGATGAATACCCCATCGAGCAGGTAACTGGGGGCTGCCAGCAACGGCAGGATAACTAGCCAGGGGTAGTACAGCAGCATTAGTTCTTTTACAGAACTAATGCTGGTCAAGGTATTTACAAGCGGCCCCTGTAGCACTAACAGGGCAATGCTGACGAGAGCGGCGGACACAGCCGTCCAAAAAGAGCACCGCTTGACTACAGCGTAGAAGCCATTCTGGTCCCCTGCCCCAAGGCGATTTCCAGACAACCCTTCGGCAGCATAAGCGAAGCCATCCATGGCGTAGGCACCCATTAATAACAGCTGGATTAGCAGGGTGTTGGCAGCGAGAACGTCGCTGCCGAAGTTCTCCCCTACCGCGGTAAAAAAAGCGAAACTGAAGAGCAGGCACACGGTGCGAAAAAACAGGTACTGGTTGCTTTGCAGTATCAATTTGTAAGCGCTTACTATCTTCATATCGTCTGCAATACGAACCCAAGACATATGGGAGCGCTGACGCCAGACAGTGTAGAGTGCGAGTATGCAGCCCAGGTATTCGGCGATTACCGTTGCTATTGCGGCACCATCACTGTTGAGCCCCATGCCGATAACAAACAGGAAATCGAGAGCGATATTGGTAAGGTTGGTCGTCACCACAATAAGTAGTGGCCAACGCGTGTCCTGCCGGCCGATACACCAGCCGACCACGGTGTATGTCAGCAGCACAGCGGGTGCACTGACAATCCGGATATTGGTGTAGCTGTCGGTGAGCGGCGCAAGCCCTGGTGCGGGAGTCATTAACAGCATTCCCAGATCCAGCAGAGGCTGGTGGAGCATCAGGACAAGGGCTGCTATGCACAGTGCGATAACACTCGACCTAAATAATACCAAAAAGGAACTATGATGGTCCCCGGCCCCTTCTGCGAGTGCTACCGGCCCAGTTGTTCCCATGCGCAGGAACGAGAAGCCCCAGTACAGGAATGAAAGCAGCGCAGCGCCCACCGCGACAGCGCCGAGGTAGCGGCTGTCGTCGAGGTGGCCAAGAATGGCCGAGTCCACGAGCCCCAGAAGTGGAATGGAAATGTTCGACAGAATCGCCGGCCAGGCAATACCCCAGATTTTGCGATCAAGCGCCTTGTGCGACGTCATATCTGGTTAAACCTGCCCTCAGTTACGTGCCGTAGGCCTTTGATTTGTGGAAGATTGCAGCTTCCTGAGAAGACGAAGTTCTTTGGGTTTCGCACCAATATGGTTATACTCGACGCGTTTTTTCCCCTGCGTCCAATTGTCGCACTGCGGGTAAAACGAAGTCAGCTGGTAAATCGTACCCTGTCTTTGCATCTGGTGACCGGCCCCCCGGTACGCCAGAAGGTGGCACCTGTTGTTTAGCGACAGCCCACGAGGTGATAAGCAAAGCCAAGGTTAACAGAGCATATGCCAGCTGGGGGAAAATCATATAACTAGACAATCTAGAAATGGAGACACGCGTAATGTGTTGTATCGCGAAGCGGCTATTTAGGCTCGCGCTCGGCCCTATGCTGGTGTTGTTAAGCTCCGCTGCCCTGGCAGCACACGGTGACATGAACGAATTGAACATGTCCCCGGGTGTTACTGATGTGGGCGCGCAGATCTACGACCTGCATATGATCATTCTTATCATCTGTACCATTATTGGTGCAGGTGTGTTCGGCGTAATGTTTTATTCTATTTACGCTCACCGCAAATCCAGGGGTCACGAACCGGCTACCTTCCATGAAAGCACTAAAGTTGAAATCGCGTGGACCGTGATTCCCTTCTTTATTCTTATTGGTATGGCCTTCCCAGCGACATCCACGTTGCTTGAGATCTATGACAACGACGATGCAGAGCTGGACGTCATTGTCACTGGCTACCAGTGGAAGTGGAAATACGAATATATGAACGAAGATGGCGAAAACGTCAGCTTCTTCTCCAATTTGCGTACCAGTCAGGGCGAGATCTACAACACTGAAGACAAAGGGGAACACTATCTGTTGGAAGTGGATGAGCCCCTGGTATTGCCTGCCGACACCAAGGTTCGCTTCCTGGTCACGGCCAACGACGTAATCCACTCCTGGTGGGTACCCGAGCTGGCGGTCAAAAGAGATGCGATTCCCGGCTTCATCAACGAGGCCTGGACCAAGACTTCTGTTGAGGGCGTATACCGCGGTCAGTGCGCGGAACTGTGCGGTAAAGATCACGGTTTCATGCCTATTGTTGTTAACGTCGTGAGCAAGGATGAGTACGCCCAGTGGCTGGACGGCAAACAAGCTGAAGCTGCGCAAATCAAGGAACTGATGGCCAAGACCTTCACTCTTGATGAGCTAATGGAGCAAGGCAAGTCGGTCTATGATCGCAACTGCCTGGCTTGTCACGGCGCCAACGGCGAAGGCGGTGTTGGCACCGCTATCGCTGGCAGCCCAATTGCGACCGGCGAGCTCGGAGGCCACCTCGACGTAGGTATTAATGGCGTGCCCGGCACCGCTATGCAGGCCTTTGGCCCGCAGCTGAACGATGTCGATATGGCGGCGGTAATTACCTACCAGCGCAACGCATTTGGCAACAATATGGGCGACATGGTTCAGCCCATAGATGTTTTCAACCACAAGAAAGGCTAAGGGGAGGATTTAAGCGATGGGAGATCATCATCACGGCCCCGCTAAGGGCATTTCACGGTGGTTGTTTACCACTAATCACAAAGATATCGGAACCATGTACCTGTGGTTCTCTTTCGCCATGTTCATACTCGGCGGCTTTTTTGCCATGGTTATCCGCGCCGAGCTGTTCCAGCCCGGCATGCAACTGGTAGAACCTGCGTTCTTTAACCAGATGACCACCATGCACGGCCTGGTCATGGTATTCGGGGCGATTATGCCCTCGTTCGTTGGCCTGGCTAACTGGATGATCCCGATGATGATCGGGGCGCCGGATATGGCTTTGCCGCGGATGAACAACTGGAGCTTCTGGATCCTGCCCCCCGCATTCCTGCTGTTGGCATCGACCCTGTTCATGGAAGGCGGTGCTCCCGCTTTCGGTTGGACGTTCTACGCTCCTCTGTCGACGACTTACGCGCCACCGTCAGTCACTATCTTCATCTTCTCGGTACACGTACTGGGTCTGTCATCCATCATGGGTTCTATCAACATCATCGCTACGGTGATGAATATGCGTGCCCCTGGCATGACCTATATGAAGATGCCCTTGTTCGTATGGACCTGGCTGATCACTGCCTTCCTGCTGGTTGCAGTAATGCCGGTACTCGCGGGTGCGGTGACGATGATGCTGATGGATGTTCACTTCGGCACCAGTTTCTTCTCGGCTGCCGGCGGCGGTGACCCGGTACTGTTCCAGCACGTGTTCTGGTTCTTCGGCCACCCTGAGGTATACATCATCATCCTGCCGGCCTTCGGAGTGGTATCGCAGATTATTCCTGCTTTCTCCCGCAAGCCGCTGTTTGGTTATGACTCGATGGTGTACGCGACTGCATCGATCGCCTTCCTGTCCTTTATTGTGTGGGCACACCACATGTATACGGTGGGTATGCCGGTAGCGGGTGAGCTGTTCTTTATGTACGCCACCATGCTGATCGCGGTGCCCACCGGGGTGAAGGTGTTCAACTGGATATCCACCATGTGGCGCGGTGCCCTGACGTTCGAGACACCTATGCTGTTCTCGATCGGTTTCCTGGTGCTGTTCACCATTGGCGGCTTCACCGGTCTGATGCTGTCCATCGCACCGGCTGACTTCCAGTATCACGATTCGTACTTTGTTGTGGCTCACTTCCACTATGTGATGGTAGCGGGTGCGGTATTCTCCATGACGGCTGCGGTGTACTACTGGCTGCCCAAGTGGTGTGGCAAGATGTACAACGAAACCATGGGTAAAACCCACTTCTGGATTTCGTTCATCGGCTTTAACCTGACCTTCTTCCCGCAGCACTTTGTGGGGCTGGCAGGTATGCCTCGTCGTATTCCGGACTACGCTCTGCAGTTCGCCGACTTCAATATGATGTCGTCGATTGGCGCCTTCATCTACGGCGCTTCGCAGATTATGTTCCTGTACAACGTGATTGCGACTATCGTCTCCGGCAAGCCCACTTCTGAAGAGAAGGTATGGGATGGTGCGGAAGGCCTCGAGTGGACAGTGCCTACCCCGGCGCCTTACCACACGTTCGAGACGCCGCCCAAAATTGAAGCTTCTGCTCACTAAGTGGTAGACGATAAGTGATCAAAACGAGCGCCAACCCTGCTATCGATACCGTCATCAAACTGGTGGCGGTAGCGGTGGGCATGTTCGCGTTTGTGTTTGTGGTGATGGTGCCGCTCTATGATGTGCTGTGTGATGCCCTGGGTATCAATGGCAAAACCTCATCGGAGGCCTACACGTCGGTGCAGGCCCAGGTAGATGAGAGCCGCACGGTTACGATCCAGTTTATGGCGACCAATAACGAGGGCATGCCCTGGGAATTTGGGCCCAGCGTAACGGCGATGAAGGTTCACCCCGGTGCGGTTAATGACACTGTATTCCTGGCTCGCAACCCGCTTCCCGGAGCGATGATTGCTCAGGCGGTACCCAGTGTCTCCCCGGCCAGGGCCGCGGAGTACTTTCACAAGACAGAGTGTTTCTGCTTTAACCAGCAGCCCCTGGACGGTGAAAGTGCCACTGAGATGCCCCTGCAGTTTATCGTCGACCAGGATCTGCCGAGGGATATCCGCACAATCACCCTGTCGTACACAATATTTGATGTAACTGATATGGCGGGCGGCGTAGCTGCCCGTTGAGGCGCAGGTTGGGGAACCTGCGTACTAACGGAGATAGATAACGATGAGTAATCCGAACTCGACTGAGTACGAAACGTACTACGTCCCAGAGAAGAGCAAGATGGCTGTGATGGCCACTATTGGTCTCATGCTCTCCATTTTTGGCGCGGCCACCGTCATGAACGACAAGACCTTTGGCGATGGTATTACCAGTGGCTCCTGGACAACCCTGGTAGTGGGTCTGTTCTGGTTCATGGCGGTGCTGTTCTACTGGTTCCGCATGACCATCCGCGAAAACATCGCGGGCATGAACAGCGCACAACTGAAGAAGTCCTATGTGCTGGGTATGTTCTGGTTTATTTTTTCTGAGGTGATGTTCTTCTTCGCCTTCTTTGGTGTGTTGTTCTACGTGCGCACGCTGTCCGGCCCCTGGTTGGCTGGCGAAGGAGAAGGCGGTCGCATGAACGGCCTGCTGTGGGAAGGTTTCCAGTACGCATGGCCGATGATGGAAACGCCGCAGGAAGCCGTTGGCGGCGCAGCCGCGCAACCGATGGCCAATAATGGCACATTCACGTCACCACAGACCTCAATGGCCTTTGCTGAAGCGGGTGCCTGGTACAAGTGGCTGCCTCTGTGGAACACCATTATCCTGCTGACATCCAGCTTTACTGTGCATATGGCCCACATGGGTATCCTGGCGGGCAACAAGTCGAAGTTCAACGCCTGGCTGGGTGTGACTGTCGGCCTGGCGATCATCTTCCTGTTCGTGCAGTACTACGAATATTATGAAGCCTATGCCCACTTTGGTTTGACACTTAATTCTGGCGTCTATGGCTCCACGTTCTTCATGCTCACGGGTTTCCACGGCTTCCACGTGTTTATGGGGATGACCATGCTGGCTATCCAGCTGATCCGCAGCCTGCGTGGCGACTTCACCGCTGAAGATCACTTCGGCTTTGAGGCCTCCAGCTGGTACTGGCACTTTGTTGACGTGGTTTGGGTGATGTTGTTCCTGTTCGTTTACATCTTGTAAGCAACAAGAACGCAGTACAGGCAACAGCGTATGACCCCCGCATCTGCGGGGGTTATCGTATCTGGGGCGTGGTTACTTAGATGCCGGTTCGCTGGATACTGGCCCGGGACCCGGGTCCCAGGGGGTGCCGTGCCCGAGTTGGCCGGTGGCGATGCCATAGGTAATCACTGCGAGCAGCGCGATGGCCAGGCCCAGGCGAACACCGAGGGAGTGAAAGGTGCGTTTTTTGTTTTTATCTCCCTGATCAAGCATCAGGTAGTAGAATCCACTTCCCAGGCTGGCCACCAGGGCCACCAGCAGAATGACAATTACGATTTTAAACAACGGGGTATCTCCTAGCGTGAACCCGCAGTATAAACCACTCCTCAGCCCAGGATGCCGATGATGTCAGCCCGCAGGCTAGAGTTTGATTTTGAGTGGCGTATCACCCTGTTTACCCTGCTGCTCCTGCCGTTGCTGATCTCGCTTGGCTTCTGGCAGTTGCAACGGGCGGAGGAGAAGGCTGCCCTTGCTCTGAGCTTTGCCCAGAAACAGGCGCGCCCCCCTGCCCCGCTGGCCTCGCTGGTAGATCGTTCACCTGAGTCTCTGGCCTACCTGCCAGTCAGCCTGGAGGGCGAGTATCGAGGAGAGTATTTCCTGCTCGACAATCGCATGCAGGGTGGGAAATATGGCAATGAAGTGCTGGCCGTATTCGAATTGGATAGCGGTGAACTGGCACTGGTTAATCGGGGCTGGGTGCGCGCTGATTCGAGCCGTATGGTTCTACCGGAGGTGCCTGTTGCGCCCGGCCGGGTAAGAATAAAGGGCCACGTCTATGTGTCACCGGGTTCGCCTTACCTGTTGGCGGACGAGCCCCTTGCTAGTGGTTGGCCCAAACGGATTCAGGCGGTGGAGATGGACAAGATCCGCTCCGCACTCGATGGGACGGTGTTCCCCTACCCTGTTCGCATTGATGCGCTGCAGCCGGGCGCTCTGTCCACAGACTGGCAAGTTATCAATGTCAGCCCGGAAAAACACACCGGATACGCGGTTCAGTGGTTCAGTATGGCCGCTGTACTGGCACTAATTTACCTGCTGCGGAGCACCAATCTGTGGCAGCTATTACGGGGGCGCAGGAGCTCCAATGAGTGATATGCACGACGACAATCAAATACGTAACAATCGCCTGGTGCTGCTGACCATTATTGGTATTCCGGTAATGATGATTCTTACGGGTACGTGGCTATGGTACTTCGTGATCAACGGGAAGCTGGACCTGGTAGGCGCGCTGGGCACCGCGAATCAGGGCACCCTGATACAACCGCCCAGGCAACTGGACGATTACCCGCTGCTGTCCCAGGATGGCACAGAGTCGAAATACGCCGAACTGCCACAGAAATGGACGCTGTTGGTAGTGGATAACGACGGCCGCTGCGATGCGGTCTGTGAAAACAAGCTGTATCTGATCAGGCAGATTCACGTGGCGATGGGTAAGTCGCTCAATCGTATCGATCGTATGTACATCTCAGGCCACGCGGTGGCTGACACCGATCTGGCGGTCACAGAATTGAGTGATGAGCGCCCTGCCCCGGCCTCGTTTGCCGATTATCTCGCTGTCGAGCAAAAAGGGCTGACAGCGCTGACACTTGGCGATGACAGCTTTGATCGGCTGTTCCCAGAGAGCATGACGGACCAGACTACCTGGTATCTTGTCGATCCCGCCGGTTGGGTGATGATGTCGTATAGCGGCGACATTTCTTACAAGGACGTGATCTCCGACCTTAAATTCCTTCTTAAGAATTCCAATGGGTAGTAGCGTCATGGCTGAAGTACCGACAACAGAAGCCGCCAACTGGCGCGATTACAAGGAACTCACCAAGCCCAATGTGGTGCTGTTGATGATCCTCTGTTCAGCTATCGGCATGTTTATGGCGGTGCCTGGAATGGTGCCTCTGGATGTTCTTGTGTTGGGTAATCTTGGTATCGCACTGTGTGCGGGCGCTGCGGCGGCGGTTAATCATCTCGTTGACCAGCGGATCGACCAGCAGATGGCGCGTACGTTGAGTCGCCCGGTGGCCACAGGCAAGCTCGGCAATACTCAGGCGGCCATATTCGCTCTGGTGATCGGTGGCCTGGGTATGGCTATCCTGTTTATCTACATCAATGCGCTTACGGCGTGGCTTACGTTTGCTTCCCTGCTGGGTTATGCGGTGGTGTACACCATGTTCCTCAAGCGCGCGACCCCCCAGAATATTGTCATAGGCGGCCTCGCTGGCGCGGCCCCTCCTCTGCTCGGCTGGACCGCGGTGACCGGTGAGATCCACGGTCACGCCCTGCTGTTGGTGTTGATTATTTTCGCGTGGACCCCGCCCCACTTCTGGGCCCTGGCGATTCATCGCCGCGAGGAATACGCCAAGGTAGAGATTCCGATGTTGCCAGTGACCCATGGTGTTGCTTTCACCAAGCTGCATATCCTGCTCTATACCATCATCATGTTTTTGATCACTCTCCTCCCCTACGTAACTCGCCTGAGCGGCCCACTGTATCTGCTCGGTGCCGTCGTTCTTGGAGGTGGCTTCCTGTATTGGGCCATTGAATTGATCCGCGACAAAAATCCCAGGGCGCCGATGGAGACGTTCAAATATTCCATCATCTATCTGATGGCCCTGTTTATTATCATGCTCATTGACCACTATCTCTTTCCGGTAAGTACGCTATGACCGACTCCCAGCAAGCCCGCAACATCCGCCTGACGGTGGCTGTGGTTCTCATTTTTATCACTGTGATTGTGGCCGGTTTCGTGTACCGCGTGCAGCAGCCGCGAGTGATGTCCGCGACCGAAATGAAGGTAAATGGCCTCTATTTGTTTGAAACTCCCAGAAACTTCGGCGAAATAAGCCTTATCGACCATAAAGGGAAGCCGTTTGATCGCGCCCGTTTTGAGGGCAAGTGGAGCCTGGTCTTCTTCGGCTTTACCTACTGCCCGGATGTCTGCCCTACCACCATGGCGTTTCTCGATCAGTTTATGGGCGAATTGGAAGGTACCGAGGCGGCCGATACCCAGGTGGTTATGGTTAGCGTTGACCCGGCTCGCGATACGGTCGAGCAGCTGGGTCAGTATGTCCCCTATTTCAACCCTGACTTTATCGGCGTCACGGGTGAATTCCTCGACATTCACCGCTTTGCGACCGCCTTGAACACGCCATTTCGCAAGGTCCCGGGCCAGGATGAAAATTATCAGGTAGACCATAGTTCTAATGTGGTACTCATAAATCCGGCGGGCGATTACCACGGGTTTTTCAAAGCGCCGCTGGATTTGGCCAAAATGAAGGTCACCTACCGCTCGGCACTTGTGCACTGGGATTACTAAGAAGAGAGTTCCATTATGGATAAAGCGGCCCCTATTGTTCTTGTAGACGGCTCTTCCTACGTTTTCCGGGCCTTTCATGCCCTGCCTATGCTCACCACCTCCGACGGTTTGAATACCGGCGCGGTGCGGGGCGTGATCAGCATGATGCGCCGTCTGCTAGCAGATTATCCAGACTCGCCGGTAGTTGCCATTTTCGATGCCAAGGGCAAGACATTCCGCAATGACATGTACTCCGAGTACAAGGCCAACCGGCCGCCCATGCCGGATGAATTGCGCGAGCAGATCGAGCCCATACATGCCGTGGTCAAGGCCATGGGCCTGCCATTTCTCTGCGTGGAAGGGGTCGAGGCTGACGATGTGATCGGCACGCTGGCCCGGCGCGCCAGTGAACAGGGCAGGGATGTCGTTATCTCCACTGGCGACAAGGATATGGCGCAGCTGGTCAACAAGCATGTCTCGCTGGTCAATACCATGACCGAAACGGTGATGGACGAGGAGGGCGTTGAGAAGAAGTTTGGTATCCCGCCCAGCCTGATTATCGACTTTCTGGCCCTCATGGGCGACAAGGTCGACAACATCCCCGGGGTGCCGGGCGTGGGGGAGAAGACTGCCCTGGGCCTGCTGCAGGGATTGGGTAGCCTCGAATCTATCTACGAGTCGCTGGACAAGGTGGCCGAACTCTCGTTCCGTGGTGCCAAGACCATGGGCGCCAAACTTGAGGCTCAAAAGGACATGGCGTTTCTTTCCTATGAGCTCGCAACGATCAAGACCGATGTTGCGTTGGAGTACGCTCCGGGTGACCTGATTAACGGTGAACAGGACCGCGAAACCCTGGTGGAGTGGTTCACCAAATTGGAGTTTCGGGGCTGGCTTGACGAATTGCTGGGCGAGGGTGAGGCACCGGCACCCGTCGCCGAGGCTATCGACACCGAGTATGTCGTGGTGACTGAGCAAGCTGATTTTGACGCCTGGATGGATCAACTCAGATCGGCAGAGCTCTTTGCTTTCGACACAGAAACGACCAGCCTGGATTACATGGAAGCTCGCATCGTCGGGGTTTCCTTTGCCGTAGAGGCCGGAAAGGCTGCCTATGTGCCGCTGGCCCATGACTATCTGGGTGCGCCGGAGCAACTGGATCGCGACGCGATCCTCAGTGCACTCAAGCCCCTGCTGGAGGATCCGCAGGTTGCTAAGGTCGGCCAGAACCTCAAGTACGATGCCAATGTGCTCGTGAATCACGATATCTCGCTGCGCGGAATCGCCTATGACACCATGCTTGAGTCCTATGTTCTGGACTCAACGGCAACCCGCCACGATATGGACAGCCTGGCGCTCAAATACCTGGGCCAGAAAACCATCAAGTTTGAAGAAATAGCGGGGAAGGGCGCCAAGCAGCTCACCTTCAACCAGATCAAGGTGGAGGAAGCGGGGCCTTATGCGGCTGAAGACGCCGACATTACCCTGCGCTTGCATCAGGCCCTGTGGCCGAAACTCGAAGAGCAGGAGAGCCTGGTGCCTGTCTTCAGGGAGATTGAGCTCCCGCTGGTGCCGGTACTATCACGCATTGAGCGGCAGGGCGCGCTACTCTCCAGCGAGATGTTGCACCAACAGAGCAGCGAGTTGGGTGCGAGGCTCGAAGAGCTGAAAACCGAGGCCTACGGCCTGGCAGGCCAGGAGTTCAATCTGGGTTCCCCCAAACAATTGGGTGAGATTCTCTTTGAGAAGCTGGAACTACCAGTGATCAAGAAAACCCCCAAGGGCGCACCTTCCACTGCGGAGGATGTGCTGGTGGAGCTGGCTCTTGATTACCCGCTGCCCAAATTGCTGTTGGAATACCGTAGCCTGAGCAAACTCAAATCTACCTACACCGACAAGCTGCCTGAGATGGTGGACCCGGGTACTGGTCGGGTGCATACCTCCTATCATCAGGCGGTAGCCGCCACCGGGCGACTTTCGTCATCCGACCCCAACCTGCAGAACATACCCATCCGTACAGAGGAGGGCAGGCGTATTCGCCAGGCCTTCATTGCACCTGCGGGCTATAAAGTGGTGGCGGCGGATTATTCCCAGATCGAGCTGCGCATCATGGCGCATCTGTCCGATGATCCCGGGCTGCTTAAGGCGTTCCAGGAAGGCCAGGATGTGCATAAGGCCACGGCCTCAGAGGTATTTGAAGTGGGGCTGGATGAGGTGTCCGGCGATCAGCGGCGCAAGGCCAAGGCTATCAATTTCGGTCTGATTTACGGCATGTCTGCGTTCGGCCTGGCCAAGCAGCTTCATCTCGGCCGCAACGAGGCACAGCAATACATCGACCGCTACTTCGAGCGCTATCCGGGGGTGGCGGATTACATGGACCGCACCCGTGAGCTGGCCCGGGAGCAGGGCTATGTTGAAACCCTGTTCGGCCGACGTCTCTACCTCCCCGAAATCAATGCCCGCAACAAGATGCGCGCCCAGGCGGCAGAACGCACGGCGATTAACGCGCCGATGCAGGGTAGCGCCGCAGATATCATCAAGAAAGCCATGCTGTCAGTGGACAGCTGGTTGGAGCAGGGCAGTGTCGATGCACGCATGATTATGCAGGTGCACGATGAACTGGTGCTGGAAGTTGCGAACGAGCAGGTCGACAGCGTTTGCGAGGAGTTGTGCCAGCGGATGTCCGATGCGGCCTCCCTATCCGTGCCCCTGTTGGTTGAAGCCGGGGTAGGGGACAACTGGGACGAGGCGCACTAGTCGCATTCGCCGGGCCAGTTGGCCGCTGAGTTTGAGCGCGGCGGGGGTGTGTACTCCCGTTCCCAGCGCTTCGGTTCTACCCGGTAATAGCGCTGTAGTTCTGCATAGAGGTCTGGCCGGACCCGTTCCAGGGCTGAGGGTCGCTCATAGAATGCTTCTGTTGCCACAGCGAAGAATTCCGCAGGATTGGTGCTGCCATAGCTATCCAACACCGTTGGCAGGCCGCGGGCTGAGCGCGCCCGCAGATCGTCATAGTTATCGCTGAAAACCTGGGCCCAGGTGTCGTGGTTGCTACCGCCCAGTGGCGGGGCGCCGTTCGTGGCTCCGGACAGCCCGTCCAGTTGGTGAGCGAACTCGTGCAGAACCACGTTGTGGCCGTCGTGAAAATCCCTACCGCCTCGGGTAACGTCGTCCCAGGAAAGAATGACCTTGCCATTGCTCCAGGATTCGCCGAGCAGCTGGTGCCCCGCGTAGCTGACGGTGCCGTCCTCGTCCCGCACCTCACGCTCGGCGATAAAAGCAGTGGGGTAGACCAGCACTGACATCAGTCCGGGATATATCTGCCAGCCTCGCCCCAGCAGCAACAAGCAGGCCTGGCCCGCAATGGTGATGCGAATTTCATCGGTCAGGTCCAGGCCATCACAGCCATAGAATTCCTTCTCGGCTAAAAAAAGCTGTATCAGCTGCTCCAGGCGGACACGTTCGCTGGCCTCAAGTTGCTGATATACGGGAACATTTTTTTCAAGAATACCGCGCCAGGCCGGACTGAAGGGGCGTCGGCGGATCAGTTTGTCGCGCCAGAATGTCTGATACAGGAACAGAGCGAAGCCGGCGGCGACGATGAGCAGAAATATAACAGTTGCCATGAGATGGAAAAATTCTCGAAATGTTGTGAACTCTTACCAATGTGCCCGGTCTTAATTTACGTAGCAACTGCTACATCCCTATGGAGGGTTTTCCCCAAGACTCTCTACGAGCAAGTCTCTTTCCCCAGAGACGCTAGGTAGCCCGGTAACCTCTTCCCCTGGAGGTACCGGGTTTTTTTATGGAGCGGACGCGGCCGAAAAGGTGGCCTACACGGACTCTATTTCGTCCTCATCAAAAACACTCATATCGGTGAGCCAGTGGTCCAGAACCGCTCGCAACTGATCGTGCCCGCTGTGTTTGAGTGCTGAAAACAGCTGCACGCTCACCAAGTCCTCGTGTTCCTTCAGCGCCTTGCGGACGGACAACAGGCTGTTGTTGGCGGGGCCCTTTTTGAGCTTGTCCGCCTTGGTTAGCAAGATGTGCACGGGCATATGTGCTGCCAGCGCCCAGTCGAGCATCTGTTGGTCGAATGGTTGCAGAGGGTGGCGGACATCCATCAGCAGGATCATGCCTCGCAGTGCCTGCCGTTTGGCCAGATAGTTCTCCAGTTGTCGCGTCCACTCTTTCTTGACCGCGACCGGAACCTTGGCAAAGCCGTAGCCGGGCAGGTCTACCAGGCGCTGGTTCGGTGTCAGTTCGAAAAAGTTGATGAGCTGCGTGCGGCCGGGGGTCTTGGAGGTTTTTGCTAGTTTTTTATTATTCGTTAAACTATTGATTGCACTCGATTTTCCGGCGTTTGAGCGTCCGGCAAAGGCCACTTCCCAGCCTTCGTCCTCAGGGCACTGATGCAACTTCGCCGCACTGGTCAGGAACTGGGCCTGGCGGTAGTCGGGGGCCTCCGGAGCGGCGATTTGATCCGGGTCAGTCATTGTGCGGTATGGCCTTTGTCGGTGTGGGTATCTCGTATATAATGCCACAGCTTTTTTCGCATGTTATCAAAAGCTTGCGGTGCGAGCTTAGCACCGGAACCAAATACGAGGTATCTCATGAAGAAGTTTTTTGCCGCCGCCCTGATGGTCTGTGCCGCCGGTGCCTATGCCGAGCCCGACATGGACAAGTACAACAAGAGCTGCGCCGTTTGCCACGCCACTGGCGCTGCCAACGCTCCCAAGACCGGAGACGCAGCTGCCTGGGAGCCCCGTCTGGCCAAGGGCATGGATACACTGGTCGCCGCTGTTGGCACCGGCCTGAATGCAATGCCCCCCAAAGGCATGTGCTTCGACTGCACCGATGAAGATTACAAGGCGCTGATCGAGTACATGGCCAAGCCCGCACAATAAGCCGGCTTTAATCGACTCATACTGGAATGAACATGAAGAAAGTAGTAATCCTGGCCAGCCTGATTCTGGGTTGGACCCAAGTAGCCTCTGCCCAGCCTGGCGATGCCGCCGCAGGCAAGGAAATGACAGCCGTATGCGCCGCCTGCCACGGCGCCGATGGTAATAGCGCAGCGCCGACTTTCCCCAAGCTTGCCGGCCTGGGTGAGAAGTACCTGCTCAAGCAGCTGATGGATATCCGCGACGGTGCCCGCCCGGTGCCGACAATGGTGGGCCAACTGGATGGCAAGTCTGACCAGGAGCTAGCCAACATCGCCGCTTTCTACGCCAGCCAGCCCCGTTCTGGTGGCCAGACTGATCCTGCACTGCTTGCACTGGGTGAGAAGGTTTACCGCTCAGGTGTTGCTGAGCGCAATGTCGCTGCCTGCACCGCGTGTCACTCGCCGAACGGCCAGGGTAACGCCCCAGCCGGCTTCCCGGCACTTGCGGGCCAGCACGCAGACTACATCTCAGCTCAGTTGAAGGCTTACCGCATGGGCTATGAAGATGAGGCTGGCCGTACGAACGACGGCGACACCATGATCATGCGCACTACGGCTTTCGGACTTTCCGACAAAGAAATCGAAGCAGTTTCGAGCTATATCTCCGGTCTGAAGTAAGCGCGCTGGATTGAGAAAAAGGTGGCAATATGCCACCTTTTTTTATCTCCGGGCGAACCCCGGCTCGGGACGCCTGTCATAACAGAACAATGAGAATATTGGAGTTCACTATGTTTAAACGAATCGCACTGGTTTTTTCCCTGATGATGGTTTCCCTGCTGGCATGTGCCCAGGACGGTGAAACCTGGGAAGCGGGCAAGCATTACACCCTTATTCAGCCCGCCATTCGTACTGCCAACCCGGACAAAATCGAGGTGGCTGAATTTTTCTGGTATGGCTGTGGTCACTGCTATACCTTCGAACCGGTCATCGGCCAGTGGAAAAAGACCATCGCTGATGACGTTGCCTTCCGTGCTATCCCCGCTCAATGGGGCGGCGCCATGGAGCTGCATGCCAAGGCGTTCTACACCGCGGAAGCGCTGGGTGTAGCTGAAACCATGCACCCGGTAATCTTCCAGGCCATGAATGTGGATCGCAAACGCCTTGGTAGTGAGGAAGAAATCGCCGAGCTGTTTGTGGCCAACGGTGTTGCCGAAGAAGATTTCCTCAAGGCTTACAGTTCTTTTGGTGTTAGCAGCCAGGCGCGCCAGGCCAACTCTACGGCTCGTGGCGCCAAGGTATCCGGTACGCCATCGGTGATGGTTAACGGCAAGTATATGATTTCTGCACGCACAGCGGGCAGTAACGCAAATATGCTGAAAGTAGCCGACTATCTGGTAGAGAAAGAGCGCGCTGCCGCCGGGAGCTGATCCTGTTTGGCACAAAAAACCCGGCCAGAGCCGGGTTTTTTTATGCCTGTCAGATTTGTAGCCAGGGAGGAACAGGAAGCCCCTTGTTTTCCAGGAACACCGGATTGAACAGTTTGCTCTGGTAACGGGTACCGTAGTCGCAAAGAATGGTGACAATAGTGTGTCCCGGGCCCAGCTCCTCGGCGAGTTTTACTGCGCCGGCGATGTTGAGAGCGGAAGAGCCTCCCAGACAAAGGCCTTCATGCTGGAGCAAGTCATAGATGTAGGGCAGGGCGTCGTGATCGCTGATCGCGTAGGCGTGGTCCACCTGCGCTTGCGCCAGGTTGTCCGTGACGTGATTGATCCCAACCCCCTCGATGATAGAGTTGCCCTCACTGCGTTCGAGCTCTCCCTTGCTGAAGTGGCTATACAGGGAGGCGCCGAGCGGGTCGGCGATGCCGATAGCAACGTCTTTGTTGTTCCCCTTCAGGGCGGCGGACACGCCCGCCAGTGTGCCGCCGGTACCAACGCTACAGATGAAGCCATCTACCTTGCCGTCTGTTTGTTCCCAGATCTCGCGGCCAGTGGTCTCTTCATGGATAGCCATATTGGCCGGGTTGTCGAACTGCC
Organism: Halioglobus maricola; assembly: GCF_009388985.1. NCBI lineage: Bacteria > Pseudomonadati > Pseudomonadota > Gammaproteobacteria > Cellvibrionales > Halieaceae > Halioglobus > Halioglobus maricola. Next base: position 47,108 of record NZ_CP036422.1, read on the forward strand.
GGGCCCAGATAGCGCCGTGCTCTTCCTTTCCGGCCATTTTGTTGGCCAGGCGCTCGGCGGTATGTACATAGTGCCTGGAGTCGTCATAAGAGGTAGCAGGCACCAGGTGCAGGTCGGCCCCCAGTAGTTCCAGCGAATCGATTTTTTCTTTGGACTGGGTGATAGGCATCACCACGGTACTTTTGTACCCCAGCGCGTTCGCCACCAGGGTGAGGCCGATGCCTGTATTACCGGCGGTGCCCTCGACAATGCGTCCACCCGGCTGCAATTCACCGGCCTGTTCAGCGGCACGAATGATGCCCAGGGCAGTGCGATCCTTGACCGAGCCACCGGGATTCAAGAATTCGGCCTTGCCCAGGATTGTGCATCCGGTCTGTTCTGACACCTGTCGCAGGTGAAGCAGGGGGGTGTTGCCAATCAGTTGGGTGACGTCGAGGGCGGTATGCACGGTGGATCTCCAGCAATCAGAGCGCAGAGTATGCCACAGCCGATCAGGTCGGTCAGTTGCGCCGGACAGCGTACAGGCTGAGCGCGAGACAGCCGGCGGTGCAGCTGGCCATGGCGATCAACATGGGCTGGGCGCTGGCCTCCAGAACCTGGCCGACGAGTGCCGCTGACAAGCCAGACAAGCCCATCTGGATGAAACCCAGCAGGGAGGAGGCCGTGCCCGCGATGTGAGGGTAGGGCGCCAGTGCAATTGCCATGGCGTGGGGATATACCAGGCCCATGCCGGCTGCATAAATCGTCATGGGCAACATGAGGACGGCCACGCTGTCTGGCCGCAAGCTGCCACCCAGCCACATGAGCATGGCCGAAGCCAGGCACAGTATGGCGCCTCGCACCAGAGTCTGGTGCGAGTCCAGGCGGTCAGACATGCGCGCGCTCAGCGCACTTCCTCCCATGTAGCCGAGCACCGTTGTCAGGAAAATAAAGCCGAAGTACTGAACCGGCACCCCCAGTAATTCCATGTACACGAAGCTGGAAGAGGAGAGATAGGCCATCAGTGCCGCGTATACCAGGCCGCTGGCCAATACTACCGACATGAAACGCATATCCTTCAGTAGCTGGGCGTAGTTGCGCAGAATGTTGAGCGGATGAAGGCTCTGGCGTTCCGGCAGCGATTCCGGCAGGAACACTTGCAGCAGGACGATCATGGCCAGGGCATAGGCGGCGAGAAAAATAAAAATCACTGGCCACGGCAACACCAGCAACATGAACCCACCCAAAAGTGGAGCGATGGCCGGGCCCAGGGCCATGAGCATTGCGATGAGGGACAGGGCGCGTGCGGCTCGACGTGGGCCAAAGAGGTCGCGAGTCACTGTGCGAGCAAGGGTCGGACCTACGCAGGCCCCTACGCCCTGCAGGAAGCGAAAGACCAACAGTTCATTGGCGCTGGTTGATTGCGCGCAGCCAATGCAGGCCAATACGAACAGGCCGGTACCGGCGGTGAGCACCGGCTTGCGGCCGAGGCGGTCCGCCAAAGGCCCACAGGCCAGGTGAAAAATGGCATAGCCCGCCAGGTAGGTGCTGATACTCAGGTGCATGTAGCTGATATCGGTATCCAGCGCGCGCATCATTGAGGGCATAGCTGGCAGATACATGTCCACACTCAGCGGACCGAGAGCGACAATGGCTGCGAGCAGGGCAAGCAGCCAGGGGGAGTCGGTATTGAGGTGTCGGGCGCTCATCGGCCGGCGAGGGTAGCCCAGCGCCGGGGGTGGGTAAAGCTACTTCTCGAAGTTCATGACCGTCTTCCACCACAGCTTCGGGGCGAGAGCACGCCACAGGTAGAGAAACTTGGCCTCGCTGGGGTAGATGATGTCCTTGTCCTTGGCTACGCCCTTGAAAATGGCATCGACGATCTTGTTCGGATCCGCCAACCGGCCTTTCTCCTTTGATTCGATAATGCTGCCTGGAGTGTCGGTGCTGATGGTCTGGTCTACCAGCGGTGTATTCACAGCGGGCGGGCAGATCAGGTGGGCCCGCACGCCAGTGTGGCGAATCTCGTTCTGCAACACTTCGGTGTAGGCATTAACGGCGGCTTTGGTGGCGCAGTAGGCGCCCATCTTCGGCACCAGGGCGATGCCCGCGATGGAACCGAACACGAGAATACGGCCGCTGCCGCGCTCGGTCATGGATGGTAGTACGGCGCGTACCATATAGGTAGTGCCGAGGTAGTTGATCTTGAACAGGCGCTCCATGTCGCTGTGCTCGTGTTCTGCCAGCAGGTGAGCGGGCATCAGCGCAGCGGCATGTACCAGCAGGTCGATGGGGCCCAGCGCGGCCGCGACCTGGCCAACTTTTGCTTCTACATCTTCGAGGCTGGAAATATCGCAGTGAAATGCGGTGATGTTGTCCGACTCGGCCGCGGTGGCGTCAAGTCCGGCCTGATTGACGTCGAAGATAGCGACTTTGGCGCCACCAGCAGCCAGCCGGCGTGCGATGATCTGACCCATGCCGCTGGCCCCGCCTGTCACCAGTGCGATTTTTCCTGCTACATCCATGTTCGTTTCCACCTCGTACTTTTTATTGAGGGCACATGGTGCGGGTCGCGAGCCGCGCTCACAAGGCTGTGAGAGGCCACGGAAGCTAGCTGGTTTTAACTCTTGAACTCTGTGTGCTCGTTGATGTGTTGCAGCGGGAGCTCAGTGCGCAGCACGACCCGACGCAGCTCGAAGCTTGAATGTACACCGGTGACACCCGGGATACGGGTCAGTTTGCCGAGGAGGAATTTCTCGTAGTACTCCATGTCTGGTACAACCGCCTTGAGCAGGTAGTCCGAGGACTGTCCGGTGACGACCGAACAGGCCATCACCTCGGGATAGCTTGCCACCTCTTGTTCGAAGGCTTCGAAGCGGTCCGGGGTGTGCCGGTCCATGCTGATACCGATATAGGCAGTGAGTTTGAGCCCCAGCATGGACTGGTTGAGAAGGCTTACATGGCGCTCAATCAAGCCCGATTCTTCCAGCCGTTTGACCCGTCGCGAGCAGGGAGTGGGGGAAAGATTGACCAACTCTGCGAGCTCCAGGTTGCTGATGCGGCCGTTGCTTTGCATTGCGTCGAGAATCTTGCGGTCCGTACGATCGAGTTTCACGGGTGCTCCTCAATATTGGCAATAAATCACATATTCTATTCAATCGAGAGTTTATCTCTAAAAATATAGGATTTTATAGCGATATAATGCACAAATAGGAAGTATATGTGCCGTAATTGCAATCAATCACCCCGCGATGGCCACTATACTTTGCGCCTGGCTGATCTTACACCTGTGCCAGCGGCGGCTAGCCTTACCCAGGAGCCCCGTTGCGCCGTTCCCGCACCTTACCCAGGAAAGGGAGAAGCGCCTCAGGTGCAGCCACCTAACGAATAATCCAGGTGAACCCGATGAGCAGTTTCGACCACAGCAAGTACAAGCCTTTTCAAGCGATTGCCAAGCCCGACCGCCGCTGGCCTGACCAGCGTATTGAAGCTGCCCCACTGTGGTGCAGTGTCGATCTGCGCGATGGCAACCAGGCTTTGATCGAACCCATGACAGCGCGCCAGAAGTCGCGTTTGTGGGACCAGCTGGTAAAGGTGGGGTTCAAGGAAATCGAGGTGGGATTCCCCTCCGCGTCCAGTCATGACTTCAACTTTGTGCGCGAGCTGATCGAAAACGACCGTATTCCCGAGGATGTCACCATCCAGGTGCTGGTGCAGGCTCGACAGGAGCTGATCGAAAAGACGTTTGAGGCCCTCAAAGGTGCCCGCCGCGCCGTGGTCCATGTCTACAACTCCACTTCCACAGTGCAGCGCGAGCAGGTCTTCGGGCTGGATCGCCAGGGAATTATTGATATAGCGGTCAACGGGGCGGAATTGGTCCAGGCCTGCGCCGATAAATACCCTGAAACTGAGTGGGTCTTTGAGTACTCTCCGGAGAGCTTTACTGGTACTGAGATCGACTTCGCCCTGGAGGTTGTCAATGCCGTAACCGCGGTGTGGCAGCCCACGCCGGAGAAGCCGGTCATTATCAACTTGCCTGCCACCGTGGAGATGAGCACACCGAACGTCTACGCCGATCAGATTGAGTGGTTTTGTGACAATGTCGCCCGCCGCGATAGCCTGCTGATTTCTCTGCACACCCACAATGACCGGGGCTGTGGTGTCGCGGCTGCCGAGCTCGGTGTGATGGCCGGGGCGGACCGGGTCGAAGGCACCCTGATGGGCAATGGTGAGCGCACCGGTAATATGGATGTGGTCACGATGGCTATGAACCTGTACAGCCAGGGCGTCGATCCAAAACTGAATCTCGCCAATATGGACGAGATCATCCAGACCGTGAAGGAGTGCACCCAGTTGCCGGTGCACCCTCGTCACCCCTGGGCGGGAGAACTGGTGTTCACTGCGTTCTCCGGCAGTCACCAGGACGCGATCAAGAAATGCCTGGCGCAGCAAGAAGGCCGCGATCATTGGGACGTGGCCTACCTGCCGATCGACCCGGCGGACATCGGGCGCTCTTATCAGGAAGTGATCCGTATCAACAGCCAATCCGGCAAGGGCGGCATCGCCTATGTATTGCAGCGTGACTACGGTTATGAAATACCCCGCTGGCTGTCGGTGGACTTCTCCGGTTCAGTGCAGGCGCATGCCGAAGAGTCGGAGGCGGAAGTCGGCCCTGAAGCGATTTTCGATTTGTTCCAGAAAACTTATCTGAACGGCGAGGGCCGCTGGCAATTGGGCAACTACACAGTGAGTCGTGAGGACCATGTCGACAAGTTGCAGGCTGAACTGAGCCGGGAAGGGGTGCAGCAGCAGATCACCGGTACAGGGAACGGCGTTGTCGCGTCATTCGTTAATGCGATGGAGGCATTCACCGGCAAACAGATTGTGCTGGTCGAATATTCCGAGCATGCGCTCAGCCAGAGTGCAGATGCGGAAGCGGTGTGCTACATCCAGCTGAATATTGAAGGCGATCGCTACTGCGGCGTTGGTCGTAGCCACGACATTGTGCAGGCTTCATTGGACGGCATTCTGCGCGCGATCAACAAATCTGCTGACCGTGACGCGGAAGCTGCAGCCTGATCTTGCTGGTCAGTAGGGGTGGCGGTGGAAATAATCGATCGCAGCAGCCTTCACTTTCGGTGCCAGATAAATTGTGGAGACCATGGTCGGTATCGCCATGATGGCGTAGGACCCCGAGATCAGGTTAAACACCACATCGATATTTACGGTGGCGCCAAACACGATGGTCGCGAGGAAGAACCAGCGGTAGTGATGCTGGATGTGAGCGCCCGCCAGAAAGCCAAAACACTTGGCTCCATAGTACCAGCAGGCGAACATTGTGGTGCTGCTCAGGATCAGGGTAACGATCGTCAGGGCAATCATGCCAAAACTGCCCAGCTGAGAAGCAAATGCATTGGCGGTGAGTGTGACGCCGGAGAGTTCGCCAGGGTTTTGCCAGTTTCCTGCTAGAAGAATCACGATGGCGGTACAGGTGCAAACGATCAGCGTGTCTGCCACCGGCCCGAGCATGGCGACCAGCCCTTCGCGCACAGGTTCGTTGGTGCGCGCCGCCCCGTGAGCCATGACTTCGGTGCCCAGGCCCGCTTCATTCGAGAATACACCGCGGCTTACGCCTATCAGTACCACGCCGAGAAAACCGCCGCCCACCGCCTGGGGGTTGAAAGCTTCCGTGACGATCATGCCGAGAATACCCGGGACCTCCTCGATATTGGTCAGAATCATAAAGCCTGTCATGCTCAGGTAGATCACAACCATCAGCGGGAGCAGCGCCACCGCCACCCGCGCGACTCGCTGCAGGCCGCCGAATACGACAATGCCTACAATGACCGCCATTACACAGCCTATGGCGAGATTGACGGTTAATGGGTCGCCGCCAATTTCAACGTTCTGACGGATGAGAGCAGTGAGCTGGTTGGCCTGGAACATGGGCAGCGTTCCGATCAGGCCCATGACTGAAAACAGAATGGCCAGGGGGAAAAACGCCCGCGGCATGGCTTCGCGAATCACGTATTGGGGGCCACCCTGCAGATTGCCCAGGCTGTCCTCGCCTCGATACATCACTCCCAGGGTGCAGGTAAAAAACTTTGTGGCAATGCCCACAAGCGCCGACATCCACATCCAGAACACCGCGCCGGGGCCGCCGGCGACAATCGCCAGCGCGACTCCGGAGATATTCCCCAGGCCCATGGTCGCGGCCAGCGCTGCGGCAAGCGCCTGGCGGTGGCTCAGTTCGCCCGGACCGTCCGGGGTTTCGTGCTTGCCCAGCATGATGCCGAAGGCGTGGCCAAAATGCCGGTAGGGTCTGAAGCCCGAGTAGATGGCAAAGAACAGACCGCCGCCGAGCAGCAGAATGACCGTGGGAGTGCCCCACACTGCATTGGCGAAATTGGCGGACCAGGTATTGAGTGTTTCTAGCACGTTGAGTCATCGGCTATGGGAAAAGGCAGACATTAGCATAGCCGTCCGCAGCCGCGCTCACTTAAGTTGCGCATTTAATGTTTGGTCCAAGAGCATAGCGGTCTGTGGCACACTGTTCTTCTCGGCAACAGGGACATAGACGTGACCAATCTCAACGCTCCACAATTTACCGATATTGAAGCCGCCATGCTGAGGATCGCCGATGGTGTGCATGAAACACCGGTAATGCAGAGCCGGCTGCTTAACAAGCACACAGGCTCACATGTTTTCTTCAAGTGTGAACACCTGCAGCGGGTTGGTGCGTTCAAGGCTCGTGGTGCATTGAATGCGGTGCTGTCTCTCTCCGACGATGAGGCGGCAAATGGAGTGGCGACGCATTCCTCGGGCAACCACGGCGCTGCTCTGGCGATGGCTGCCGCGCAGCGCGGTATCCCGGCGCATATCGTTATGCCTTCCAACGCGCCCGATGTTAAGAAAGAGGCGGTTGCCGCATACGGCGGCTTGATCATCGAATGTGAGCCCACTCAACAAGCGCGAGCTGCTGGTCTGGAGCAGGTTCTCGCCGGGACCGGTGCGCACGCTGTGCATCCTTTTCTCGATAGCAGGGTCATCGCTGGCCAGGGCACGGTTGCGCTGGAATTGCTCAAACAGGTCCCCGACCTCGATGTGATCGCCGTGCCCGTTGGCGGCGGTGGTTTGCTCTCCGGTACCGCGATAGCGGCCAAGCACATCAACCCGAAAATTGAAGTGATAGCGGTCGAGCCGGAAGGCGCAGACGATGCTTTCCGCTCTTTCGGCCTCGGTGAGCTGCAAGGTAATTCCCGGGTAGACACCATTGCCGACGGCCTGCGCACCAGCCTGGGTGAGCTGAATTTCGAGATCATCCGTAAACATGTAGACACTATTGTGGCAGTGCCGGACGCGCTGATTGTGGAGGCTATGGAACTTATCTGGACGCGAATGAAGCAGGTGGTAGAGCCCTCTGGCGCGGTGAGCTTTGCCGGGCTTCTGGAGCACCCGGAGCGCTTCCGCGGTCGCAGGACAGGTGTCGTTATCACTGGCGGTAATGTCGACCTGGGTGCTCTGCCCTTCTAGCCCCGTGACTATTTCCCGCCGCCTTCTGTTGTTGCCCTGCCTGCTGATACTGTTGCAGGCGTGCAGCAGTACCACGTTGGTTTACAACCGCCTAGATTTTCTAATTCCCTGGTATATCGGCAAGTATGTGGACCTCACCCGGCCGCAGAAAACCCTGCTAAAGCAGGAGTTGACACCCTTTCTGCAATGGCACCGCAGCGACGAGTTGCCCACCTATGTAGCGATACTCGATACCCTGGAGCAGAATCTTGATGCTGAGATGACGCCACAGCAGGTGAGCGCAATAGCGACGGATTTTGAGTCGGCCTGGTTGAGGGTGGAGGCGCGAGGTCTTGAGTGGATGCTGGTTCTGGGAGAGGCCTTGAGCGATGAGCAGATGGCGGAGTTTGTCACCTCGCTGAAAGAGAAACAGGTGGAGTACGAGGAGGAGTATCTGCCTCGCAGCGACGCTGAGTTTCATGAAGAGGCATACGAGAACCTCCTCGACTCTGCCCAGGATTATATGGGGCGGTTGGATGGGGATCAGCGCGCTATTCTCGAACAGGCCGCCGCGGACATGCAGCGTTCAGATAGTTACTGGTTGCAGGAGCGCGCCTTGTGGCTGGAGCGGTTGGAAGCAATGTTGCAGCGTGAGGAAGGATGGCAGCAGGCACTGCGGGACTCGCTCGCGAATCGAGACGATACAGCGTCGCCCGAATACCTGGCCGTGTACGAGCACAATGGCCAGGTAATCTACAGCGCGCTGGCCGAACTGGCGAATACCCGAACGGCCAAACAGGACAAGAGGCTGCGGCGCAAGCTCAGCGGCTTCCGCGAGGATCTTGAAACCTTAATCGAGCAGGGATAGATCCCTTACGGCTCCTTTGTCTGCGCTGGTTGCCATTTTGGCGTAGACCTTGAGTGCTGCACTGACAGCGCGGGGTCGGGCTTCGACAGGCTGCCAGGCCTTGTCGCCCCTGGCATCCATTTGCGCACGGCGCTCTGCCAACGCTTCATCACTGAGCTTTACGTTGATCGTCCGCTCGGGGATGTTGATCTCAATGATATCGCCGTTCTCCACCAGACCGATGGCGCCGCCGGCAGCCGCTTCCGGTGAGGCGTGGCCGATTGACAGTCCGGAGGTGCCGCCGGAGAATCGACCGTCGGTGAGCAGTGCGCAGGCTTTGCCCAGGCCTTTGGACTTGATGTAGCTGGTGGGGTAGAGCATTTCCTGCATGCCGGGTCCACCGCGCGGGCCTTCGTAACGCACGATGACCACGTTGCCGGCTTTAACCCGTTCTTCGAGGATATCCTTCACGGCCTGTTCCTGGCTCTCGCACACGTGGGCTGGTCCGGAGAACACCAAAATGGAGTCGTCCACCCCGGAGGTTTTCACGACGCAGCCGTCTTCAGCGATGTTGCCGGTCAGGACAGCCAGGCCGCCTTCCAGTGAGAATGCATTTTCGATCGAGCGGATGCAGCCCCCTTCGCGATCGTCGTCCAGTGATGGCCAGCGAGTCTCCTGGCTGAAGGCTGTCTGGGTTGGAATGCCAGCCGGGCCGGCGGAGAAAAACTTGCGCACCGCTGCATCGTCGGTGCGAACGATGTCCCACTTGTCCAGAGCCTCGCCCATGGTTTTGCTGTGCACGGTGGGGCAGTGAGTGTGGAGCAGGCCGGCGCGATCGAGTTCGCCCAGAATACCCATGACCCCGCCAGCCCTGTGCACATCTTCCATGTGATATTCGGGGGTGTTGGGTGCTACCTTGCACAGCTGCGGAATCTTGCGCGAAAGGCGATCGATATCCTTCATGGTGAAGTCCAGCTCCGCTTCCTGGGCGGCGGCCAGCAGGTGCAGGATGGTGTTGGTGGAACCGCCCATGGCGATATCCAGCATCATGGCATTCTCAAACGCTTCAAAGTTGCCGATGGCTCGTGGCAGGACCGACGCGTCTTCTTGCTGGTAGTAGCGATTGCACAGATCGACCGCCATGCGGCCTGCGCGCAGGAACAGTTGCTCGCGGTCAGCGTGTGTGGCGAGGGTCGAGCCGTTACCCGGAAGTGACAGGCCCAGGGCTTCGGTCAGGCAGTTCATGGAATTGGCGGTGAACATGCCTGAGCAGGAGCCGCAGGTGGGGCAGGCCGACCGTTCGTACTCAGCGACGGTCTCGTCATCGGCTGAGTCGTCCACTGCGATAACCATGGCGTCGACGAGGTCCAGCTTGTGTTCAGATAGTTTGGTCTTGCCCGCTTCCATCGGGCCACCGGACACAAACACCACCGGGATGTTCAGGCGCATGGCGGCATTGAGCATTCCCGGGGTGATCTTGTCGCAGTTGGAAATGCACACCATGGCGTCGGCGCAGTGGGCGTTGACCATGTATTCCACCGAGTCAGCGATCAGGTCGCGGGACGGGAGGCTGTAGAGCATCCCGTCGTGGCCCATGGCGATGCCGTCGTCCACGGCGATGGTGTTGAACTCCTTGGCTACGCCGCCGGCAGCCTCGATCTCGCGGGCAACCAGCTGTCCCATGTCTTTCAGATGGACGTGGCCAGGTACGAACTGCGTGAAGGAGTTAACGACCGCAATGATTGGCTTCTCGAAGTCACCGTCTTTCATACCGGTGGCGCGCCACAGGGCGCGGGCGCCGGCCATATTGCGGCCGCCGGTGGAGGTCTTGGAGCGAAGTTCTGGCATGGAGCTATCCGTCTTTCCGGCAGGGCCGGCGTGGTTGAAAACTGGCAGCGGAGGATAGCAAAATCCCGCTGGCTTGTATTGGGGGGGGGATGCCCGCTCGCGGCCAGGCGAGCGGGCGCTGTTATCTTATTGGCCCCGTTGGGCGTCTTAGCGGCCGGCGACTACGTCGCGAGTGCGATATTCCTGCAGTTCAGCGTTGTAAGCTCCCGCGACAGAGTAGGCCTCGTTGACATAGAAGTTGTGCTCCAGATCGTCCAGGCGGCTTTTATTGCAATCCAGAAATGTCCGGATTTTAGCCACGTAATCGTTGACGGCCTCTTGCGATTTCAGCATTTCGGCCTTGGAAGCGACACTGCCGTCTGCGAGGACTGGGGCTTCCGATGGTCGCTCTGAATAGCAAGCGGCGGATACGTGAGTAGCAGCGATGAACAGGGGAATAGATAACAGGGTTTTCATGGTTTACCTCCAGGGTAGTTGATGAAACGCGGTGTTACCGCGCTGTTACCTATATTCACATAAATTCACTGCAAAGCAATAGGAAGCTGTGAATTTTTTATTACAAGCCATTGATTTTAATGGATAAAGTTAGACGTGTTACGCACTGTTTGGGTGCGCTGCACATTTTTGGTAACAATTTTGTGCTGAAGTTGGGCGAGCGCACTGTTGCTGTGCGCTAAAGAGTGCGGGGTGCTACCAGTAGACTCGCAAGGCCGTGACCACAGTCCAGCCGGCGTAGCGCCCACCGTCTGCTCCTACGTCGTCGAGTTCGGCCCATTGCAAACCCGTTTGCCATTTCAGTTTGTGACCGTAGAAAAACCAGTTTATGCCTGCGTGGATTTCCTTGTAGAGGTCACCTCGGCCGGTCACGACCTGCTTCTCGTAGTTGCCCAGGCCAATACCGTTGGGGCCGTCACTGTCGAGATACGTCGCGCGGGAAACCAGCTGCAGATTTTCGCCAAGCTGGTAGAAAGGCATCAGGGTCATGCCCCAGATATCGGGTTGATCGAAGTAACCCTCGGCAAAAGCGAGATCGGTCCACAGGCCCCACCTGCCGCCTTCCCATTTGGAGGAGATCGAAACGACGTGCGAAAGATCAGCAGTATTGGCCGCTGGATCGCGATCGTTGTAAACGTAGTCCACCCGCACGCTGGCCTGATCCATCTGAAGTTGTTGTGCCCAGTTGTAACCCAGCGAAGTCAGGGTAAAGAAGCTGGCATTGAATTCGCTGAATTCATCGTTGCCGTCGCTGGAAAAAAAACCTACCCGATAATCCCACGCGTTTCCTGCCGTTCCTTTCGCGCTGACCCCGGTAAAGTATTCCGCATTGAACCAGAAATTATTGGAAAGATTACTGCGCTCTGTGGTCAGCAGTTTCTTGGATGACGTGGCGCCATCGAGAGTAAAGCCTGCGGAGTGTTTCAGGAGGCGTACATCAGGGCCGCCCTCGGGTTGCCAGCCGACATAAGCATCAGTGAGCCGTTTGTAAAATTGGTCGCCATCGAAGTTGAGGTCGAAATCGCCCTCCAGTTGAGCCACCCAGTCGCCCGCCAATGCCGCCTTAAAGCCAAAGCGGAAGCGGCGAAAATCGACATCATCGTAGTCGCCCTCGTCAGCATGGGTGTAGCTAGCGTCCAGTTGCAGTCGGCCACTGAGGTCGAGTTGTTGGAACCATCCGTCGTCTGAGGCGTAGAGAGTCGTCCGGTCCAGCCAGTGTTCGGCGCTTTCCTCGGCCGTGACGCAGAGAGGGGCCGCAAATAACAGCAGTGCGCTCAGCGAGCCTATATTTTGGTTTATGCACAACATCCTCGCTAACGGTTGCCTCGCTACAGGTCTTTGAAAAACACCTTGGAGTTTCGCTGCAGGTTGTACAGCGCTTGCCGCTGGCCTGGCAATTCGTCTCTGGAGTGTTCCGCGAAGCCCTGCTCGAGAAACCAGTGCGCGGTCTGGGTGCTGAGAACGAAGACGCTCGTCAGGCCCTGGCTGCGCGCTTCTTTTTCCAGTTCCAGCAGCAGGCGTTGCCCGCGCTGGCCTCCGCGGTAGTCCGGGTGGGTAACAACGCAGGCAATCTCACCGCAACTATCCTCGGGGAATGGATAGAGCGCTGCACAGGCGATAATGCGCCCATCCCTGACCAGTAGCCGGAAACGTTGGATCTCTTGCTCGAGCAATTCGCGGGAACGTTTTAGCAGGATGCCCTGTTGTTCCAGTGGTTCAATGAGCTCGAGGATACCGCCGACATCTTCGATATCGGCGCGACGCGACTGTTCGTAATCGAGATTGGCAACAAGGGTGCCACTACCATCGTGGGTGAACAGTTCCTCCAGCAGGGCGCAGTCATCCTGGTAGCTGATGATCTGGCAGCGCGGCACACCCTGCTTGCAGGCGTGTTGGGCTGTGTGGAGCAGGGTGCGCTGTTCCGGCTTGTCGACTTCCAGATCTTCAATCTGACTCACCGCCAGCTGCTGTAGTAGTTCTCCTGCGGCATTGGTGACGCCGGCTTCAGCGCCGAACAGGATCAGTTTGTCAGCGCCGATAGCAGCTGCGCAGTTTACCGCGATATCTTCCAGCGCCAGGCTGAAGATCTCTCCGGTCGGCGAGTATCCCAGGGGCGACAGCAGCACGATGGAGCCATCGCGCAACTGGCTGTGAATACCGTCGACATCGACGCGTCGCACGCGGCCTGTGTGCTGAAAATCCACGCCGTCGACGACCCCCATGGGCCGTGCAGTCACGAAGTTGCCCGAACAGACCCGGATGCGCGCTCCCTGCATGGGGGAATTGGGCAGCCCCATCGACAGCAGCGCCTCGAATTGTGCTCGCAACGAGCCGGCCGCATCCTTTACATGCTCCAGCGACTCAGTATCGGTGACGCGTATGTCCTTGTGAATCACACTTTCAATGCCGGCGGATTTGAGTCGCGAAGCAATTTGCGGCCGTGCGCCGTGGATCAGTACCAGGTTGACCCCAAGGCTTTTAAGCAGGGCGATGTCGTGGATGATATTGGGGAAATTGTCGTGCAGCGCGACTTCGCCCCCCAGCATCAGCACGAAGGTCTTGCCCCGGTGCGTATTGATATAGGGTGCGGTGTTCCTGAACCAGCGGATATGGGCCCGGCCCGACGTGGTCACGTTCTATCCCAACTCTTTGATTAATAGCGAATTATCTAGATTACCGGACTCCCGCCCTATTACCCAATGGCAATAATGCACATCTGCTTACAGGCAGTAGTGACGGATAAACTGTTCGAGCAGGGCGATGCAGGGCCGGATCTGGTCCAACGGCATGAACTCGTCTGGCTGGTGGGCCTGGTCGATAGAGCCGGGGCCCATGACGATGGTTTCCATCCCAAGCTGCTGCATGAAGGGCGCCTCGGTGGCGAAAGCCACGGCGATTGCATCGTTGCCGGTAAGCTTTTGCGCGAGCTGAACCAGCTCGGACTCTGCGTCTTGTTCAAAGGGCGAAACGTCCTGGATCAAAGAGCGCATCTCGATATCGATATTCCGGCGCGTCCCGATCTCCGTTAAGCGTTCGCGAATTTCCTCGCGGACTGTGCTGTTGCAGCCGGCGGGTGTCATGCGCAGGTCGAAGTGCAGCTCGCTCTGGCCGCAGATGCGGTTCGGGCTGTCACCGCCGTGGATGTGGCCGAGGTTAAGGGTGGGGAAGGCCACTTCGAAATGTGGGTTGCTATAGCGCTCGCCGAGAGTGCTGCGAAAGCTCATCAATTCCGCCATGACCTGATGCATGCTGTCCAGGGCGTTATTGCCCAGATTGGGGTTTGACGAGTGGCCTGCCTGGCCTTTCACATGCACCGCTTCCATCATGATGCCTTTGTGCATGCGCACGGGGACCAGTGATGTCGGTTCCCCGATGATGGCGGCGCGCGCCTTGGGCTTGCCGGCCGCAGCGAGGGCGCGGGCGCCGTTCATGGAGCTCTCTTCGTCTGCGGTGGCGAGCAGGATAAGCGGCTGCTGCAGGTCCACGTCTGCGAAGCTTGCCGCGGCTGCGATGGCCATGGGGAAGAAGCCCTTCATGTCGGTGCTGCCGAGACCATAGATACGCCCGTCACGTTCGTCGAGCGCCAGCGGGTTGCTTTTCCAGCGGCCCTCGTCAAAGGGAACGGTGTCGGTGTGGCCCGCCAGAACCAGACCGCCAGGGCCGGTGCCGCGGGTTGCAATCAGGTTGGCCTTGCTTCCGTCGGCGACGATCTCCTGGATCTCGGTGGCAAAGCCCATGCTCTCCAGCCAGGTGGCGAGCAGATCGATGACTTTGCGATTGCCCTGGTCCCAACTGGGGTCGGTAGAGCTGACGGAGGGGAGTTGGATCAGTTGCCCGAGTTGTTCGAGGATAAGTTTTTCGTTGGCGGGCATGAAGAGTCCTGGTGACAGAGTTATAGCGGCTGAAGCCGACTCATCAGAGTGTAGCCTCTGAGAGCCGCTTCAGCAGCGTTAATCTCGCCTCAGGGGCTAAAGATTCCCTTGAACAGGAAGAAGAACAGGATAGCCAGGCCGGCGCCGGCAGGCAGGGTGATGATCCATGACATGAAGATGGTGCCGATCACTCGCAGGTTCAGGGCGGCGATCCCACGGGCGAAGCCCACGCCTAGCACCGCACCTACCAGCGTGTGGGTCGTCGAAATGGGCAGGCCGGTTGCGGAGGCCAGGACCACGGTAGCAGCGGCACCCAATTCGGCAGCGAAGCCGCGGCTGGGTGTGAGCTCGGTGATCTTGCGGCCAACCGTGGTGATCACGCGCCAGCCGTAGGTTGCCAGGCCCACGACAATACCTGCGGCACCCACCAACAGGATCCACCAGGGCATGGCAGACTTGGCTGCGATTTCGCCGCCCGACTGAACGGTACTGGATATAGCTGCGAGAGGTCCGACGGCGTTGGCTACATCGTTGGAACCGTGAGCGAATGCCATGGAGCAGGCGGTGAAGACCATCAGGATGGCGAACACGCGCTCGACGTTCCCGAAACGGTTTTCCTCGTCATGATCGTCCTTGATGTTCTTGAGCAGCATCGCGCCGAAACCCGCGACCAGCAGGCCGACTACAACCGAGATGGGCAAGGCATTGGCGAATTTGCTGCCCAGGCCCAGGTCGAACTCCAGGCCCACATGTTTGAGGCCCTTGAGCAGCGTGACCATGGAGATCATAAAGCCCACCATCCACATGTAGATGGGGATGAACTTTTTGGCCCGGTTGAAGGGGTCGTCGGTGTCCAGGATGAGTTTTTTCACACTCATAAACAGGGCAAAGGACATTGTCCCTGCCAATACGGGCGAGACTACCCAGGAGGCAACGATGCTGCCTACCTTGCCCCAGTGAATAGCTTCCATGGAAATACCGACGGAGGCAAAGCCGACGATCGCACCGACGATAGAGTGGGTCGTGGATACCGGCCAGCCCTTGATGCTGGCGATCAACAGCCAGGTACCCGCTGCCAGCAGGGCCGACATCATGCCGTAGACCATTAGCTCAGGGTTGTCGGCCATGACCTCGGCATCGATGATGCCTTTGCGAATGGTAGAGGTTACCTCGCCACCGGCCAGATAGGCCCCCAGAAACTCGAAGACCATGGCGATCAGGATGGCCTGCTTGATGGTCAGGGCGCGGGAACCCACCGATGTGCCCATGGCGTTGGCCACGTCATTGGCACCGATGCCCCAGGCCATGAAGAAGCCGAACAGGCAGGCCATAATCAGAAAGACACTGCCGTACTGAGCGATAATTTCCATTGCGGTTTACCTAATCTATTATTTTGTGCGGATTATTTGGCGAGCAGGATCTGCAGGCGGTCGCCTACCTTTTCAGCGATGTCTGCCAGTTCGCCAAGCAGGCCCATGGCGCGGTAGTAAAACATGACATCTACCGGGGCTAATTCGCTCTCCATTTTGTAGAGCTTACGGCGCAGGGAGAACTGTTGCTTGTCGGTTTTACGTTCCAGCTTGTCCAGTTCTTTCAGCATGGCCTCGACGCGCTTGACCTCGCGCCCCGAAAAGCCAACCTCAAGCAGTTCATCCAGTTCCTGAATAGCTTTCAGCGCGTGCTGGCAGCAGCATACGCTGGTGCTGGCAAGCTCTAAAACGGCGGGGAACAGTTTGTCTGGGAAGCGCAGGTCGCGGCCCATCACTACGCTCGCGAAATCTTGAGCGGTATTGGCGACCTGGTCCTGAATGCTGACCAGCTGTAACAGGTCGGAGCGGGGTACTGGCAGGAACAGGCTCTTGGGCAAATGACGCCGGACGTCGCGTTTGAGCTTGTCGGCGGCGCTTTCGTCCGCGCTGATTGCCTTGTGGATCTCTTTGGCCCGGCCCCAGTCCTCATCGGCCGTAGCCTGGAGTAATTCGGGGAGATGCTCGGCGGCTTCGGTCGCCACCTTCATGTGCAGCTGAATAGGGCCGATCGGTGATCGGCCAAAGAGACTGCCCAAAGGGTTTCGGCTGGCCATATTTTGACTCCGTAGCGCGGGGGGTGTCTATTTTTTCGGCAGTATAGGAGGAACAAGAGAGCTTGTCATAAAAAGTTCATATTTCTCTGGCGAGGGCCCGCACAGCTGGATCCGGCGACCCCCAACAGGGGTCCCTGTGCTAGCATACCGGGCAGTCGATAATTGCTTCCGGAAGAGCGAATTGCTTCACTCCGGTTACGCCCAAGGGAACACGAAACTATGGCCATGGACAACGGAGGATTGTTTGCCGAGCAGCGCCTGAATCTCACCACGCTGGCCCAGGATTTATGCCGGGAAGGCCGCCTCGCCGATGCCGATCTCAAGCGCGTCGCGAGCAATGCCCTGGTTAAGGTGCATCCGCTTATCTACCTGGCCGACCAGAAGCTAACCGATGCGGCTAATCCGGAACGCTCACTTGATATGGATGCGCTCTTGGCCTTTCTTGCCACTCGCACCGGGCAGGCTGTTTACGATATCGATCCCCTGAAAATCAATGTTGGCGAAATAGCCGATGTCATGTCGCAGGCCTTTGCTGAGCGCCACCGCATATTGGCGGTAGAGGTCAATGACGACGAGGTGGTCATCGCCTCTGCCGAACCCTGGATCAAAGCCTGGGAAGGGAATCTGGAACATGTGTTGCGCAAGCCCATTCGTCGTGTCCTGGCTGACCCGAGGGCGATCGCTCGGCACACCGTAGAGTTCTACAACATGGCTGGCTCAGTGCGCAGTGCAAAGAAAACGGATCGCTCTGAAAATCGCGCCATCACTACCAATCTTGAACAAATGCTGGAACTGGGCTCGATGAAAGAGCCTGATGCTAACGATCAGCATATCGTCAACGTGGTTGACTGGCTGCTGCAGTATGCGTTCGAGCAGCGCGCCAGTGATATTCATATTGAGCCGCGTCGGGAGCAGGGTGACGTTCGCTTCCGCATCGATGGGGTGTTGCACAACGTCTACGATTTGCCGCATCAGGTCTGTGCCGCGGTGACCAGCCGGATCAAGATACTCGGTCGTATGGATGTTGCTGAAAAGCGTCGTCCCCAGGATGGCCGGCTCAAAACTCGCTCGCCTGAAGGCAATGAAGTGGAGCTGCGTCTGGCGACGCTTCCAACCGCATTCGGTGAAAAATTGGTGATGCGGATTTTTGATCCGGATGTGTTGCAGAAAAGTTTCGAGCAGCTCGGTCTGGCCGAGGATGACCTGGCGCGCTGGCACCATATGACTGATTCGGGCAACGGGATTGTATTGGTTACAGGGCCCACAGGGTCGGGCAAGACGACCACACTCTACTCAACGCTTCGTCAGCTCGCCACCAGCGAGGTGAATGTCTGCACGATTGAAGACCCTATCGAGATGGTTGAAGACGCCTTTAACCAGATGCAGGTAAACCACGGTATTGATCTGGATTTCTCCTCCGGTGTGCGCGCGCTGATGCGGCAGGACCCCGACATCATCATGGTCGGTGAGATCCGCGATCTGGAGACAGCAAATATGGCAGTGCAAGCTGCGCTTACAGGCCACCTGGTGCTCTCGACACTGCATACCAATGATTCACCCAGCTCGATTTCGCGGCTGCTGGAATTGGGCGTGCCCGCCTATCTGGTCAAGGCCACGGTCAGGGGCATCATGTCTCAACGGTTAGTGCGAATTTTATGCCCCACCTGCAAAACCATGGAACCGCTGGACCCGGATGCCTGGCGTGAGCTCACAAGCCCGTGGTCGGTTGAGCCACCGGAGCAGGTCGCACGTCCCGTTGGATGC
The DNA here is from genome assembly GCF_009388985.1 of Halioglobus maricola. NCBI lineage: Bacteria > Pseudomonadati > Pseudomonadota > Gammaproteobacteria > Cellvibrionales > Halieaceae > Halioglobus > Halioglobus maricola. The sequence goes on from NZ_CP036422.1 coordinate 65,508, forward strand.
AAAGCCTGTCGCGACACCGGTTATATTGGGCGCAAGGGCATTTACGAAGTACTGGTGAACACACCGAGGGTGCAGGAACAGATTCACTCGCAATTGGAGACGGTCAATATTCGCAAAAGCGCCATGGAAGAGGGTATGCGAACACTGCGCCTCTCGGGTGCTACCCGCGTTGCCCGTGGCGAGACGACAATTGAAGAAGTCATGCGGGTCGCCCCTGTATTGGACGCCTGATCTGAACGGGATCTTATGAAACTTAGCAATTTGCCCGAAGTACTGGCAAGACAAGCGGAAAAGGCCTGGGAGCTGATTCTGGACCGGGCGGATGAGACGACCGCCAGCGGTCTGCGTGAATATGCAATGATTGGCGAGCTGGCCGATCAGTTGCCGAGGGTCCTGGCATGCAGCCCCTTTGTTGCCGATCTCTCACGGCGCAAACCGGCCCTGCTACTCGCGCTGCTGGATTCTCAATTCCTTGCGCGAAGCTTGCCTGAAGACTCCTTTCGAGAGGAGCTCAGCGCGAACCTGACAGGAGAGGCGGAGCTGGGCCCGGCGCTGCGACTTTATCGTCAGCGCCATATGCTGCGCATCGTCTGGCGCGATTTCAGTAGAACTGCGGACACCCTGGAAACGGTGCGCGATACTTCGCTGCTTGCCGAGGCCTGTATTGCCGAGGCCCTGGTTCACACTCAGGCGGCGCTTGAGCAGCGTTTCGGCAAACCGATAGGCCGCACCAGTGGCGAACACCAGACCATGATTGTTCTGGCCATGGGCAAGCTCGGTGCGCGTGAACTAAATGTTTCTTCCGACATCGATCTCATATTTGCCTTTCCCGAAGCTGGCGTTACAGATGGAGAGACGCGAAACCTCAGTAACGAAGAGTTTTTCATAAAGGTGGGTCAGGCGGTGATTACTGCGCTGGATCAGACCACCCCGGAAGGCTTTGTATTCAGGGTAGACATGCGCCTGAGGCCTTATGGTGACAGCGGAGCCCTGGTTCATAACTTTAATGCCCTGGAGGAGTACTACCAGGATCAGGGGCGAGATTGGGAGCGTTACGCCTTGATTAAGGCCCGCCCGGTTACCGGCGATCCGGCGCGTGCAGATGAATTGATGAAGGCACTGCGGCCATTTGTTTTCAGACGCTACATCGACTTCGGTGTGATCGAGAGTTTGCGCAGCATGAAGCAGATGATCAGTGCCGAGGTGCGCCGACGGGGCTTGCAGGGCAATGTAAAACTCGGGCACGGCGGTATTCGTGAAGTAGAGTTTATCGCGCAGTGTTTTCAGTTGATTCGCGGCGGCCGCGATCTGGCACTGCAACAGCGGGAGTTGCTGATCGTATTGCAGGAGTGCGTGGAGTTGGGGTGCTTGCCCGCTGAAGCAGTGGAGGAGTTGCGCACCGCCTACCTGTTCCTCCGCGACAGCGAGCACGCGATACAGGGATATCAGGACAAGCAGACCCAGGAGCTTCCAGGCGACGAGATGGCACGCATTGCCATGGCAGAAATCATGGGTTTCGAGCGCTGGGAAACTTATCTTCAGGCACTGGACGAGCAGCGCGCGACCGTGTCGCGCCATTTTAACGCCCTGATTGCCGTTCCCGAGGATGAACAGCCTTCGACCGAATCCGATGATGGTCTCTGGGGAGAAGATCTCAACGAAGCCGCGCTGGCCGAGCTTGGCTACCGCCAGCTCGACGCTACGCTGGGTGCCCTGGGCGAATTCTGGTCGTCCAAGCGAGTCAGTGCCGCACAGGCGGAAGGGCGCGAGCGCCTCGATGTGTTCATGCCCCAGTTGATACGTTGCTGTGCGGATACCGACGATCCAGATCTGGCGCTTACGCGCGTGTTGCCGTTGGTGGTATCCGTGGTGCGGCGGTCGGCCTATCTGGCGCTGCTACTGGAAAACCCGCCGGCATTACGAGAGTTGGCGGTCCTCTGTGGAGCGAGCCCCTGGATCGCAGAGCAAATGGCGAAGCAGCCTGTGCTGCTGGATGAGTTCCTCGATCGCGCCAGTCTTTACAACGCACCCGATAAGGACGAACTGCAGAACCAGTTGCAGCAGCAGGTGGCGCGTCTGAACGCCGATGATCTTGAAGCGCAGATGAATGCACTGCGCTATTTCAAGGCCGCCCAGGTGTTGCGCGTTGCCGCGAGTGAGTTGTCTGGCAGGCTGCCGGTGATGAAGGTGAGCGACAACCTGACCTGGATAGCCGAGGTGATTCTCGAGCATGTGATTGCGGTTGCCTGGGCTGACTTGAGCCACAAGTACGGTGAGCCGAAGCGGGAGAGTGATGGCTACGGTTTCGCTATCTACGGCTACGGTAAGTTGGGTGGACTGGAGCTTGGTTACGGATCTGATCTCGACCTCGTATTCGTCTGTGACGCGGCTCGCCAGGGCAGTACCAGTGGTGAACGCAACATTGACAATGCGGTGTTCTACACACGTCTTGGCCAGCGAATTATTCATATTCTGGAGACGCGTATGTCGCTGGGACAGCTCTACGAGGTGGATATGCGCCTGCGCCCGGACGGCAATTCAGGCTCGCTGGTCCCGAGCGTGGATGCCTTTGCCAAATATCAGAAGAACAGTGCGTGGACCTGGGAGCACCAGGCCCTGGTGCGGGCGCGATTTGTTGCCGGTGACCCGGAGGCGGCAGCCAAAGTGGATATGGTCCGGCGGGAAATCCTGTGTTTGCCGCGCGATGCCGCGGAGCTGGGGGTGGAGGTGGTGAAGATGCGACGCAAAATGCGCGACCATTTGCTGCCCTCTGAACTCGAAGGTGAATTTCACCTTAAGCAGGGAAGCGGCGGGATAGTCGATATTGAGTTTATGGTTCAGTACGCGGTGTTGGCATGGGCTGCTCAGCATCCGGATCTCGCTACCTGGCCGGACAATGTGCGCATACTCGAGGTCCTGGGTCGGGAAGGCTTGTTTAGCAGTGAAGACAGCGCGGCGTTGACCGAAGCCTATCTGCAGTATCGCGGCCGTTCTCATCAGCTGGCCCTGCAGCAGCGCCCCGGCGTAACAGGGGCGGCCTATTTTCATGAGCAGCGGCAGCGGGTAGAGCGTCGTTGGCAAACGCTTTTTGGCGAGCTTCCTGACGCAGGAGGGGACGCGTGAGTCGTGGAGAAAAAATACTGGTTGTCGGTCCATCCTGGGTAGGTGACATGGTCATGTCTCAGGTGCTCTACCGAGTGCTTGTTGATAACCGCCCAGACGTGGTGATTGATGTCCTTGCGCCGGGCTGGAGTGAGCCCATCATCGCGCGTATGCCCGAAGTGCGCCGTGCAATAAACCTGCCGCTGGGCCACGGTGAGCTTGGGCTGGGTCGGCGCCGGGCACTTGGGCATGACTTGCGCAAAGAGCATTACGATCAGGCAATTCTGCTGCCGAATTCTCTCAAGTCAGCACTGGTACCATTCTTCGCAGGCATTGAGCGGCGCACCGGTTGGCGAGGGGAGTGGCGTTATGGATTGCTCAATGACCTCAGAATACTTGATCAGGAAGCGCTGCCGTTGATGGTGCAGCAATTCGCGGCCCTTGGCTTTGATGCCACAGCGCAGTTGCCGGTGCAGTTGCCGGCTCCCCGATTACAAGTCGATGGCGCACAGGCGGCCGCCTGCCGCAGCAAATTTGGCCTGGTGGACGACAGCCCGATTCTGGCGCTCTGCCCGGGTGCAGAATTCGGCGGAGCGAAACGCTGGCCGGCTCCCTACTATGCGGAACTTGCCCAGGACTATTTGCAGCGCGGGTGGCAGGTGGTGTTGTTTGGGTCGATCAAAGACCAGGATGTGACGGGTGAGATTGCAGCAGCCTGTGATGGTCAGGCGCGCGGTTCTGCTTGTATTGATTTAGCGGGGCGCACGGCGCTCGCTGAAGCGGTGGACATGTTGTCGCTGGCCGATGCGGTTGTGAGTAACGATTCCGGACTGATGCATATCGCAGCGGCGTTAGGCCGGCCGCTTGTCGTGGTCTACGGCGCGACTTCTCCCGGCTTTACTCCGCCGTTGAACGATAATAGTGCTACGTTGGTCAGCACGATTGATTGCGCTCCCTGCTTCCAGCGCGAGTGCCCGCTCGGGCATCACCGGTGTATGCGCGATACGCCTGCGTCTGATGTTGCTGGTAAACTTGACGCTCTTTTAGCAGAGCCTGTTACTGCCTGATGCGCGTTCTAATAGTCAAAATGTCTTCACTTGGCGATGTGATTCACACCTTGCCCGCCGTCACGGATGCCGCGCAGGCATTGCCAGGCATAACTTTTGACTGGGTAGTCGAGGAGGCTTTCGCCGAAATACCGGCGTGGCATCCGGCAGTGGACAGGGTGATTCCAATTGCCTTGCGCCGCTGGCGCAAACATCCGGTACGCAATTTTTCCGGCTCCGCGTGGCGCGAATTCCGCCAGGTGCTCAAGGGGAAACACTACGATCTAGTAATAGATGCACAGGGTTTGCTTAAAAGCGCCCTGGTGGCCCGTCTGCTCAAGACGCCCATCGCTGGTCTGGACAAACACAGCGCGCGGGAGGGGATTGCCGCTTCTGCCTACCAACATAAATTCGCCGTACCGCGCGAAATGCACGCGGTAGAGCGCACGCGCCAGCTCTTCGCCGATGCCCTGGGTTATACCCTCGATGGTGCTCGCGGGAACTATGGCGTGAGGGCCAATCTGGCGCGGCATAAGGAGAAGCGCTCACGCGGCGTGATGTTTTTCCACGGCACCGCGCGCGCGGAAAAGCTCTGGCCGGTAGAGCATTGGGCGGAGTTGCTGCGGTTGGCAGACCAGGCTGATTATCCGGTTTGGCTGCCCTGGGGTAGTGACGAGGAGAAGGCTCGAGCCGGGCAGATTGTCGGCATGGCAGGGGCGGGACGCGTGTTGCCGCGACTGGATCTACTGGGCCTGGCAAGTATGTTACTGGAAGTCGATGGTGCTGTAGCCGTCGATACCGGCCTTGGCCATCTGGCGGCAGCGCTCGATGTTCCCACGGTTTCACTCTATGGTCCCACAGATACCGCATTGATCGGAGCCTATGGCGAAAATCAGGTCCATATTCAATCGCCGATAGGCCCTGAAGATACCGATGACCCGAAAGCAATGATGCACGCGATTCCCGCGGCCGATGTCTGGGCCCGCTTGCAGGCGGTCCTGCCGCAGGAGGCTTAGCCGTGCAACTCGCTTTCCTGCTCTATAAGTACTTCCCCTACGGGGGTATGCAGCGCGACTTTCGCCGGTTTGTCGAGGAGAGCCAGGCGCGGGGGCATCACTGCAGAATCTACTACATCAGCTGGCAGGGCGACGCTATTTCCGGCGCAGAGTTGCGCCACGTGCCGGTAAAGGCACGTACCCACCATCGGCGCAATGAAAAATTTCTGGAGTGGGTCGAGAGCGATCTCGCGCGCGACCCGGTTGACGGTGTGGTGGGCTTCAACAAAATGCCGGGCCTGGATGTGTACTACGCTGCCGACTCCTGTTATCTCGACAAGGCTCTCAACGAGCGCGGCTCTCTGTATCGCAGGGGAGGGCGCTTCCGGCATTTTTCAGCTTTTGAAGAAGCAGTATTCGGGCCTGCCAGTAAAACTGAAATTCTGCTGATCTCCGAGACCGAAAAGGCGAAGTTTGTTGAGCACTACGCAACAGATGAGGCGCGTATGCACATGCTGCCGCCGGGAATTTCCCCGGATCGTCGCGCGGGGCCCGATGCCCAACAGCGGCGGCGAGAGGCGCGAGCAAAACTGGGCGTGGAAACCGGCGAACACGTGCTGCTTTTCGTCGGTTCTGGATTTATCAAGAAGGGATTGGACCGCGCACTGCGGGCACTGGCCTACGTGCGTGAAGAGCAGCCCCACCAGAAGATACGTCTGCTGGTGGTCGGCCAGGACAAGGTTCGTCGTTTTAAGTGGCTGGCCCGTAAACTCAAGGTAGATGAGCAGGTGGAGTTTCTCGGGGGTCGCGACGATATTCCTGAGTTGTTGTTGGGCGCAGATACACTGATTCATCCCGCTCTGGATGAGGCGGCGGGCATCGTATTGTTGGAGGCGTTGGTCGCCGGCCTGCCGGTGATTTGTACAGATGTGTGTGGCTACGCCCATCATATTGCGTCGGCCAAGGCTGGCATGGTCCTGCGTTCACCTTTTCGCCAGGAAGATCTCGATGCGGCAGTTCTGCGCTGCCTGGACGGCGTTTATCGTTCCCAGTGCCGCGAGACCGGCCTGGTCTACGCTGAGCTAACAGACCTGTATAGCATGCACAGTACGGGCGTCCGCCTGATCGAGGAAGCCATTGTGCGCAAGCGCGGTGAGGCCGATGCCTGAGTCCTATCTGCGACAAGATATCGCCGCGTCAGAGGGGCTGGCGAATACGTCCTCTGCGATTCTGTCCTGGGGCGAGCAGCTCGCAGCCAGTGCCGCGCAAGATGATATTTTTCGCAACAAGGAAGGGCGTAAAACCCTGCGTTTTTCGATAGGCAGCAAGTCGTTCTTTCTCAAGTTGCACAGCGGTGTGGGCTGGGGGGAGATTGTTAAGAACCTGCTGCAATTACGCTTACCGATTCTGGGTGCGAGCAATGAGTACCGGGCGGTGTTGGCCCTGTCTGAACTAGGGGTCGATACGATGTCCGTCGCGGCCTATGCCAGCAGCGGTGCTAATCCGGCGCAACAGCATTCCCTGATTGTTACCGATGATCTCGTCGGTACGGTTAGCCTCGAAGACTATTGCATGGATTGGGCCAGTGCCCCGCCGGAGTATTCCACGCGGCTGAAGATTCTGCTCAAACTGGCTGACAGCGCCGGCCGCATGCATCGGGCCGGTATCAATCATCGCGACTTTTATATCTGCCATTTTCATCTGGATGAGAGCACGCTGGACCAACCCCGGCCGACCTGTCACATCATTGACCTGCACCGCGCGCAGTTGCGCGCGCGGACACCCAGGCGCTGGCGAGTAAAAGATATTGCCGGGCTCTATTTCTCAGCCATGGATTGTGGCCTGAGCAGGCGAGACCTCTTCCGGTTTATCCATCACTACACACCCGGCGGGTTGCGTGCTGCAATGCGCGAAGACGCCAGCTTTTGGGGGGCGGTTGAGCGCACTGCGCAGAAGCTGTATCGCCGGGTACATGGTCGTGAGCCGCCAGCACTGATGGCACGGGGCCGGTCTTGATTCGCCTGCTGCGGGGCGAAGATATCGTCGGGCTGGGAAGTGCCGGGCTGGCGAATGCTGAAGGTACACAAGCCTGGCTTGAATCGGTCGGCGAAGTCGTCAAGCGGGACCGGCACTCAATGGTAGCCCTGGCGAATCTGGATGGACGGTTCAGTTACTGTAAATACTATCGCCCAAAAGGCATGTTGCAGCGCCTTCAGTTTCGTTTTGGCGGCGGCCGTGCTGTCGCAGCTTTCGACAGCGCCCAGGCGCTGGTGTCGGCAGGCATTGAGGTTCCATCGCCAAGGGCGTGCGCCCTGCTTGAAGACGGTATGCTGTTGGTTACCGAGGCATTTGAGGAAGCGAGCGATCTCAAGAGTTTGTGGCAAGCGGGCCAATCTGAAGATCGCCTCGCGCAGTTGATGGCCCATGCCGGCGCGGTGCTGGCCAGCCTGCATGAGGCAGGGTTCAGCCATGGAGATGCAAAGTGGAGTAATTTTCTGGTAGCGGGCACAGCGATGTATCTGGTTGATCTTGAGGCAGTGCTTACCAGTGCGCCGGCAGCCAGCAGCGGGGTTCGTGACATCGCTCGTTTTACCCTGAACGCGGAGGATATGGGCCTGGCACCAGAGCACTTCAGTGCCTTTCTGGATGTGTACGCGGAGGATCGTTCAATCCCGCGCTGCGATATCGAGGTTCGAATACAGCCACTACTGAGCAAGTTGCGTGCACGGCACATGACCAAGTACGGGGCCCGTGGGCATCCCCTGGTCTAGTCGTAGCGGTACCCGAAAGCGTCAATATCTTCTGCGTAAACTTGCGCCACTCGTTGGCGTGAATCCATTGAATAGGCAGTCTGGTAAGGTTCTGAGCGACTCTGGTTCAGATGCGGTAATGTTCGTTCGACTCCCAGTGCTTGCGCGATGCTGATGAAATCTTCCTGCAAGTTTTCGAAGCGGCCCACGTAGTCCATGTCTATCTGACCAAACATGTTTCTCAGGAATACGATCTGGGGGGTGAACAGGGCATTGCGCCTGATGTTCTCGGGGGTCATCCAGTCCAATACGAAAGCGTCGAAGGACTCAAAGCTGCGTACGAATTCCGACCAGTGGCTGTCTTCCTCACTCGCTGCTGAGCCGCCCTTGTGGAGATAGGTGTAAGCAGAAAGCGCGCGGTCCCAGGGATTGCGAACAAACGTGAACTTGAAGTAGCGCCGGTACTTGTCGGGATCGAGTTGCTGATACCAGTCGGCGGGGGCATGCTCCACGGACTTCACATCGAACATTCCCCTTACCACGCTGCGTCCAGCAGACTTGGGCACGTGGATAAACAGTGCTTTGTGATCGTCGAAGCACGGCTGATATATCGCCTTGCCCTTAATGATGCGCTCGATATGGCGTTGCTGATATTGCGGCGCGTAGGAGAGCAGCATTTTTCTTTCCTGCGCGGGCATGAGTCGCCACAGCAGATTAGTGAGAAGGTTCATTCGAGTTTCCCCTTCGCCCGGAGGCGGTCCATGGCCCAGTCGTAGGCGCGCAGGCCCAATACTCTTGCCTCGGTGTCGCTGAAGTCTGTCATGCGAGCACGCCACTGCAGGAAAAACCGCATTCGATCGCGGTCGGACAGGTCGCAGGGCAGCAGCATATTGAGCTGCATGATGTTGCGCAAAATGGCACGGCCCTCGGCGGGTGTCTTATAGATATTGCGTTCGTTGTCGATCAGAGCGAAAGCAAATTGGCCCTCGGAATAATCTGCCATCACATTGCTTGTGCGCAGGTCGCCGTGGACGAAGCCGGCGGCGTGCATGCGGCCGATAAAATCACCGAGTTCGCGCAGCAGCTGCCTGCGGCGAGTGAGTGCTTCGCCGGCCCGCTCGGTCAGCGTATGCCGCAGCCAGGTGGTTACGCCTTCCCCCGCGACTGTGGCGCTGAAAAGATACTCGCGTCCGCCCGAGAGCCGGCCCCACGCGAGGTTCTCAGGCGCGGTAAAGCCTGCCTGTCGCAATAGGTCGTTGTGATGTCGGGCGCGAGTGGCGCGCGAGCCCCGCACGATGGCTTTGAGGCGCTCTAGTGGGCCGCGCGGAAGAAATTCCTTGTAGTACACGTCGCCGTCACCATTCACCGCTACGCGAGCATGGACCGAGCTTCCCACCAGACGCCAGCCCTCGGGCATTCGTTCGTCCGCAATAGTGTCGGCAATGAGCTGGTAGTTCATTGATCGGCGACAGGTACTATCGCTACCCGCCCCTTCTTGGGGTTATCGCTGGCAAAAGTTTTGGTTTCGCGAAGCTGGTTGGCTGTGAGGAAGTTGGCCCATTGTTGTTCGTGGCGGTTGCGCACGTAAATGACGAGATAGTCTTTGCTCTGCCAGTTTCGCTTCTTCGCAACCAGTGCGTCCAACTTGAATTCCTGCCCCAGGGCAGTCGACCAGTCGAACGTCCGTTCGCTGAAGTAGGCGATGTATTTCTCGTTACTCGCAATGCTCACGTCAGTCGCAGTATTCTCTCGCACCCACTCGGTAGCATCGCGGACGAAGAGTTTGTCGCGATCGCCGGTGACCACAGTATCCAGGCTCATTCCGACCAACAGCACTAGGACTATTGCCTTGCGCCAGCCTCCTGCTCCCCACAGCGTATTCAGTAAAAACGGTAGGTAGAGCAACAGGAACAAGACCAGTTGCATGCTATACCGCTCGAGCATGAAGCGATTGATAAGCATGAACAGGGCCAGGTAGAGCAGGGCGATCAGCGCGTGGGCACGCAGCAGGGTAACGTCGTCCCGGCGCAGCCGGCCGAGCATTCCCGACAATCTCCCCCAGATCAGCACGATCATCCACGGCCATGTGATCGCGCGGCAGATGTTAATCGCCAGAATGGCCGACAGGCCTGCGATGACAGCTATGGACGCGTCTTCCAGGGCGGTGAACTCAAGCATTGCCTCGCCAGCGTTCCTGGACAGTGTGGTGAAATGGTCTGGGAATGCCTGAAGCCGGTCCAGGTACCTTTCTATGGCGGGAAAGAGGGTTGTGTTGTCGCCGATACTGCGGTGGTAGAGAAGTATACCGCCGCCAGCAGCGACGATGGCCACGAGCTGCGGCACCAGCAATTGGAGGCTATGGCGTAAGCGTTGGTCCAGGTTCCGGGTAAAAAGCAGCGCCAGTGGTGCCAGGGCGGCGAAGAACAGCCCTTCAAAGCGGAACAGGCTCGCGAGCACGATGTAACTAAACCAGCGGATCTGGTACTTGAGCGCGGGATTGCGCAGGTAGAGCAGCAATTCGCGAAAGGCTAGCAGAAGGAGAGCCCAGTAGATTGGATCTCGCATGATCGAACTTCGAAGGTGGTTCAGCATCGGGTGCGAAAGCACAACGACGGCTCCGATCAGCTGTACTCGACGGTCCCCCCCGAGCACGTGGATTACGGCGACGAAGCCGGTACAGAGCACGGCATAGAACAGTGTCGTTAGAATCTGACCCGCCCACAGTATGGGGAGCCCCGTCCACTTGTGTATGAGCGCGATGCAGATGGAGAGTAGAGGTCGTCCGAATTCCTGTTGGCTGGCCGCGAAACCGTGCTGCAAGTAGGCATCCGCCGCACGCAGGTATATGATAGCGTCCCGATTGATCAGCGGATCCATAGCGATCAGCCAGGCCGAGAGGATCAGGCTTGCACCGAATACCCAGCGGTAGTCGAGGTGGGGCAGGTAAGTTGAAGTGGCGTTTGGATGCACGTCGTTGACTGGCTCTGTTTGCGGTTAGTCTAACGCTCGCAACCTATGGAAACCAGCATCGCCGCAGCAGGAGTAATTTTGGCAGAGAAAATTTTGATAACCGGCGCCGGCGGCCAATTGGGCCGGGAGCTATTGCGAGCAGCGCCAGAGGATTTCCACTGCGTGGGCTTGACCCGCGCAGAACTCGATATTGGTGACGCAGCAGCGGTCACCGAACTGATCGGCCGGGAGCAACCGGCGGCGGTGATAAATGCCGCCGCTTATACGGCCGTCGATCGCGCCGAGGACGACTCCGAAGCCGCTCACCGAATCAATGCTGACGGCGCGGGCAACCTGGCTCGAGCGTGTCAGGCTAATGGCGCCCGGCTGCTACATGTGTCTACAGACTTTGTCTTTGACGGTACTGCCAGCACACCTTACAAACCTGAAGATCCCACCGCGCCTCTGGGCACCTATGGGCGCAGCAAACTGGCGGGCGAAGAACAGGTGCTCGCGGCGGCGCCACGCAGCCTGATTATGCGCACTGGCTGGGTGTACTCGGCCTACGGGGCCAATTTTGTGAAGACGATGCTGCGCCTGATGAGTGAGCGCGACAGTCTGGGTGTGGTGACCGACCAGGTGGGTACGCCCACCTGGGCCCAGGGCCTGGCCCAGTCGCTATGGCAGGCAACTCGCCAGCCTGCACTGGCGGGTATCTACCACTGGTCCGATGCGGGTGTGTGTAGTTGGTACGATTTCGCGCTGGCAATTGCAGAAGAGGGCGAAGCTTGCGGGCTGCTCGCCGGGCAGCCGGCTATTAATCCTATTCCCGCGTCTGATTACCCCACGCCCGCAGCCCGGCCTTCTTTCAGTGTGCTGGACAAAAGCGCGAGTTGGCGGGATCTTGAATTGAAAGGCATACATTGGCGCGTTCAACTGCGCGCGATGCTGCAGGATTTAAAGGAGTTGTAGATGGCCAGATCTCTATTGGTCACAGGCGCGGCCGGATTTATCGGCGCGAATTTTGTTCACCACTGGCGCGCCCAGCATCCGGAGGACCGGATCGTTGCGTACGACGCCCTGACTTACGCGGGTAACCGGGCCAACCTCGAAGCATTGGAAGGTACCGAGGGTTTCACGTTTGTCCACGCGGACATCTGCGATCAGGATGCAGTGTTTGCCTGCCTGCAGGCGCACGACGTCGACACGCTCGTCCATTTCGCAGCCGAAAGTCATGTGGACCGCTCCATCACCGGCCCCGATGCGTTCATCGAAACAAATGTGGTGGGAACGCACAGCCTGCTCAAGGCGGCGCGCGATCACTGGCTCGCGGGCGATGAGCCCAGGCCACACCGCTTTCATCATGTTTCAACGGATGAAGTGTATGGCTCGCTCGCAGCAGATGCGCCGGGATTTTATGAGGAGCAGAAGTACGAGCCGAACTCGCCTTATTCCGCCAGTAAGGCGGCCTCTGATCATCTGGTGCGAGCTTATCTGCACACTTATGGCCTGCAGGTGAGCACCAGCAACTGCTCCAATAACTATGGGCCTTACCATTTCCCGGAAAAGCTGATTCCCTTGTGTCTGACGAATATCCTGCGCGGCCTGCCCCTGCCAGTGTATGGCGATGGCAGTAATATTCGTGATTGGCTGTATGTTGCGGACCACTGTCGCGGTATTGAGAAAGTGATACTCGATGGTGTTGTAGGTGAGACCTACAACATCGGCGGCAACAATGAGTGGAACAACCTGGATATCGTTCAGCTGCTGTGTGATCAGCTTGATGCACGCTTTGCGGCTGACCCCTCCCTCTCCGTGCGCTTTCCGGATGCACCGCAGGCGAGTGGCAAAAGTGCCCGGGACCTGATTGCGTTTGTCGAAGATCGCGCCGGCCACGATTGGCGCTACGCGATCGATGCCTCGAAAATTAATGGGGAGCTCGGTTATTCGCCCGCCGAAACGTTTGAAACAGGCCTGGCCAAGACCCTGGATTGGTATCTATCCAATGAAAGCTGGTGGCGGCCGCTACTTAAGAACTAGCGCAGCTGAATAAGCTGCGCGTTGCTGTTACAGAAGCGGCGCTTCTGCAAAAACCAGCCCTGCAGCATCCTTACCGGATAGCTGTGGCTTTTCTCCCGCGGGAATGGGCCACTCAATTCCTACGCGTTGATCATCCCAGGCCAGTGAAATCTCACTGGCTGGATGGTAGATGTCCGTGCACTTGTATTGAAAGTCAGCGAAGTCTGACAAGACGTAGAAGCCGTGGGCAAAGCCAGGTGGGACCCACAGCATCTGGTGATTCTCTGCACTCAGCTCCACTCCGTACCACTGGCCCACCGTGGGTGAGTCGTGGCGCATATCGACCACGGCGTCATAGACCGCACCTACGGTCACTCGCACCAGCTTGCCCTGAGTGTGTTCTCGCTGGTAGTGCATGCCGCGCAGGATGCCGCGGGCGGAGCGGGAGTGATTGTCTTGTACAAATTTGAGGTCAAAGCCCTCGTCGCGGAATGTCGCCGCGCTCCAGCTCTCCAGAAAAAAGCCGCGCTCATCGCCAAACACCTGTGGCGTGACCAGGTATACGCCCTCGAGCGGGGTTGATTCAAACTTCATGGAACACCACCCCCTGTTCATTGAGCAGGCTTTTCAGGTACAGGCCATAACCGCTTTTTTCCAGCGGCGCCGCGAGGGCCAATAACTGCTCCTCGCTGATGAAACCCATACGAAACGCCACTTCTTCGGGGCAGGCGATCTTCAGGCCCTGGCGCTCTTCGACAACGCGCACAAAGTTGGCCGCGTCGAGCAGCGAATTGTGGGTTCCCGTGTCCAGCCAGGCGCTGCCGCGACTCATGACTTCCACTTTGAGGTCGCCCCGTGCCATATAGACCTTGTTAACGTCGGTGATCTCGAGCTCTCCGCGGTGTGAGGGCTCGATGCTCTTGGCAATTTCGATGACGTCATTGTCGTAAAAATACAAGCCGGTAACCGCATAGTGGGATTTGGGCTCAGCCGGTTTCTCTTCGATGTCCTGTGCCACCCCATCAGCATCGAAGCTGACGACGCCGTAGCGCTCTGGGTCCTGGACGTAATAGGCGAACACCGAGGCCCCGGAGTCGCGTTGCGCCGCGCTCTTCAGTTTCAGGGTGAAACCACCGCCGTAGAAGATGTTATCGCCGAGTACGAGGGCAACCCTGCTGTCGCCGATGAACTCCTCACCGAGGATAAATGCCTGTGCCAGGCCGTCCGGGCTTGGCTGCACCTGGTAGCTGATATTGATGCCCCATTTCGAGCCATCGCCCAGCAGGTCGGCGAAGGCCGCCTGGTCCCGTGGTGTGGTAATCACCAGAATGTCGCGGATGCCCGCCAGCATCAATGTTGCAAGCGGGTAGTAGATCATCGGTTTGTCGTAAACCGGCATCAACTGCTTGGAGACGGTGCTGGTGAGAGGATGGAGGCGGGTACCCGAACCGCCCGCGAGAATAATGCCCTTGTAGGGGGTAGTGCTCATAACGCTTGTCTTCAAACTGGCAAAGATGGCGATTATAGCGGCATTGCGGCCGCGCTGCTTAACTTGCCGGAAAGACTGTACGGCCGTACAGGGGGGTGGATTTTTGACCACTTGGTGCTTAAAATCTAGCCCCTTTGCCGGCGTATTCAGGTGCTGGAACCGCCGGTCGATGCACAGAGCTGCAAAGCGCCAGCCATGCCCGTCTGAATAAGCCCCCCGAAAGTCGTAAGAGGAACACCCCATCAGGCAAGTCGAAACACTACCCGCAGAGGCTCAACCACGTGTTGCAGCAGCACCTGCCGCCGTTCCGGGCAAGCCCTTGCGCATCGCCCTGCTCGGTTATCGTAGCCAGCCTCACGGCGGTGGTCAGGGCGTTTATTTGCGCTACCTGAGTAAAGGCCTGGTCGACGCAGGACATTCTGTGGACGTCATTTCCGGCCCGCCCTACCCGCACCTCGATCCGCGGGTACGCCTGATTGAACTGCCCAGCCTCGATTTGTTCGAAAATGGACTGTTATCGCTGCGGCCACACCACCTGAAGTCCATGACCAACATTATGGAGTGGACCAGCAAACTGACCGGTGGTTTTGCCGAGCCCTATACCTTTGGGCGGCGCGCAGTGAAGTACCTGAAAGAGCATGGCGGTGAGTACGACCTGATCCACGACAACCAGAGCCTCAGCTGGGGCATGCTGGAACTGCAGAAAATGGGCTTGCCATTGGTGACCACGGTGCACCATCCGATCACCAGTGATTTGCGAATTGCCCTCTCTGCGGCGCGCACTGCCTGGGAGCGCACCCTGATCCGCCGTTGGCACTCCTTTCTCAATATGCAGAAGAAGGTGGTCAAACAACTGCACAACGTGGTGACAGTGTCTGATTGTTCCCGCCAGGACATTGCCCGGGATTTCGGGCTGCAGCCTGCCGGCATCAGCCTCGTCTACAACGGCATCGACACCGATATGTTTCGGCCGATGCCAGACATAGAGCGCCGCCCACTGCGCCTTATGGCCACCTGTAGTGCCGATGCTCCCCTGAAAGGGACGCGTTACCTGATTCGCTCCTACGCGAAATTACTGGAGAAATACCCCGAGCTGGAGCTGTTGCTGGTGAGCAAGCCGCTACCTGGCGGCAAGACAGAGAAGTTGGTAAAGCGCCTGAATCTCGAAGACAAAATCCAGTTTGTCAGCGGTATCAGTACCGAGCAGATGGTCCGTTACTATGCCGAGGCTTCCGTGGCAGTTGTTCCCTCGGTTTACGAGGGTTTCGGACTGCCTGCCGGCGAAGCCATGGCCTGTGGCGTGCCGGTCGTCTCCACCGACGGTGGTGCATTGCCAGAAGTCGTGGGTGATGCTGGAGTTATTGTTCCGGTGAAGAATGTTGACGCGATGGTTCAGGCCATCGATGAGCTGCTGCAGGATCCAGATCGCCGGGCGCAGCTGGGTGAGCAGGGCAGAGCCCGCATTGACGAGAAATTTTGCTGGCAGGTTTGCGCGCGCGAGATGACAGCCTATTACCGAGAAGTACTGAATGCAGACCGTTGATTTCGAACATTTCCCCCTGACGCCAGGCGATAGGGTTCTGGACCTTGGCTGTGGCGAGGGCCGCCATGTGATTTCCGCTTATGTCGAAGCGGATGTTCACTCCGTGGGTGTCGACCTGAGTCTGGATGACTTGAAAACGACCCAGGAAAAATTTCATCCCTTTGCCGAGCCGGACAACGACGCGAAGTCTTTTGGCCTCTCTTCGGCAAACGCTCTGGAACTGCCATTCGCCGACAATACCTTCGACAAAGTGATCTGCAGCGAGGTGCTGGAGCATATTCCGGACTACCGTGGCGCACTGGCGGAAATACAACGGGTGCTGAAGCCGGGTGGCCTGTTTTGTGCCAGCGTCCCGCGCCGTTGGCCCGAGAAGATTTGTTGGGCCCTTAGTGAGGGTTACTACAACACACCGGGCGGACACATTCGAATATTCAGGGCCAGTGAATTGCGCGAAGACGTCGAGCAGCTCGGCTTTGCACGCTATCACCGCCATTGGGCCCACGCCCTGCACGCCCCCTTCTGGTGGCTGAAGTGTTTGTTCTGGAAGAACCAGGATGATAACTGGTTGGTGAAACAGTACCACCGCCTGCTGGTATGGGACCTGATGGAGCAGCCGGCGCTGACCCGAGGGGCGGAAAAACTGATGAATCCGCTGATGGGGAAAAGTGTGGTGATGTATTTCCGCAAGGAGCTCAGCTCGTGAGCGGCCTGTATCTGACCCGGGGGTTGTTCCCCTCGGAATTTCTGCGACCCACGGTTGAGTTCATTCTTGAGACCCAGCAGGCTGGCGGTGAAATCCCCTGGTTTGAAGGCGGTTACGCTGACCCCTGGGATCACGTTGAAGCAGCCATGGGGCTCTCTATAGGCGGTGAATACGCTGCGGCTCGTCGCGCCTACGAATGGCTGTACAGCATGCAGCTAGTGGACGGCAGCTGGTGGGCATCCTATCGCGGTGAAGAGGTGGACAATGCCGAGCGTCGCGAGACCAACTTTGTCGCCTATATCGCCGCTGGTATCTGGCACCACTACCTGATTGCCCAGGACCGCGATTTCCTGCGCGCCATGTGGCCCATGGTCGACAAGGCTATCGGTTTTGTTCTGGCGCTGCAGACGGAACACGGCGACATTCACTGGGCCGTGGATGCCGACGGCAAGCCCAAGAACGACGCGCTTGTCACCGGTTGCAGTTCGATTTACAAAAGCCTCGAGTGCGCGCACAACATTGCCTACACGCTGGGCGAAGACCGCCCGCACTGGCTCACTGCGCGCGAGAGCCTGGGGCACGCCCTGCGGCATAAGCCCGAGCGGTTTGACCGCACGTGGGAGAGCAAGGCCCGCTATTCCATGGACTGGTTCTATCCGGTACTGACTGGCGTGCTGCCGCGCAAAGACGCTAAAGCCCGCCTGGCTGCGCGCTGGGACGAGTTTGTCGAGAAGGGCCTGGGTTGCCGCTGTGTATCTGATGAGCCCTGGGTTACGGTCGCGGAATCCTGCGAACTGGTTATGGCCCTGCTCGCTGCCGGCGATCACGCTCGCGCAGTAGAGGTCTACAGCTGGTTGCACCAGTGGCGTCTGGAAGACGGTTCATACTGGACGGGTTATCAGATGGTCGAAGACTTGCTGTGGCCGGACGAGAAACCCACCTGGACGGCCGGCGCTATCTTGTTGGCCGCCGATGCCCTGACCGGGCACACTGCCGCTTCAGGTCTATTCTGCTCTATCCAACTTCTCGGTGTCGATTCCGAAACGGAAGAGCGTATCTCCAAGGCAGATTAGTTTTATCGCTACGTTCAGACCGCGTAGCGCTTAATCCGGCTGGTCAGAAACTTCTATGCTTCTACAGCCGGCGTAATAGCCCCAGCGTATTAACCTGCCCAAGATCCTCAAAGAGCCCCGATGCCTTGGCCATACGGTACACCGCGTAAGGTGCCTGGCCTCCCGCATGGGCGTCGTCGAACAGATCGTGGATCGCCAGAATGCCGCCGCGGATCAGGTGTGCCGTCCAGCAGCGGTAGTCGGTGAGGGCGGCTTCAAGGCTGTGGCCGCCGTCGATGAAGACCATCGCCAGCGGTGTCTGCCAGTGCCGTGCCGCGGCTTCTGAGCCTGCGACTACCGGCACAACCGTGTCGTTCAGGCCCGCCTTGCTGATGTTGCGCCGAAACTCTCGGAACGTATCCACCAGGCCTTCGCCGCCATCGTAGAGGTCCGGGTCGTGGAAGAATTCACCCAGTTGGTGCTCTTCCGAGCCTCGGTGATGGTCCAGCGCGAAAACGGTGCCGTCGTGCTGACGGCAGGCCAGGCCGAGGTAGATAGTGGACTTGCCGCAGTAACTGCCAATTTCCAACACCGGGCCTTTGGTGCTCTCGGCGAGGGCGTGTTGGTACAGTGCTTGGGCCTCGTCCTGGGCGAGGAAGCCCTTGATCTCGTCGATGTCGCTGGGCAGGTCTGGAATCATCTTCTCTGGTCCTTCTGGGGCAGGGCAAAGTAGCCCGTTTGTCCGGTCAAGGCAAGGCCGTGAGCGTGGTATCATGCGGCCAATACCAAGCAAGATGCCAAACCAAGGAATAGCCGATGAAACTCGAGATGCCCCGATTCGACCAGGCCCGCGTGCTGGTGCTGGGGGATATCATGCTCGACCGCTACTGGGAAGGCGGCACCTCCCGTATTTCACCAGAAGCGCCCGTGCCTGTGGTGAAGGTGGAGCAGATCAAGGATCGCCCGGGCGGCGCTGGAAACGTGGCACTGAACATTGCTGCGTTGGGCGCTGCTGCTCAGCTTAGCGGATATACCGGGGCCGACGAAGCTGCGGATTCGCTGCAGGATATGTTGACCGGTGCGGGTGTCGATTGCTCATTCACCAGGGTCGCCAGCGCTCCGACCATCACCAAATTGCGCGTTATCAGCCGCCATCAGCAGCTGATCCGGCTCGATTTTGAAGAAGCTGATCTCGCCGCCGGTGGCCATTCGTTGAGCGAGGGGCTGGAGATGCAGTTGCAACACTGCGGGGCCCTGGTGCTCTCTGACTACGCCAAGGGCGCGCTGTCTGAGCCCGCTCCCCTGATTGCTGCCGCGCGCAGTGCAGGGGTGCCGGTGCTGGTTGATCCGAAAGGGACCGACTTTGCCCGCTACCGGGGTGCGACTTTACTTACGCCCAACCTGCACGAGTTTGAAGCGGTGGTCGGGCACTGCCCCAGCGAGGCGGAATTGGTGATTCGAGGCGAGACCTTGATGAACGAACTGGAACTGTCGGCCCTGCTTGTGACCCGCGGAGAACATGGAATGACGTTGCTCCGCCCCGGGGAAGAGGAGCTGCATCTGCCGGCCCGTGCTCGGGAAGTGTTTGATGTAACAGGTGCCGGTGACACGGTGATCGCGACACTGGCCTCAGCGGTCGCCGCAGGGGCAGATTTGCCGCAGGCGGTGGGGCTCGCCAATGTGGCGGCGAGCATAGTCGTTGGCAAGTTGGGTACGGCAGCTGTCAGTGCGCCGGAGTTGCGCCGTGCGGTGCAGCAGGAGCAGGGCTCCGAGCGAGGGGCGGTGACGCTGGAGCAGCTCCAGATTGCGATGGCGGATGCACGCAGCCAGGGTGAGCGGGTCGTTTTCACCAACGGCTGTTTCGATATTATTCACGCCGGTCATGTGAGCTACCTGGAGCAGGCGCGCCAGCAGGGTGACCGACTCGTAGTGGCTGTGAACAGCGATGCTTCGGTTAAGCGTTTGAAGGGTTCAGGGCGACCTATTAATCCCGAGGACCGCCGCATGGCTGTTCTCGCTGGTCTGGAATCCGTGGACTGGGTGGTTTGCTTCGAGGACGACACTCCCCGGCAGCTGCTGGAAGCACTCAAGCCGGACATTCTGGTGAAAGGTGGCGACTATTCGGGTAAGGAAGAAGTCGTCGGTTGGGAAATCGTCGAGGGTTATGGCGGCGAGGTAAGAGTGTTGGGTGTGATAGAAAACCTGTCGACTACCGCCATCGTCAAACAGATTCAGCAAGATAGCTGAGCGCTATTCCAGTGCGCTGCGGGCGGCGGCGACGTTGGCGGCCAGGTGGGTCGGAGTGATCGTGCCGACGATCGCAGCGCTGGTGCCGGCGTGCCGGAATACCAGATCCATGGAAGCCTTGATTGGGTCCCGTACATCAGCCAGGTGCCCGCTGGCCAGCGCCTTTTTGATCAGCCCGCCTTTGCCCATCGCCGCGCAGGCCGTCAATACTTCGGCCTCCTCTTGTTGGGCGAGGTTGTAGGTCACCATCACCGCGTCGCATTTCTCGACCGCCGCTAGGCCCCCAGCCACGGTCTTGGTCGACATGCCAAATGCTCGAATCAGCCCACGCGACTTCAGCTCGGCCAGAGCTTCCAGCGTTCCCAATTCCTCAATAATCCGCATGTCGTTGCCATCGGAGTGAATCAAGACAATGTCGATAGCGTCAACGCCCAGGCGTGCCAGGCTGCGCTCGATGGAGATTAGCGTGTGTTCCGGGGTGAAGTCGAAGTGGGATTGACCGTCTGAGAAATCCTCGCCCACCTTGGAGCAGATAACCCAGTCCTGTTGCTGCCCTGCCAATAGCTGCCCCAGACGTTCTTCGCTGTTGCCATAGGCCGGTGCGGTGTCGATAAGGTTGATGCCGAGGTCGCGGGCCTGGGCCAGCAGTTCCGTGGCCTGACGGTCGTCTGGAATCGTAAATCCGCTGGGGTACTTTACGCCCTCGTCGCGTCCCAGCTTGACGGTGCCGAGGCCGAGTGCACTTATCTGGATACCTGTTGAACCCAATTCTCTAAGCCAGCTCATGCGAACAAGGTATCCCACAATGGTTGGGCTATCGGCGGGCGCCCCAGTGCTGACAATGCTGCCAGGTCGCATACAGGCCCCGGGCGCATGTCGCGGGACGCCAGAGCCTGCTCTACTTCATTGCCGAGGTCGGGGCTCAGAGTGAGCTTGGTCGGCCAGGCGACGAGCGCGTTTTCGGTAGTGTCCACAGGGCCGACATAGGCCGAGTCGGGCCGCAGCAGCGCGGACTGGCGCGGTTCACCGCGATCGAGGCGTATGCTGCGCCACTCGCAGTGGCCGAAGTCGATCCAGGGCAGGAGTTCGTCCAGTTCGCGCTTGGCGAGGTTGATCAATTTTTCGGGTTCCCAATCAGCGCCCTCGGTGGAGAGGTCTCCCCCCAGGTACCAGACGGGTTCTCCGGCGGCTGTACGATGGCTGGAGACGGTCAGGCGCGGGCTGGCGCTCGCGCCTGTGCAGTGGCCGTAGAACGGTTCCGGGTATTCGTGTTTGACGAGTATCTGTTGCAGGGGTCGGCGCTGCATCGCCGGCTCAGAACCGCCTAGCGCCTGTACCAGGGCTTCATTGCCAGCACCTGCGCTGAGGATCAGTTGCGCCGGGCGAACCTCTGCCACCGGCGTGCGAATAACAGCCATGCCATTGTCGTTCTCCAGGCTGCTCTCGTCCCAATCGATCTTGAAAATAGCGTCGCTGGCCTGGTTCGCCAGAGTCGTGATCAGGGATGGTACGTCCAGTACGAGGTCGATCAGTCGATACGCCTGGCCCTTGAAAGCGGGGTTGGCAAGCACGGGCGGGTACTCGCTGGGGGTAAGCCGGTCTACGCGGCCGCGCAATAGTTTACTCGCGAAAAAGGAGCCAACCCGGGAAGTGAGGCCCGTGTGTGACCAGAGGTAGAAGTCTTCGCTCAGTACTTCACAGCCTTGCAAGTCCACTTTTCCTCGACCCGCGAGGCACTCGCGCCAAACGGCGGGCATATTTGAGATCGTCTCGGAACTACCACTCAGGGCGCCGGACAGGGCGTACTTTATGCCCCCGTGGATCATCCCCTGAGAGCCGATGGTCTGGTAGCTGCCGAGTGCTTCCTGTTCGAACAACACCGCCTGATAGCCGGCATTGCGCAACTGGCACAGGGTCCAGAGGCCGGCGATGCCGCCGCCAATAATGGCGATGTCAGGTTGTAGTACCGGCGCGGTCATGCCCGCTCCTCGAAAAACGAAAACGCGATTATAACTTGAATCGCCCGTGCAGGCTGTCGAATCTGGCGGTGGTCAGCTGTGGGCTACAGGCGTTATCCTTGTCACATTGTGGACGTTGGAGTGTTCCATGCGCTACCTGTATAGCGCCGTGTTCTACCTGTTGTTACCGTTTATTCTGCTGCGCATGTTGTTGCGTTCGCGCCATGCGCCGGCCTATCGCCTGCGGCTGGCTGAACGTTTCGGCCTGATTCCGGCGCGTGCGGATTTGGCTCGTCCGGCAATCTGGGTGCATGCGGTATCCGTGGGAGAATCTCTTGCGGCGGCGCCATTGATAGAGCACCTGCTTCACGAGTACCCCGGGCATGATGTCGTTGTTACCACCACGACGCCCACCGGGTCTGAGCGAGTGCGATCTCTGTTTGGTGAACGGGTCTTCCACGTCTATTCGCCCTGGGATATGCCCGGCGCAGTGGCGCGATTTTATGCGCGCGTCCAGCCCGGTTTGTTGGTCATTATGGAGACCGAGCTCTGGCCTAATCTGCTGCACCATGCCCGGCGCAATAACTGCCCGGTCGTGCTGGCGAACGCGCGGCTCTCCGCCCGGTCCGCGCGTGGTTATGGGCGTGTTGCCGGTCTGACTCGCCAGATGTTGCTGCAACTTGATCTTGTTGCCTGCCAATCCCAGACAGACGGCGAGCGCTTCGTGGCGCTGGGCCTGCCTGCCCATGCGCTGCATCTCACCGGGAGTATCAAATTCGATATCGAGCTGGGGCGTGATTTGCGCGCCGAAGCCGGGGCATTGCGTGCGGCCTTGCAGCGGACGCCGATCATCCTCGGCTCCAGCACTCATCCTGGGGAGGATGAAATTTTGCTGGATGCCCTGCTAGCCGTGCGCGAAAGCCATCCAGGTGCGATGTTGCTGCTGGTGCCGCGCCATCCCGAGCGCTTCGACAGTGTCTATAACTTGTGCAACCAGCGCGGCTACAAGGCGGTGCGTCGTTCCTCCGGTCAATTGCCCGGCCCCGACAGTGATGTCTACCTCGGGGACACCATGGGCGAGCTGCGTTTGCTGTCCGGGACAGCGTCAATTGCAGTGATTGGCGGTAGTTTTATAGAACACGGTGGCCAGAATGTGCTTGAAGCGGCTGCCTGGGGAGTGCCCGTGGTGAGCGGCCCGCACATGTTTAATTTTAGTGAGATCACTGCGCTGCTAACGGCGGCCGGTGGTATGCGCCAGGTCCCCGACGGGGCGAGTCTGGCTGATTGTCTCTGTGACTTACTGGCTGCGCCGGAGGCTCTGGCAGCGATGGGCTCGGCCGGGGAGGCAGTGGTGGCCGGGAATCGAGGCGCTCTGGGCCGCCTTATCGAGATTGTAGATCGGAAAGTAACCGACGCCTGAATAGGCGCCGGGTCTGAAAGTTACTCGCTTTCGCTGGCGGTAGGTGCCGGTGGCACCTCCAGGTAGGCATCAAGACTGTAGATATCTTCAGGGCTTAACAGGCCTGCCTGCTCCTTCAGCAGCAGCATGCTGTAGATGTAGTCATAGCGGCTGTTGGCGTAATCGCGCACTGCGGAATAGAGCGTTTGTTGTGCGTTCAACACGTCGACAACGTTACGGGTGCCCACCTCGTAGCCCGCCTGGGTGGCATCAAGCGCACTTTTGGAGGACACGATGCTCTGCTTACGCGCTTTTACCCGGCTGATATTGCTGTTCACGGTCATATGCAATGAGCGCGTATTGGTGACTGTGTTGCGGCTCAGATTGATGCGCTGCTCCCGCGCAGCGTTGAATTCCTGAGCAGACTGGCGGCGATTGGCACTGACCGCTCCGCCGGTGTAGAGCGGCAGGCTAAGGTTGACCGACCAGGAGTCTCCATCAGTCGCGTTATAAGGGGGGCTCAGGAAGTCAGTGGCGGGGTCGATGGTGCGTGAGCCATCTGTCTCGCTGTCGGAATAGCTGTAATTGCCCGAGATTTTGAAAGCGTGGCCGGTAGCCGCGGATTTTGAATTCTGGCGCGCTGCTTCCTCGCCGTACTCGGCTGCTTTCAGGGAAAAATTGTTCTGCAAGGCGAAGTCTACCCAGGCAGAGCGATCGTTGGGCTCGGGGGGGTTGGGCTCGAAATCTTCCTGCAGGATGTTGAGGCTGGAGTGCGTCTGGCCGGTGAGGACTGAAAGTCTTTCCAGGGCCACGGCGACATCGTTTTCGTCGACGATCCGATTGACCTGGGAGAGGTCGTAAGCGGCCTGCGCCTCGTAGACATCGGTGATAGCGATGAGGCCGACTTCGAAGCGCTGCTGGGTCTGTTCCAGCTGGCGTTCAAAGGCTTTCTCCTCGGCGATTGACGCAGTCAGGTTGTCGTGGGCGCGCAAGACTTCGAGGTAGGCATTGACCGTACGCACAATCAGGTTGAGTTGATTGCCGGCGAATGTCGCCTCCGCCTGCTTGGATAGCTCTTTACCCGCTTTAAAGCTGAACCATGCCGGCAGGTCGAACAACGGCTGGTTGAGAGAGACCGTAAAGGCATCCGTATAGGTATTGGTGCTGGTGGTAGAGGCAATTGTGGCGATCCCGCCATTATCTACGGTGAGGCTTTCGGAGTCGGTGTCGGTGTCGGAACCGGAACGGGCGTAGCTGGCTCCAATTTGAGGCAGCAGGCCGGAGAGGCCGAGGGCTTCATTTTCCTTGTTGGCCAGATAAATGGCTTCCTCAGCCTTGAGTTGGGCGTCGTTTGCGAGGGCGAGTTCGTAGATGTCGCGCAGTGATTCCGCGCTTGCGCCCATCGATGCCGTGTAGAGTGTCAGCGCGATTAGCGCCACTCCAGTCCGTTTCATATTCCTTCCTCTATAAAGGTCATGCTGACAAAAGCTGTGAGAGAGTTTAGCAGTCGCAAGGGTTCCTTGCATTGTGTGAACTGCCGCCCAAAATGGCCGTAGTCACGGCTATCATAAGTGGTACACTGCCGGCAGGTCCATGACATAGATCGCACCCAACAGGGGATTCGTCGCAAGGTGAAAAAAGGTTAGCCCGTCGTGCATGCTGCCAAAAGCAAACAGTTCAGGTTAAATCTCGCAGAGCTTCACGCCATCTGTGAGGCGAACTATGCGCGGCTTCTACGCTTGTTTCCGGACTATGAGAGCAGTAATAACCGCGAATTCATGGTCGGACCCGCGACAGTGCGCCTCGAGGTCACCGAGCGTTGCCGTTACACCACGATTTTTTGCATTCACCAGCAGCATGCCCAGGCGCAGTGGCTGGGGCGCCTTAGAATTGAGGTGCGTGCCTATCACGATGCCGGCATGCTCGAGGTGGGCAGCTTCCAATCGCATCGTCGAATTCAGGGGCGCTACGAGTACCCCAACGAACAGATGTTCCAGCAAGACGAGAAGTCCCAGCAGAATCGGTTTCTCGCCGATTGGCTGGATCACTGCCTCGGCAACGGCCTCAGTGCCGCACCGCTGGCGGTCGGAAACTCCGGCGCCTAGTTAGCACAATGACCAATCCCGTCTCTATCGCCAACGTGCAACCTGCAACCGACGTGGTTCGCGTGGTTCAGCTCACCGATGTGCATCTCTGCCAGCAGCGCGGCGGCACACTCCTGGGCATGAATACCGATGAATCCCTGCAGACGGTGATCCGCAAGGTGTTGCGGGAGCGAGACCAGATTGATCTGGTTCTCGGCACCGGTGATCTTTCTGACAGGGGAGCTCTTGAAGCCTACGAGCGGCTGGAAACCTATTTCGAGGCGCTGCCCGCGCCTCATTTTTGGTTGCCGGGTAATCACGATGACCGTGGTCAGATGCTGGCCGCGGCGCGCAGCGATGATCGCCTCATCGGTGAGATTCGGGCAGGGAATTGGCAAATTCTGATGCTCGACTCTCAGATACCGCGGGAAGTGGGAGGGCGCCTCGGTGCGGCTGAGCTGGCGCGGTTGGAACAGGCGCTGGGACGGGCAGAATCCGCAGGCTTGCACAGCCTGCTCTGCCTGCATCATCAGCCTGTCTCCATTGGCAGTGCCTGGATCGATCAACAGATGGTCGAAGACGCTGCTGCATTCTGGGCTCTCATTGAGCGTTTCAATTGTGTGCGCGGTGTTTTGTGGGGTCATGTTCATCAGGAAATTGAGCAGGAGCGGGGCCCAGTGCGGCTGATGGCTTCGCCTTCGACCTGTGTCCAGTTTGCGCCTGAGAGTGTGGAATTTCAGGCTGACGGAATGCCGCCAGGCTATCGCTGGCTCGACTTGCACAGTGATGGCCGTATTGATTCGGCGGTGTCGCGTATCGAGGAGGAGCTGTACGTCGACCTCGAATCAGATGGCTATCTCGACTAAATCCCGCGACAGGGAACAATCCCCGAGGCAGCAAAAAATATCTCCTGAGTTCCCTCCGCTGACCTTTCCCTCATGTACAATGCGATGAACCCGGTCATTTCCTCAAGTAGTATCAAGCAACACCATAATGAGTTCATATAACGCCGAAGATATCGAAGTCCTCACCGGACTAGAACCCGTGCGCAAGCGCCCGGGTATGTACACTGACACCACCAGGCCCAATCACCTGGCTCAGGAAGTCATCGACAACAGTGTCGACGAGGCCCTCGCCGGCCATGCCGACCAGATCGAGGTCGTGTTGTTCAAGGACGGCTCTGTGTCCGTTTCGGACAATGGCCGCGGCATGCCGGTGGATATTCACCCGGAGCAAGGTAAGCCAGGGGTGGAAGTAATTCTCTCCACGCTGCATGCCGGCGGCAAATTCTCCAATAAGAACTACCAGTTCTCGGGCGGCCTGCACGGTGTTGGGGTTTCTGTAGTCAATGCCCTGTCCAATGAATTGATCGTGACCATCAAACGCGATGGCAATGTCCACCAGATAGCGTTCTCTGGTGGTGAGAAGACCTCCGACCTGGAAGTCATCGACAGCTGTGGCAAGCGAAATACCGGTACAACTGTAAAGTTCACTCCGGATCCCGAGTACTTTGATTCGGTAAATTTCTCTGTCTCCCGCCTGGTGCACGTGTTGCGTGCCAAAGCGGTGCTGTGTCCTGGCCTGCGGGTCAAGTTCAAGGACGAGAAGAAGGGTGAGACCGAGGAGTGGTACTACGAAGACGGCCTGACGGATTACCTGGCCGACTCCACGATAGATTTCCCGGCGATTCCGGAAGAGCCCTTTACCGGCAGTTTTGCCGGCTCCACCGAAGGGGTCGACTGGGCGGTTCAATGGTTGCCAGAGGGCGGTGAGGTAATTACCGAGTCCTATGTCAACCTGATCCCCACCGCACAGGGCGGCACCCACGTGAATGGTTTGCGCACGGGTCTGCTGGATGCGATGCGCGATTTCTGTGAGCTGCGCAGCTTGTTGCCCCGGGGAGTGAAGCTCACGCCGGACGATATCTGGGATCGCTGTTGTTACGTGCTCTCTTCCAAGCTGGAAGACCCCCAGTTCTCCGGCCAGACCAAAGAGCGACTGTCCTCTCGCGAGGCGGCCGCGTTCGTTTCAGGTGTAGCCAAGGACGCCTTCAGCCTGTGGCTGAATCAGCACACTGAAGAAGCGGAAAAACTCGCGGAGATGTGCATTAACAATGCCCAGAGCCGCATGCGCAGCGCGAAAAAGGTCGTGCGTAAGAAAGTGACAGCTGGCCCGGCACTGCCCGGTAAACTGGCGGACTGTTCTGGTGACGACCCGACTCGCGGTGAACTCTTCCTCGTTGAGGGTGATTCCGCGGGTGGCTCGGCGAAGCAGGCCCGCGATCGAGAGTTTCAGGCGATTCTGCCGCTGCGCGGCAAGATCCTGAATACCTGGGAAGTGGATTCACAGGAAATTCTGGCCTCCCAGGAGGTGCACAATATTTCTGTGGCGCTGGGCATCGACCCTGCCTCGGATGATCTGTCCGGCCTGCGTTACCACAAAGTGTGCATTCTCGCGGATGCGGATTCGGATGGTCTGCACATCGCTACCCTGATATGCGCGTTGTTCGTGCGTCACTTCCGCAGCCTGGTGGCAGCCGGCCACGTGTTCGTCGCCATGCCACCGCTGTATCGTATCGATGTGGGCAAGGAAGTCTATTATGCCCTCGACGAGGCAGAGAAGCAGGGTGTGCTCGATCGTATCGAGGCCGAGAAAAAGCGCGGCAAAGTTAATGTGCAACGCTTCAAGGGCCTGGGTGAGATGAACCCATTGCAGCTGCGCGAAACCACGATGGATCCTGATACCCGTCGCCTGGTGCGGCTGGTGTTGGACGCTGGCGACGATACCAACAGCATGCTGGACATGTTGTTGGCCAAAAAGCGCGCCTCTGACCGCAAAGCCTGGCTTGAGGCTAAAGGCGCCCTCGCCGAAGTTATCTAGCTCCGGCCAGGCTTACCCGTCGCGCTGCTCCTGGTGGATGCGAAAGAAGATAGCGTAGAGGGTAGGCACCACCACCAGGGTGAGCAGTGAAGCAAAGCCCAGGCCAGCCATAATCGTCACTGACATGTTCACAAAGAACACGTCGCTGAGCAGTGGAATCAGCCCCAGAATAGTGGTGGCCGCTGCGAGCATGACCGGTCGCATACGGCTGACGGCTGAATCCAGAATCGCCTCGTAGCCTTCTTTTCCTTCGTCTATCTGCTGGTCGATTTCTTCGATCAGCACAATGGCATTCTTGATCAACAAGCCCACCAGAGAGAGTGCTCCCAGCAGGGACATGAAGTCGAAGGCGCCACCTGTCGATAACAGCCCCGCAGTTATGCCGACGATTGCCAGCGGCACAGTCAGCCAGATGATCGTCGGTTGGCGCAGTTTGCCGAACAGGAAAATACTGGTGAGTATCATCAGCAGGAAGCCAACGGGGAGAGATTTTCCCAGGCCCTTCTGCGCATTCACCGAATCTTCATACTCACCACCCCAGGCAAGAGAATATCCGGCAGGAAGCTCTATTGCCTCGATCTGGGGCCGGAGGCGCTCAAACAAGACGGTGGCATTGCCGTCGTTCGGGTTGCATGAAGCAATAATGGTCTGGATACGGTCGCGACCGCGGATTACGCCGTTTTCCATACGTGTCTCGTAGCCCGAGACGATCTGGGACATAGGCACGGAGCGGCCCAGCACCGGGCTCCATACCTGCACATCGCGCACGTTATCGATGTCGACGCGCTCTTCCTCTGGCGCTCGCAGCTGAATCGGCAGCAGGCGTATGCCATCTCGATAGACACCTACCGGTGCTCCCTCAAAGGCATAGCGGAGAAAACCGCCGAGAGTTTCTCTGTTGACGCCCAGCTGGCGGCCTACCTGCTCGTTGAAAATGGGTGTCGCTACTTTGACCGGGGCGCGCCAGTCATCGCGCACATCTGAGGAATAGTTGTCGGCGCGCATGATCGCCTGGGCCTTGCTGGAAAGTTCACGCAGCACTTCAGGGTCCGGGCCGGAGAATCTAGCCTCGATCTTGGCATCGCGGCCGGGTCCTATCCGCATGGCTTTTATGATCGGGTCTGTCCAGGGCATTTGCTCGCGCATATACGTTTGCGTTGCTGCCCATATCTCGGGAATCTGTTCCAGTGACTCGGTCCGCACGATGATCTGCGAATACACCGGCGCCGGTTCGCGCGAATCATAGACCAGAGTAAATCGCTGGTGTGGGCCGCCAATCACAGACGTGGTCTGAGCGACGCCGGGTTGCTGGCGGATAAATTCACTGACTTTGAGGGTGTCATCGCGGGTAGTGCGAATATCAACGCCTTCTGGCTCCCATACGTCCACAAAGAATAGCGGTGTGCTGGAGTCGGGGAAGAAGCCACTCTTGACGTTGCCGAAACCCACCACCGCAGCAGCAAACAGGCCGGCGACCACGCTCAGGGTGATCCAGCGGAAGTTGACGGCAGTGCCGACCAGGCCGCGATAGGCGCGGAACAGGCCTCCACCATAGGGGTCTTTGTTTGCTGCGGCGGGGTCGGGTTTGAGCAGTAGCGCACAGAGCAGGGGGGTGGTGCTGACCGCTGTAATCCAGCTGAGTGCCAGCGATATCAGGATTACGTAAAAGAGCGAGCTGGCGAACTCTCCGGTATTGTCGGGGGACAGGCCGATGGCCGAAAAGGCGAGAATGCCGATCGCCGTGCCGCCCAACAGGGCCCAAATAGTCTTGCCGACGGCTTCGCGGGCGGCCTGCTCAGGACTCTGGCCCGCATTCATCCTGATCAGCATGCCCTCGGCGACCACGATCGCATTGTCGACCAGCATACCCAGCGCAATTACTAGTGCACCGAGCGAGATACGCTGTAGCTCTATGCCGTACATATCCATGATGAACAGGGTGCCAGCCACTGTGATCAGCAGTACAGCGCCGATCACTATCCCGGTGCGTAGCCCCATGAACAACAGGAGAACAACGATTACGATGGCGACCGCCTGGCCAACACTGAGAATAAAGCCGCCTACTGATTTGTCGACCTCCGCTGGTTGGTTATAGACCGGGGTGATATCCATGCCCGCCGGGATGATGGTTTGCAATTCGTGCAGTCTGCGCCCCACCTCTGTGCCCACATCCACCACGTTCTGGCCTGCGGCCATGGAGATGCCCAGGCTTAATCCAGGCATACCGTTGACGTAATAGATTTTGTTGGGCACCTCTTCGTAGGCGCGGGTGATAGTGGCGATGTCTTTAAGGCGAATCAGGCGGCGCTCGCTGGAGGAGATCAGCAGGTCGCCCATTTCCTGGACCGATTGGAACGCACCTGTAGGGCTGAAGCGAAGATAGTCGTTGCCTACCGCTACGTTGCCGGCGTCCACGACGACATTCTGGGAGCCCAGCACATCTGCAATTGTGGCCAGGTCAATGCCCAGCTCGGCTATGCGGCTGCGCGAAATATCGAGATAGACCACCTCACGCTGCTCGCCGTCGATAACAACCTTGCGCACGCCATCGACGAGTACCAGCTGCTTTTTAATTTTATCGGCCGTGTCGTAGAGATCACGCCAGCTATAGCCTTCACCGTGCAGCATCAGGTAGATGCCGTACACATCGCCGAAATCGTCGAGAACGATCGGTGCCTGTGCCCCTGGTGGCAGGCTAGGTGTGACATCGACAATTTTGCGGCGCAACTCGTCAAAGATATTGGGCAGGTCTTCGGCTTTGTATTCATCCTTGAAGTCGATGAGGATATCGGAGAGGCCGGGTCGCGAAACCGACATCTTGATCCATTTCACCTGCGGCATTTTCTGGATGGCATCTTCCAGGTGGTAGGTCAGCTCATCCTGTACTTCCTGCGCGGTGGCGCCAGGGTAAGGTGTGAGGATCTTTGCTGACTTGATGGTAAACGGGGGATCTTCAAGCTTGCCCATATTGTTGAAGGCGAAGAGACCGCCGCCAAGCATGATAACGACCAGCAACCAGGAGGTAACCTTGTTGCGAACCGAGTATTCACCGATATTCATTGGAGAGCGTCCTCGTATCCGGCGCGGTTCACTGGGGGTCGTCGGCGCGTGGGATCGCCTGCTCGGTCTCGGCCAGACGGGTAACCCGCATGCCCTCTGCCAGGTAGGCGGCGCCGACAGCGACGATTTGTTCACCGCCGTTCAGGCCACTGGTGACCTCGATAGAACTGCCGGACATACGACCGACTTCAACTGGATTGCTGGACACGGTCATAGTCTCCGGATCGAGAACCCATACCCTCGGGGCGAGTCCTTCGTCCGCTTGAACGGCTCGGACTGGAACCCATTTAACCGCTGTTGCGTTGACCGCATGGCTGAGGTCCATGACCACGTCGCCGGTCATCCCGGGAAGCAGGGGAAACTCATCCGGGGCATCCATGGTGAACGTGGCGCGGAAGGTCTGGGTTTGTTCGTCGGCCTTGGTGGCGATTTCCTTTGGCCGCAGTGGATAGGGGGTGTCGCGGTGACCTTCGAACACGGCGTGGGCGCGGACAGTGGTGGCTGTTTCGGCATCGCCGACAGACGCCTTGCTTCGACCTGGCCCGCGAATATTGCGAACTACGGATTCCGGCAAGTCAATGATGATGTCGAGCTCGTCGATATTTTGTAGCCAAATCACCGTCTGGCGGGCAACGACCTCTTCAAAATTCTCTACTGCGCGACTGGCAATGCGCCCTGTAAAAGGCGCCATCAGCACGGTGTAATCTACATCCTGTCTGGCGGCTGAGAGCGCGGCTGTGGCCGTGCGGAATTCAGCTTCCATGCGATCGTAATCGACCCGCGAGATATTGCCGTCGGCGATGAGTTCCTTGCCCCGCTCGAAGTTGCGTACCGCATTGTCGTAGCTGGCCTGACGATCTTCGAGGACAATGTTGAAGTCGGTGGGGTCGAGGCGGGCCAGCACCTGTCCCTCCTGCACCAGGTCGCCTTCCTTGATCAGCAGCTCCTGTAGCTGGCCGCCCACCCTGAACGCAAGTTCGGCTCGCTGGGTCGCATCGACCCGGCCTGGGAAAGAACGAATGGCTTCTGTTGAGCCGCCTTCAACGGTGAATAGCCTTACCGGGCGCGATGAAGGAGGCGGTGGTTCGGGTTCCGGACCGCCGCAGCCAGTGACAAAGATCAGGCCAGCCAAGCTAATGGCGAGCGGTAACTTTCGGTGCAACATGTGTCCAGACTCCTTCACGGCTTATCAGGGCAAGCATAGCACTGCCTGCAGCCTAGTGAACCCGTTAGATGGAGCTTTGATTGACCCTCGCCATCAGTTCCTCGGCGGTTTCCTTGCGTTCGGAGTATCGGTCGACCAGATGATCTGCGATATCCCGGGTGAGTAGTGTGAACTTCACCAGTTCCTCGCAGACGTCGACGATGCGATCGTAAAAACCCGAAGGCTTCATCCGATCATTCTCGTCAAACTCTCCCCAGGCCTTGGCTACAGACGATTGATTGGGGATAGTGATCATCCGCATCCATCGGCCCAGCACGCGTAGTTGGTTAACGACGTTGAAAGACTGGGAGCCGCCCTCTACCTGCATCACCGCCAGGGTTTTACCTTGAGTGGGGCGCACAGCACCAATGCTCAGGGGCACCCAGTCGATTTGGGCCTTCATGATGGCGGTCATGGAGCCGTGACGCTCGGGTGAGCACCACAACTGCCCTTCGGACCAGGTCATAAGGTCTCGTAGTTCCTGAACCTTGGGGTGAGTCTCATCACCATCGTCCGGCAGTGGCAGGCCGGTGGGGTTGAAGATGCGGGTTTCGCAGCCCATTGCCTGCAGCAGGCGCGCGCTCTCTTCGACCACCAGGCGACTAAAAGAGCGCTCTCGCAGAGATCCGTAGAGCAGCAGGATACGCGGCGCGTGGGTGGCGCGCTCGGTGGGTATCAGTTGTTCCTGACTCGGGACTTCGAGGCAATCAGGCGCGATATTCGGCAGTGTATTTGAATCAGTCATGTTTTTCGTTCGCAATTCAGGAGGCGTTATTGGCGGGAAACCAGTCGCGAGTGTTGTTGGCAAATTTCACCAGTGAGAGCATGACCGGTACTTCCACCAGTACGCCAACCACGGTGGCAAGGGCAGCACCTGAGTGCAGCCCGAACAGGGAGATGGCCACGGCCACCGCCAGTTCGAAAAAGTTGCTGGTGCCGATCATTGCCGCCGGTGCCGCCACGTTGTGGGGCAGTGCCATTTTTTTTGCGGCCAGATAAGCGATGAAGAAAATGCCATAGGTCTGGATCAGCAAGGGAATCGCGATGAGCACAATTTGCTCGGGCTTGGCCAGGATGGTCTCTGCCTGAAAGCCAAACAGCAGCACGACGGTCGCAAGCAGGCCGATCACGGAGAGAGGCTTCAGCTTGTGCACGAAGTCAGAAACCTGATCGTGCAGGAACCGGCGGGTGAGATACCCCGCCACCAGTGGCAGCACGACATATAGCACCACTGACAGTACCAGTGTTTCCCAGGGCACGGTGATATCGCTAACCCCGAGTAGAAAGGCGGTGATGGGAGCAAAAGCAAAAATCATGATGATGTCGTTTACTGAAACCTGCACCAGGGTGTAGTTGGGATCACCCTGAGTGAGCTGGCTCCAGACGAATACCATGGCGGTGCACGGGGCCACACCCAGCAGTATCATGCCGGCAATGTATTCGCTGGCGGTCTGAGGGTCGACCCAGTTGGCAAAGAACACCTTGAAAAACAGCCAACCGATGGCGGCCATGGTGAAGGGCTTGATCAGCCAGTTGATGACCAGCGTGAGGGCCAGCCCCTTGGGTTTCTTGCCAACGTCCTTGATTGCCGAGAAATCGACCTGAATCATCATCGGGTAAATCATCAGCCAAATCAGCACGGCTACCAACAGATTGACGTGAGCGTACTCCCAGCTCGCCACGGTGGCGAAGGCTGCGGGGAACAGGTTGCCCAGCAGCACGCCGGCGCCGATACAAAGGGCTACCCATACGCTCAGATAGCGCTCAAACATACCCATCAGCTTGCTCCCAGTTGGGCGAACAGCGCCTGTAGTGATTCGGTGTCCAGCGAGTCGGGGTCGGCAGCGGCAAGTTTTTCTACCCGCGACCTCAACGTGGCAATCGTGGCGCGGAAGGCGTCGGCTATCTCATCTTCGCTACCCTCCAGGCGAGAGGGGTCGCTCAGGCCCCAGTGAACCTTGATGGCATTGCCGAACCAGACGGGGCAGGATTCTGCGGCAGCCTGGTCACAGACGGTAATGACGATGTCAGGCGCCCAAACGCTGTGCTCATCCCAGGACTGGCTGGTCAGGCTGTCGATGCTGGCGCCGGCTTCGGCAAGGTATTTCAGCGACAGGGGGTGAACAACGCCGGATGGCTGGCTGCCGGCGGAGCGAGCTTCGAGCTGCGGGCCACCCCACTGGCGGGTGACTGCTTCTGCGATAATGCTGCGGCAGCGATTGTGAGTGCAGATATATAACAGCTTCATACAGTTGCTCCACAGTATTTCTGGTCGCGTTCCGGGCGGTCGCCCATTTTCTCCAGGCGCTTGCAGCATCTGTTTGTGAGAGTGGCATTGTGGTTGGCGGTGGTCTCGATTACCGCCGCGGCCCACGCCGGCAGCTCGGTATTGATCGAGTAATAGATCCACTGCCCTGCGCGGCGAGTAGCCAGCAGGCCGCTATCCCGGAGTTGTGCGAGGTGCCTCGACACCTTGGGCTGGCTTACTTCCAGTGCTTCAGTCAATTCGCACACGCACAGCTCGTCTTCCGACCTGATGAGCAGCACGGTCTTCAGGCGGGTTTCGTCCGCCAGGCACTTGAACAGCGTCTGTGGGTCCATGGGCATTCTCCGATTTCTCGGGCATCATATATGGACGTCCATATATATGCAATTACGAATATATGACAATTCTGCGACAGCCGTGGCTCCTTTAACGGCGGCCGGTTAGGATGGGGCAGAAGTACAATTGAGACGAGGTGTGTGCGATGAAGGGAATCGGCAAGTTTTTCGGTGCTGTTGCTGTGGTGGTGGGTATGAGTACCCCTGCTCTGGCCCAGTGGGAGCTGGACGATAGTCAGTCCAGCATCAATTTTATTTCGGTTAAAAATGCCGCGGTGGCAGAGACGCATGGCTTCGACAGCCTGATGGGTTATATCGGCCCGGATGGGAACGCGAGTGTGACCATCAATCTCGATAGCGTAAATACGCTGATACCGATCCGCGACGAACGTCTGCGAGAGCTCTTGTTTGAGACCGCGGAATTCCCTACCGCGCAGATCACTGCCCTGGTGGACCCGGCAGTTCTTGAGGCCGTGGCCGATGGGGGTAGCGTTAGCACCGAGATCCCGCTGTCTGTCAGCCTGCATGGGGTGGAAAAGAAACTGACCGCGCCAGTCGTCGTATCCGGCGCCAAGCGTTCGCTGCGTGTTGTTAGCGCCCGCCCGGTGATCGTGAGTGCGGCTGACTTCGCCCTTGACGGCGGGGTGGAAGCCCTGCGCGCGGTAGCGAGCCTGGCCATCATTAGCACCGCGGTCCCGGTCACAGTAAATTTGAAGTTTGTCTATCCCGAGTAAGAGGGCTCAGAACCGGCTAGTTCTGGAGGTGTAGAAAGCCCTCTACACCTTCAAAGAACATTTGCACCGCAATCATCACCAGCACCATTCCCATCAGCCGCTCTACGGCGATAAGGCCCCGGTTACCCAGAACCTTGAGCAATAAGGGTGCGGACATCAGCATAACCGCCGCGGCAGCCCACGCGCCGACCAACGCTACGGTCCAGTCCAGCATGCGCCCGGGATCGCTGGTGACCAACAGCATGGCAATGGCAAGCGCCGACGGCCCCGCCACCATGGGTATGGCCAGCGGGACGATGAAGGGTTCGCCGTCAGGTGTGTCGCCCATCAGCCCGTACGGCGATGGGAAGATCATGCGAATGGCGATCAGGAACAGAATAATGGCCCCTGCGATACTCACCGATTCCTGCCGCAGCCCCAGCAAGTCGAGCAGCGCCGAGCCCCCCCACAGGAACAACAGCAACACCACGAGTGCAATCAGGAGTTCACGTGCCAGCACTTTCTGGCGCCGAGCAGGGTCTACGTTTTTCAGGACCGACAGGAAAATCGGCACATTGCCGAGAGGGTCCATCACGAACAGTAGGGTTACAAAGGCGGAGATAATGTCCACGAGTTAGTCCTGTATTATTGGTTTAGCGAGTCAAGCGGATTGACCAGCCCGCCAGTGTGCCTGTCTCTTCGAGAAAAGGCTCGACTACCGCCTCACTGTAGCCGATTTCGCTGGCGCGTGATTTTATGCGCTCTATCGCTGCCGTATTCAAGGCTGCTGCGAAAAGATCAGCGAGCCTGGCCTGTGTTCCCATGAAGTGCTCCCGCTCACTGGCAACGGCCGCACTGCGCGCTGACGGGCTGAGGGTATAGGCATCATTGCGCAGATCGTCAATGGCGCAGAATACCCTTGCAGCGGTTTCATCATTGGGAAATGCGCTGGCGAACTGGCGCAGCGCGCTTTCTAATGCAGAGTAGCTTTTCTGGAATTTCGGTTTGCCGGCGAGCCGCTCTACGGCCTGTTTGTTGCGGGCTTTTCCCCAACTGTCGAGGTGCCGCTCCAGTAGCCGGAACAGTTTCAGCTGTTCCAGCGCAGCGTGGTACACCCGGGCACTCTGTTGCTGCCGTTTGACGACCCCTGAGCCGGCGTGGTGTGAA
This sequence comes from Halioglobus maricola, assembly GCF_009388985.1. Classification (NCBI taxonomy): domain Bacteria; kingdom Pseudomonadati; phylum Pseudomonadota; class Gammaproteobacteria; order Cellvibrionales; family Halieaceae; genus Halioglobus; species Halioglobus maricola. Next base: position 102,469 of record NZ_CP036422.1, read on the forward strand.
ATCGCCAGAAACCGGCCCCCGGGGCGCAGCAGGCGGTATACCTCGGCGAGGGTGGCGTCGATATCGCTGTATTCGAAACCGTATTGGGACAAAACAGCGTCGAAGCTGGCGCTATCAAAAGGCTGATGCTCACAGGGAGTGGCACCAACAAAGGTGATTTTCTCGCGCCAGGCGGCGATGCGGGGGTCGGTGCTGGTCGTGTGCGCACCGATGTCAGCGAGGTCAGTGGCGCTGACTTTGAAGGATCTGCCGCGCTCTTCGCCAAATTCCACTGCCAGGGTCGCGAGGGCGCCATTGCCGGTGGCGATGTCGAGAACGTTGTCGCCGTCCAGCTCAGCGAAAATTGCCCGCCAGTGATCTCGCGTGGCACCCTCGTAGTTATTGACAAGCGACGTGCCGAAGCTGGTGATATGCCCCTCGGACCACCACTGGCTCCAGTGAGAATTCGCTGATGGATTGCTGCCAGGCACCTGTGCCCCTCCGCTGTTGAAGGGCCTATAATACCCTCCTGATCAGCACAGGTAATCCCATGGCCAAACCAGGCAACAAAAACAAACAGGCAGCGCCACCTCCAGCAGAAGTTCTGCGCCTCGCGAATATCATTTACTTCCGCAGCCAGGTGTTCGAACACACCGAGTGGATGGGCTACAAGGCCGCCAAGTGCCCGATGGATATGTGGGTCTACCAGGAGTTGATGCACAAACTCCAGACAGACCTCCTGGTAGAAACCGGGACCCTGCTCGGTGGCTCCGCTCTGTTCTTCGCCCAGATGTTCGAGCTGATGGGGCGAGGCAAGGTGCTCTCTATCGATATTGAGATGCAGGAGGGGTTGCCCGAGCATCCGCGTCTTGAATATATCAAGGGTTCGTCGATCTCAACTGACGTGCTTGAGCGAGTCCAGAAGGAAGCTGATCAGGCGAGTTCAGTAATGGTGTTACTGGACGCTGATCACAAGGCGCCGTTCAAGCACGAGGAAATGCGCTGCTACAGCCGTTTTGTAACGCCTGGTTCGTATATGATCGCGGAAGATACCTGCTTCGATGCCTTTCCTGCATTCCCTGAATATGGCCCGGGTCCGGCAGCCGCCGTGAAGAAGTTCATGCAGGGGAATAAGGAGTTCGAGATAGACCGCAGCCCTGAGCGGCACCTCATTACCTTTGTGCCCGGTGGCTTTCTGAAGAAGAAATAGGCTTCAGCCCAGGATCTCCCCCACCATTACAGCGTTCCATTTTTTCAGCTGCTCGCGGCGGTTTTTAATGAAGTAGCGCTTGGTGGGAATCTTCTTGGCGTTAAAGGCGTCCGCGATCTGTTTGTTATTCATACCCTGGCGGCGCAATTGAATGACAGCGTTGGCCATGAACTCATCCCCGGGATAGGAGGCCTTGTCCTTTTTGCCGGCTTCGATTTTTTGCACAAGATCCTCGCGCTGCTCGCCCCTGACGAACTCGGCCGCGTCGATCTGATGTTTGAGCTGCGGGTTGAACTGCACGTCCATGATCAGGTGGATACGCTCGGTAGAGCCGTTGACCACACCGTGCCACGAGCCGTTGTCGAAGCTCCAGGCGTGGCCAGGCGTCAGATGCTGGGCATAGCCGTCTGAGATCAGGCGAGCCCTACTGTTGCTCTCAATAGGAAAATGGATACGGAACATATCGGTCCACTTGGCCATCATGTCGCGGTGTGCCTGGGTGAGGCCATTCGGCTCCATCCGGAACAGAAAACCGTAGTGGGCGCGGCCGAAGGGTCCGGTATCATCCATCAGGCTCTTGATGTAAGGGAGCTTTTCCAGCAGTGGGCTGTCGGCCACATCATCGGCAAAGAAATCTCTCTCGGTACCGCTCTGGCCTCCACGCAGTAGCAACATGCCGACGGAGCAATGGATGGTGCCCCAGTAGGAGGCCATCCAGGCATCCGCAGGAATAGATACATATTCCCGGCGCAAGCGCTCCAGATCTACCGGCACAGCAAAGCGCAGGAACGATCGTTTGCCGTAGCCTTCGGGGAGTTGCGGGTGGTCCGCCGCGTCTGAGCCATCTGCGTTGTACATGCGCGAGATGATAGGGCGAGTTTGCCCTCGATGCAATTTGACCTAGCGTGTCGCGATCAGGGAAAAGCCCGCTAGTTGACCTGGCGCATGAAAGACCTGGCCCAGATCTACACCGGTGAAGCCGGCGTTGCGGCAGAGCACTACCAGGCCTTGCATGTCCTCCGCATTCAGCGCCGCCGAAACCAGATCCTGAAGGCGCTGATAGGCACCTGTAAATTCGTCGTTCATAGAGACTAATTCGGCAATAGTCTCCTGTTGCACACGGGTGCCTGCACTGCGAATGGCGTGGCTGATTGCTCCCACCATTTGGTCGCAGCAAGGGTTGCCTGCATTGCCCTGCCGCAGGCGGTTCACAGCGTAGTTAACGCCCTTCTGTTTCTCCGCGGTGTCTGCAGCTCCCTCCGCTTCAGCCTGGTAGTAGGCAATCGCTGCGCGGAAAATATTGTTCTTCTCCAGGCCCTGTTGGTAGATGGCCATTTCCTTGCGGCTCTCTTGCAGGGTGTAGGAATCTCGATGGTGGCAGATCGCGGCGAACCGGCCGCCTGGTTTCAGGGTGCGATATATCTCTGCCAGGCTCACTGCCTTGTCGCTGTACTCAAATCCGAATTGCGAGCTGACGAAGTCGAAGCGGCTATTTTTGAAAGGCAGGGATTCACAGGGTACACCCGAGTGGAGCTCAATACGGGGATGTTCATCCCCCGTGCGATTGATCTCGGCCAGATCACATGCGTTTATACGCCAGTCGCGTTGGTGGTCGTCGGCATAGTGCGCTGCAAGCAGGGCCAGTGCGCCATTGCCCGTGGCTACATCCAAAAGTTCTGTGGTGGGGGGTAGGGTCTGGAACTGCTCCAGCCAGAAGTTTTTGATCGCACCTTCGTAGTTGTCTTTGAGGGCGGCGCCAAAGGTAGTGATGTGTCCCTGTTGCCAGAATTGGGACCAATGTTTGGGCGGAGCGATATCCATCAGCGCATTATAGGGTGAAAGCGACCCCCTAATCCCGCGACTGCGAAAATTCAGGCAAAAAAAAGCCAGCCCGAAGGCTGGCTCTTTATTTCGAGTTCCCCGGCCGAGACCGGGGAGGTCAGATCAACTTAGAAAGTGATCTTGTACTCGGCGTAGTACACACGACCTGTGTTGTCGTAGATACCGTAGTGATCGCGAGGGAACTTGCCTTCGCTATCAAATACGGGATCTTCGTCAGTCAGGTTGCGTACACCCAGCTTGATACGACCCCAGCTCTGGGCGTCGTAAGAGTAAGCTGCATCCCAGGTGTCCCAGTCGTCCAGGTCATCCTTGGAAGTGGTCAGCTTGGCGCTGCCGCTGTCGCTGATTTCAACAGAGTCACCTTCAGAGTGCTCGCCGATGTAGTTCCAAACAACGTCAACCTGGTGGTTGCCGAGGGTCCAGATCATCATCGCCTGCGCACGGTCTTCCGGCTGCAGGTTGAAGCCTGCTACGTCCTGCTCGGGGCCGAGGTAGTAAGCAGTTTCAGAGTACTCGAGCTGGTGAGACCAAAGAGCCGCCAGATCAAACATACCGAAGCCAGTTTCTACGATACCGTTCAGCTTCAGGTCAACACCGTTGACGTCCAGGGTGCCCGCGTTGGTGTACGAAGAGTACACAACAGGACGGCCGCCGGTGCGGTCGACGTAAGTGTCGGCGCTGACACAGGAAGTACAGATGCCTGCTGCTTCAGCGTACATGACGGACTGAGTGGTTTCCTGACGGATAGTGTCTTCTACTTCAACTTCCCAGTAGCCAATATCCAGCGCCCAGTTGTCTACAAACTGCCAGTTCAAGCCGGCAGACAGTGACTCGGAAGTCTCTGCATCGAGGCTGTCGTTAGCTGAGAAGTAGGTGTCGTACTGAGTCTCTGGGCAGTCGTCGTTGGCGATACCGTTTTGCTGACAGCTCAGGTAGTCGGTTGCGTCTGACGCGGAGAAAGTAGTCGCTCCGTACAACTGGTCCATGCCAGGTGCGCGGAAGCCTTGGCCCCAGCGAGCACGCAGGGTCAGGGAATCGAGAGCGCCCCAGGTCCATGCGATAGTTGGGGAAGTTTCAGAACCGAAGTCGCTGTAGTCATCGTAGCGAACCGCCACGTTGAACTCCATTTCTTCGAATACGGGGATAATACCTTCAGCGAAGAACGCAGTTACGTCGCGCTCACCAAAAGCAGAGTTACCGGCAGAGCCGCCAACGTAGCCGCCTTCAGAGTGTGCGTCGTACTTGTTCTTGTAGTCCATCTCGAAGTACTCGGCGCCTGCCAGTACGATGAGAGGGCCACTGCCGAATACGTCGCCGAAGTCATACTGGCCGTGGCCGTAGACTTTCTGCAATACGGTTTCGTTGTCCTGAGTAGGAACTGAACGCAGTGCAGTCAGACCTTCCTGAGACTGAGGATCGATACCGTTCTCGAATACGTAGTCGCGGCCGAGGTTGGACAGGTAGTAGTAACCGAATTCCTTGGACTCGTAACGATCGTACTGGGCGTATGCGTCATAGCTCAGACGGTCGTTGATGTCGCCACGCAGTCCAGCGGTGAAGTCGTACTGATAGTCAGTCACTTCGTTAGCGCGGAAACCTACGTCAGTCCAACGGTAGTAGCCGGTGAGGGACGCATCTTCAGTGATGGTGCCATCAGCCAACAGGCCAGCCATGTCGAACGGTACATCGGGGTGATCCTTGGGCATGTCGCTCCATGGAGCAGCCGGAGGCGCGTAGCGGCCGAAGGACTTAACACGAGAGAACAGGCCGCGAGAGTAGAATTCAACGTTGTCGTTGATCTCGTAGTTGGCGCTCATGTAGGTGTTGTAACGGTTCAATTCCGCTTTGTTGGCAGATACACCGCCGTAAGCGTAGGAACAGAAGCTGTTAGGGGGTCCGAAGCCAAATACTTCAGCGCCCATCTCGCCTACAAAACCTTCGGTTGATGCAGTCAGTTCGTCACAGTTAGTGGCGGCCTGAATAACATTGTAACCAGTGTTGGGATCGAACAGCTCGATGGTGCGGCCGTAGTAAGAAATGCCGTCAGTTTCGAGGTAGGCGCTGATGCGGCCGTCGCCGTCAGTGTCTTCGGCGCGCGGTGCGGTGTATTCGCGGTCGGCGTCAAAGATTGGGTCACGACGGTTGTACTCAGCAGCGATCATGATGTTGCCGCGGTCGTTGGACAGACCGGCAACCATGCTCAGGCCTTCTTCGATGCCGTCGTCGCGGTCGCGATCACCGTAGACTGCCTGGAATTCAACGCCTTCAAAGTTTTCTTTCATGACCAGGTTTACAACACCGGCTACGGCGTCAGAACCGTAAACAGCGGATGCGCCGTCAGCCAGGATGTCGATACGCTCAACAGCGGCCATAGGCAGCATGTTGATGTTGATCGCGGAGGCGCCAAGGTTGGGCGAGCCAGCCAGACGACGGCCATCGATCATTACCAGAGTACGGTCGGAACCGAGGCCACGCAGGTCAACAGTAGCGTTGGACTGTGCAGAAGAACCGGAACGCTCGTTGAAAGAACCCAGAGAGTTCAGCGGAGAAGAACGCAGAACGTCAGCGATGGTCAGTGAACCCATGGCTTCAATCTGGACTTCGTCCATGGTGACAACTTGTGAACCTTCGGCGAAGGATGAGCGCTTGATGCGGGAACCGGTTACTACAACCTCTTCCACCATCTGCTCTTCCTGGGCATTCGCGAGCTGCGGCATTGCAACAGCTGCGCTGATGCCCGCGGCGGCGGATACCGCCAGTGCGAGACGATTTTTTCTCAACATAGGATTACCCCTGTTTTTTTTAAGTTAAAGCATGCTTGTTATCGGTGGCTGCGGAGTAGCCACTGAACACCGACCTTAAACGAATAAAAAAGGGCTTTCCTCAACGTAGATGGCAAATTTGTGACATATTCACAGATTTGCCGGGGAACTTGTCAAATTACCGATATTTTCGCCGCTTACATCCCTGCTAAGCGGCTGAATTTAATGGACAAAAAACTATTTTACGCGCTTTACATCGACCGACTTTCCGGGGGCGAGAAGCTCCATTTCATAAAATCCAAGGGAATTCTTGGTGATCCGAACGGATGTGTCCTCTCCCGTGTAGTAATAACGTCCCGCGGTACGTTGTTGCCACACCTGGCCATTCTCCAGGTAGAAGTAGGTTTTGGTAGACCAGCCCTTGAACGGAGGTTTGATGCTGGATTCGATAGAGAGCTGCTTTTCAACCTCTTTTACTTCCTCGACCGTCTTCAGGATTTCCGGTGCATCCCAGGCGGTATAGCGCAGCAGCCAGGCGTCGAGCGCCTTGCGCTCTTCGGGGTTTAGTTTTTGCAGGCCGGCATCTTCGTACTCCTGGGCACTCATCAGGCCTTTCACACCGGGGAAATCACCTTCCTCCTGAGCGGCGAGGGGCAGAATAATGGCGAGTGCAGTGGCTGCAGCGAGAAATTGTTTGAGCATGGTGTAATCCTTGTTAGAAGCGCTGGCTGAGGCGGGTGTACCAAAAACGGCCCTTCAGCTCATGGGTTCGGCCGTCGATATTATCGTTAAAGGCGGAGGCTGCCAAAGGCGCTGCCTCATCCATCAGGTTATCTATGCCCAGCGTCAGGCGCAGACCGTCGAGAACATCGAAGGTGTAATTGAGCTGGAGATCGTGCACTAGCCACTCGTCGATCTCGCGGGTCTGGTCGGTGCCGGGCAGTATTTCTTTCATGCTGTCGACATAGTGCATCTGCCAGCTGCTCTGCCAGCGCTCGTATTTCCAGCGCAGGCCGAGTTGCGCCTTCCACTCCGGGATGCCGCCCAGGCCCTCGGAAGCCTCGTCACGGAAGGTGCCGGCCAGGTCCAGACGTGGTGCGGTGGAATCCAGTCGGGCCAGGTAGTCTTGAATCCAGGTGGCGCTGCCAATCACGCTGAACTGGCCAAAACTGCGTTTCGGGTAATGATAGGTGAGGGCGAGGTCTGCTCCCTTCACCCGGCGTTCACCGATATTGAGATTGGTGGCCTGAATCAGTGCCAGATTGCCCATATCGTCACGGGTCACCAGTTGCTCGAACGCGCCATAGCGCGCGTTCTGGTTGACGATGAACTGGGCGCTTGAGGAGACCACATTTTCCTGGTCGATATGGAAATAGTCCGCCGAGAACGCGAGCCCGGGGATGCCACCCGGCGTCCAGACCAAGCCTGCACTGTAGCTATCGGAGGTTTCTGGCTCGAGATCCCCGTTGCCGCCCTTGACGGTCAGGAATTGGTTGCGAGTGGGGTCGGCCTGCTGCTGACAGCCGGGCAGTACCCCGACATTTGCGGCCTGGGTACAGGGGTCATCCAGAAAGTCCTGGCTCTCGGTGGCGCCCTCGTAGAGTTCATTGAGGCTCGGCGCCCGAAAGCCCTCCGCGTAATTCGCGCGCAGCAATAGTTCGGGGCCGGCCTGCCAGCGCAGGGCGATCTTCGGGTTGGTGGTGTCACCAAAATCGTCGTAGTCAGAGAATCGCACAGCGGCTTCCAGCGCCACGTGGGAGAGCCCGCTGGCGCTCTTCCACAGGGGCACGACCGACTCGGCGTACAACTCGGTAGCTCGGCGATCACCATTGGTGGCTTCAAAATTTGCAGCGCCGATGGTGCTGATGCCTGCCAGCAGAGCCGATGGGCGCTTGCTGGTGGCCTCGTCTCGAATCTCCATGCCTACGGCGATGTCGGTGCGGCCAGCGGGTAGCCCCTCCAGGCCACCATTGATGTTAAAGCTCAATGACGAGAGCTTGGAGTAACCACTCACTTCCCCTGTGGCCCAGATATAGGAGAGTTGCTCGTTCGAAATCGAACCTTGCGGGCCAGTGAGGTTGACGGCCACGCAATCGTCTACAGGCCCGCCCTGGCAATCAGCAGCGGGGCCGATCGCGCGTCGGAGGTTGTCGGCATTGACGATGTTATAGGTGGTTTCCTCTGCCTCGCTGCGGCTCCAGGCATAGCCCGCGTCCCAGTTCCAGTCGGAGAACAGGCCTTCCAGAACCGCGCTAAACCGATTCACTTGCGACTCGTTGCGTTGGCGCCTGGGTGGGAGTTCTATGAGCCGGCGCCGCACATCTTCGAGCTCGACGCCAAAGCTGTTGTAGATATTGTCCGCTGCGACGGGCAGGGGTGTCTGCTCGAAAGCGGTAAACACCGGAGTCGGCGCCAGTGTGGCCTTTGCGTCGGTGTCCAGATAACTGAATTCAGCGTAGCCGGTGATACGTTCGCTGAAATCGTAGCTGACGTTGCTGTACAGGCTTTTGCGCTTCATGGGTACAACGGCGCTGGTTTCGATTCTGTAGTTGTAAAGGTCTTCCTCGGTCGCCGGGCGATAGCTGTCGTCAGTGGCGATCACGGTGGTGCCATCAGGCAACATGATGCGGGCGTTGGGGGTGGCGCTGGAGCGTTGATCGGTGCCTCCTAGGGGCCGGGTGTCTGCGCTAGCGGATACTTTGCGGTTTCTGCTGAAAAGAGCGCCCTGGTCGTAGTAGGTGGCACTAATAAAGAAGGACCCTTCGGGCAGACCTGTTCCGTATTGGAGTGTGTGACTGGTGGTGTCCAAATCCCCGTCTGACGCCTCGCCGTAGAAGGACTCGGCCAGAAAACCATGAAAATCGCGTTTCATGATCACATTGACCACGCCGGCGATGGCATCGGAACCATAGATCGCGGAGGCACCATCCTTGAGAATCTCTATGCGCTCCACAGCGGCGGGCGGGATGCTGTTGAGGTCAACCGATTCCCCCGCCAGGCCATCGTTGGCTACCCGTCGGCCATTGATCAATACCAGGGTATTGCTGGCCGGCAAGCCGCGCAGGGTCACGGTGGCGGTGCCATCGCCGCCATTGGAAATCGCTGTGCTAGTGGCGTTGCCGGCTACCGCAGGGATAAATTTGAGTAATTCGCCCAGAGTCTGGGCACCACTGAGTTCGATGTCCGGCGATGACAGGATGTCTACCGGGGCGCCCCCGGTATAGCTAGTGCGGCGAATACGCGAGCCGGTGATAGTCGTGCCATACACCCAGGTTTCCTCTAGTCCTGGCGCGTAGATAGGGTAGTCCGCCACCAGTTCGGCGGCCCCGGCGCAATTGCCGGCTGCTGGCTCGCACTCTATCGGATAGACAGCAATGATGCGCTCATCAACGACTTCCCAGGTGAGATTGCTCCCCGCAAGTAGTGTGTTCAGAGCTTCGGTGGTGGTGTTGGTTCCCACCACGGGCGTGGCTGGGAGGTCCCTGATCTGGCGATCAGAAAAGACGATGGCTAGCCCGCTTTGCTGGCTGAGCTGGATCAGTGCAGATGAAAGGCGAGGCGCATCGAGGGTGAACTGTACTTGCTGATCGAGGTTCGCCGAGGCCGGGCCGCTAAGGGCGAGCGCGAGGCAGGAGCTGAGGAGCGCCCGGCGCCACGCAAAGCGTGCGCCCGGTGGGGGAATAACTCCTCGTCCAGGTATATTGGTCACTGTAGCCCCGGCTGCGGCACATTGGCCGCAAGCCTTTGAAAAATCGGATATATTTTGGGGTCTACGCCTGGATGTTGTGCTGAGGCGGGAGTCCCACGCTGGGGACTTTATAGCTTACTGCTCTGCTTTGAGCAACCGCACGGTACCGCTCTCAAGAGTATCGGCCTGGACACCGAGACTGACTTCGAGAGCTTTTAGAATGGCCTCGGGTTCGTCGAGTTGCAGTACTCCGGAAATGGAGAGCCCGGCGATGCTTGGATCGGCGATCAGATAGTTGGTGTTGTGGTAACGCTCCAGCTCGGCAACAAGGTCCACCAGCAGCATTTCGTCGGCCACCAGTTCACCCTGGCGCCAGGCCAGTCGCGCGCTGAAATCCGTTGGCGGGGAGAGAGCCCAACCGTCGCTGCTGGTGCGCAGCTGTTGGTTTACGCTGAGAATTTTGCTGGCGGGCTTATGCGAGCCGGTCTCGACAATCTCGCTGACGCGAACGACGCCTTCAGTCACGGTGATAGCAGTAGCGTCCTGCTGGAGATAGACATTAAACGCGGTGCCAACTGCAGTGACCCGGGTTTCGCCTGCGTCCACGTGGAATGGGCGCTCTTTGTTGGGATTAACCTGAAACCAGGCTTCACCGCGGCGCAGGTCAATATGGCGTTGTTCGTCGGTGTAAGTGACGCTGATGGACGAATCTGTATTCAGCACGACTGTGGAGTTGTCGGGGAGCTCGATGCTGAGGCGTTCACCCACGGCAGTGCGGTATTCTGTGCTGACCGGGTCGGTGCCCAGCTGAGGGTAGAGGAAGAGCGCCAGCATAATACTGGCAGCGATCGCGGCTGCTCCTGTGTACCAGCGAGAGGCATTGGCGGCTTCACGAGGTAATTCAGCGGGTGCTTGTTCAGGCAGCACCTGTAGCACACCGAGGTCGTCCCACATGTCGAGCATCTGGTCCATGGCAGTGCGGTGGCTGGCGTTTTCGCCTAACCACAGGGCAAAGGACTGTCGGTCCGTTGCAGACACGTCGTCCGAGCGCAGCCGTGCTATCCAGCCCAGGGCTGCATCGCATGCTTGCTCGTATTGTCTGTTGCCTTGTGCTTCCACGATTTTTCCTACGCTCGCTGCCTGTCTGGCCCTGTTGCCAGCAGCGATACCGTTGTTAGTAATATAGTCGGTGTCTTGGTGTGACGAATGGGAAGTAAGTTCCCTCAATATATTTATATGAAATAAAGATAATGCCTCCTTATTTCGAATCTTCAGGTGGATAGAGATTCGATAATCGGTTTCGGCAGTGCTTGAGCGCCTGCAATATATACTTTTCTACGCTGGAAACTGAAACTTGGAGCTGTTCTGCAATAGCACTGTAGGGCATACCGCTCTGGCGATGCAGTAAGAACGCCTGTTTTACCTTGAAAGGCAGCTCATCCACGGCCGCGTGGATGGTGGCTAGCTTCTCGCGCGCGCCGATGATTTGTTCCGGGGAAGCGCCTGCGGCGTTCGGGTCGTGCAGTTCGCCGCTCTCGGCCATGCCCTTTTCCGTATTCAGGTATTTATAGTGCAGCTGGCGGCGCCGCAGCTGGTCTACCGCGAGGTTCGTTGCTACCTGGTACAGGAAGGCTCTGGCATTATCCAGATTTTCCGGTTGTTCGAGCCTGTGCAGCCGGATGAAGGCTTCCTGCGCGAGTTCGGCCGCGTCTTCCGGGTTGCCCAGCTTGCGCGCCAGATACTTCTCCAGCGGCACGCCGTGCTCTGTCACCAGATCGGCAATGAACTGGTCCCGGTCCAAGTCTGTTGGTTTGTCGCTAGCCACAATCAGATGATGCCATCGGGGGCCCGGCCGTGACCAGCCCCGGGGCAGCTTAGAACAATACGCGAGATCGGAGAGTACCTTCGATCGCCAATAGGCGTTCCAGGGCGATATCGCTGTAATCCGCGTCCACGTCAATCACCACGTAGCCTACGTCCTCGTTGGTTTGCAGATACTGGGCCGACACGTTCACGCCAGTTTCTGAGAACACATTGTTGATGGCGCTCATGATGCCCGGCACATTGCGGTGTATGTGGAGTAGGCGATGGCTGCCGGCGTGTTCTGGCAGGGCGACTTCGGGGAAGTTGACGGACGAGGTACTGGTCCCGTTGTCGGAGTACTTGGCGAGTTTCTCGGCCACTTCCATGCCGATATTTTCCTGTGCTTCAACGGTGCTGCCGCCAATGTGGGGAGTCAGGAAGGTATTGTCGTACTGACGTAGAGGCGAGACGAATTCGTCGTCGTTGGAGCGTGGCTCCACGGGGAACACGTCGATGGCGGCGCCGCCCAGCTGACCTGAGCCCAGTGCCGCTGAAAGGCCGTCAATATCGACGACGGTGCCGCGGGAGGCGTTGATCAATATGCCTCCCTGTTTCATTTGAGCCAGTTCGGCCGAGCCGATCATATTCTGGGTGGCACCGGTTTCGGGTACGTGCAGGCTCACCACATCGGAACTGGCCAGCAGCTGGTTCAGGCTGGGAACCTGCCGCGCATTACCCAGGGGTAGTTTGTTTACAACGTCATAGAACTGGACCTGCATCCCCATACTCTCAGCGATTACGCCGAGCTGCATGCCGATGTTGCCGTAGCCGATGATACCCAGCTTTTTGCCACGGATTTCATAGGAGTTCACCGCGGTTTTCATCCACTCACCACGGTGGGCAGCAGCATTCTTTTCAGCGACGCCCCGCAGCAACAGGATTGCCTCGGCGATAACGAGCTCTGCTACGCTGCGCGTGTTGGAGAAGGGCGCGTTGAAGACCGCGATGCCGCGTTTGGTGGCCGCCTTCAGATCAACCTGATTGGTGCCGATACAGAAGCAGCCCACAGCTACCAGCTTTTTGGCCGATTCGAAGATTTCCTCGGTCAGCTGGGTGCGCGAACGGATGCCGACAAAGTGCGCTCCCGCAATCGCCTGCTTGAGCTCTTCCGGGGGCAGCGCTTTCTTGTGAAAGTCGATATTGGTATAGCCATCGCGTTTCAGTGTTTCGACGGCGGAGGGGTGTACTCCCTCGAGAAGCAAAAACTTGATCTTGTCCTTGGGCAGGGACTGCTGTGCCATGACCGCTAAATCCTGTGTAGTGGGCCCCTGGAGTGGGCCTGAGTTGGGTGGACCAGAAAAAAGGGCGCGTATGGTACCATACGCGCCCCCTGATTCAGCGCCCTTTGATAAATTCCGGAGGAAACCCCTTGGCCCAGCTCGACCCAGAAATTATGGCGGCATTTGTAACGATTGTCGGCGAAGCTCGCGTCCTCACAGACGAGAGCGCCTGCGAGCAGTACGGCCTGGACTGGACCCGTTTTTATGCGCCGGACCCCTCGGCAGTGCTGTTGCCTGGCTCGATTGAGGAAGTGCAGGATATCGTGCGCCTGGCCGCGAAGCACAAGCTTGCGATTGTCCCCTCTGGTGGCCGCACTGGCCTCAGTGCCGGCGCTGTTGCCGCGAACGGTGAGTTGGTGCTGGCCCTGGATCGGCTGAATACGATTTCTGACTTTAATCCGGTGGACCGCACCGTGCGCTGTGGTGCCGGAGTGATCACTGAGCAACTGCAGCAGTTTGCGGAAGAGCAGGATCTTTATTACCCGGTTGATTTTGCCTCTGCTGGCTCCAGCCAGATCGGCGGCAACATCGCCACCAATGCCGGCGGTATCAAGGTGATCAAACACGGCATGACCCGCGACTGGGTGGCCGGCCTCAAGCTGGTGACAGGAACCGGTGAGCTGCTTGACCTCAACCGTGGGCTGATGAAGAACAATGCGGGCTATGACCTGCGTCAGTTGGCTATCGGTGCAGAGGGAACTCTGGGCGTGGTGGTGGAAGCCACCATGTCACTGACGCGGACACCAAAAAACCTGGCGGTACTGGTACTTGGCGCGCCAGACATGCAGGCGATCATGCACGTACTCGCCACTTTCCAGAGCGAGATCGAACTCTCGGCCTTTGAGTTTTTCTCCGAACTTGCTCTGGAGAAAGTGGTTGCTCATCAGGATCTGCCGCGGCCGTTTGAGACCGTCTGCGACTACTACGCCCTGCTGGAGTTTGAACAGCCCGATGACCAGGCCATGGACGACGCCATGCGCCTGTTCGAACACTGCATGGAGCAGGGCTGGGTTTACGATGGCACGGTCAGCCAGAGCCTGGCACAGGCCCAGAATCTTTGGCGCCTGCGTGAAGACATCTCCGAAACGATCACGCCCTGGACGCCCTATAAGAACGACATCTCCACCCTGATTGCCAAGGTCCCCGACTTCCTGGCTGAGGTGGAGGCAGTGGTGAACAAGCACTACCCTAATTTTGAAATTGTCTGGTTCGGTCATATAGGCGATGGCAACGTGCACTTGAATATCCTTAAACCGGAAGACCTGCCCATCGACGAATTCAAAATCCAGTGCGGAGAGGTTTCTACATGGGTGTTTGAAATTGTGCAGCGCTATGGTGGCTCTGTTTCTGCCGAACACGGTGTGGGCTTGCTCAAGAAGGAGTACCTGGAGTACTCCCGATCGCCGGTGGAAATCGAAATGATGAGGGGCATCAAAAAGGTGTTCGATCCACAGGGGATTATGAACCCCGGTAAAATCTTTGACCTATAAAAGCCTCAACGGCTCCTCCTGAAGCGCCGCGAGCTGTTCCCGAAGCTCGAGGATGTGCTCTGCCCAGTAGCGCTCGCTATTGAACCAGGTGAAGGCGCGGGGAAAGGCTGGGTCGTCCCAGCGACGGGCAAGCCATGCGGCGTAGTGCACCAGGCGCAGGGTGCGCAGGGCTTCAATCCAGCGTAACTGGCGTGGGTCGAAGTCACAAAATTCGGTATAGCCTTCAATCAATTCAGAAAGCTGCAGCTCTCGCTCGTGTCGTTCGCCATTGAGAAACATCCATAAATCCTGCACGGCGGGTGCCATCACGCAGTCGTCCAGGTCGACGAAATGAGCGACATCGTCGCGCCACAGAATATTGCCCACATGGCAGTCGCCGTGAACCCGAATTTCGTCCTCGGGTTTGACGTTGTAAATTTCGGTGATCGCTTGCAGCAAATCTGCCGTCAGTGAGCTGTAGGCAGGTTCCAATTCTTTCGGGATGAAACCCTCCAGCAAGAACTCGCGACTCTGGGTGAGCATGCGGTCCACATCGATGCGCTGGCGGTGGGCAAACCTGGCGGCTCGCCCGGTGGCGTGAATGCGTCCGAGGGTGCGGCCGAGAACCAGTTGATTGTCGAGGTTGTCGAGCTCAGGGGGGTAACCTCCGCGGCGCTGGAACAACGCGATGAGAAAGCCTTCGTACTCATGCAGTGTTTGGCCGTTTTCATCGACCATCGGTGCCACCACCGAGATCTCCGCATCCTGCAGTTCCAGGCTGAAGCTGTGTTCTTCCTCGATCTGGGCGCGAGACCAGCGACCGGGGCGATAGAACTTGGCGATCAGGGGCTCACCGTCTTCAATACCAACCTGATAGACCCGGTTCTCGTAGCTGTTCAGCGCCAGTAGTCGCGCGTCTGATAGACGACCAGTGGATTCCACGGCGTCAATGACTCTATCAGGTGTCAGGCGGTCGTACGGATGGTCGTTGCAATCGTCGCTCATGGTGTGGCCTCACTGAGCAGGGCGGCGCTCTTTATCTGTGCGAAAACTTCGTCACCCACTTTGAGCTCAAGCGCTTCGGCGGATTTGCGGGTGATGCGCGCGAGCAGGAATTGCGAGCCGAGGGCGAGGCGCAGCAGCAGGCGCGCATCCGAGCAGCTTTCAATTTCGGTGACTGTAACCGGCAGGATGTTGAGAATACTGCTGTCTTGCGCTCGAGTGCGGCAGACACTGACGTCTCGTGCGGGGATGCGCACCCTGCGTTGGCTGCCGATGGCCTGGTTCAGGTGATTGACCAGCAGGCGCTGGCCCGCCACCTCAATCTCGGTGAGGCCATAGCTGCTGTCATGGCCGGAAATCTGGCCGAGCAGAATCGCGGCGGCCTTTGCTTCGTGGGAGAGCTGGTTGTCCAGCCGTGAGGCCAGTTCCAGGAAGGGCCCCTGAGCTATGGCGCGGCCGTTCTCCAGCAGCAGGACGTGATCCGCCAGGCTGCCTACTTCCTCGATATCATGGCTGACATACAGAATAGGTAATTCCAGCCGGTCTGCGATGGTCTGTAACAGGCCGAGGCATTCAAGACTGGCTGCCTGATCGAGATTGGCGAGGGGCTCATCCAGCAGTAGTAAGTCCGGCGCGCCGGATAGTGCTCTGCCGATGGCGACCCGCTGGCGCTGGCCCGCTGATAGTGTGTCCGGCATTTGTTTCAGCAATGGCCCCAGTGCGAGCCATTCAACGAGTGCAGCACGCTCGACCGAGGCCTTGCTGCGAGCGCGTTGCGCCGCGTAGTCGAGGTTGCCCTCTACGCTGAGTTGAGGAAACAGGCGCGCGTCCTGGAACACATAGCCGATGTTGCGTTGCCAGGGGGGCAAGCTGCTGTCTGAGTTCTGCCAGACCTTGTCACCAAAGCGTATTTCACTGCCAGCCTCGGCGCTGCGCAAACCAGCGATACAGTCCAACAACGTGCTTTTGCCACTGCCGCTGGGGCCATAGATCGCGGTCACACCTTCCCCGGGCAGTGCCGTCTGCAGTGCCAGTTCGAATCCGTTTTCGCCGCCGCAGCGCAGGTCCAGGAGCAACATCAGCTACTCACCTTCCAACCGGCGCCCTTGCGGTAGACCACAAACAGCAGTGCCAGCGAGAACAGCAGCAGGCCGGCGGCCAGGCGATGGGCCTCGTCGAATCGTAGCGACTCAACCTGATCGTAGAGGGCTATCGACAGAACCTGGGTCTCGCCGGGTATGTTGCCGCCGATCATCAATACCACGCCGAACTCGCCTATCGTGTGAGCAAATCCCAATACTGCCGCAGCGACGAAGCTGCGTTTGGTCAGGGGCAGGACCACGGAGCGAAACTGGTCGGCGGGCGTCGCCCCCATGGTTGCGGCGGCGTCCAGCAAGCCGTTCGGTACTCGTTGGAAAGCGGCCTGCAATGGCTGCACCACGAATGGCAGAGAGTAGATGACCGAGCCGATCACCAGGGCTGAAAAACTGAACGCCAATTGATCACCTGACACGGCCTGCCAGGCTTTTCCAACCGGCGAGTTTGGCGCCAAAGCGAGCAAGAGGTAGAACCCCAGGACGGTAGGAGGCAGTACCAGAGGCAGGGCCACCACCGCTTCGACCATGGCCGCCAGGTTGCCGCGCCGGCGCGCCAGCCACCAGGCCAGTGGGGTACCCAGTAGCAGCAAGATGACGGTAGTCGTGGTGGCCAATGCCGCAGTGAGGGCGATGGCGTCAAGCTCGGCGGCGCTCAGGGGCAAGGTTGGTAACCCGAATCCAGAATCAGTGAGCGCACGGTATCACTTCCCAGCCATGCTAGGTAGGCGGAGAGGTCTGGGTGTTGCGCCAGTACCACGGCGTGCTGCGCTAGCTCACGGTGCCAACTGGCGGGAATCGGTGCTCCCTCCGCTCCAGCGAGGGAGCGGGAGACAATCGCCATGTCGACTGTGCCGCTGCGCCAGAACTGGTAGGCCTGCAATACGTTGTTCCCCCGCACCAGTTTGCGCTGGGGGCTGAAATTCTCCCGGGCCAATACGTCTTTTGCCGCGCGGCCATAGGGGGCGGTATCCGGGTTGGCGATGGCGAGACTTCTGTCGCTTTCGGCAAGCCGTTCCGTCGGGCCACCGACCAGGGCCAGTTGGCCGACGGCGTAGCAGAACGGTTGTTGACCAATGCCTTGCGCGAACAGGCGCGCAGGGGCCTCGGCATCTGCGGCGAGCAGTAGATGGTAGGGCGCGCCATACATCGCCTGACTGGTCAGGATGCCGGTTGAGGCGCTGCTCAGGGTGACCTCGCGTCCGCTGCTCGCAGTGAATTCGGCGTTAATGCGTTCGATGGTTGGCCGAAAATTCGCCGCTGCGGCAATATTCAGCGGGCGTTCGGCAAGGCTTGCCATGGGCAGGAGCAGCAGCAGGGCGAACAGCAATGGCACGAAGAGGTCTCTCGTCAATCAATCGGGGTGCGGGCCAGGCACCAGATTTCCACGCCCGCAGCGCCCGCGTCGAGGAGGGCAGAGGCGGCGGCATCAGCCGTGGCGCCGGTGGTCATCACATCATCCACCAGGGCGATGCGCAGGCTGTCACAGCGCCGGCGCACTGTAAAGGCACCCCGCAGGTTGGTGGCTCTGGCCCGCGCATCCATGCCGGACTGGGCCGCAGTGGCGCGGTTACGTCGAAGGAGGCGCCTGTCCACTCTTACCCCGCCGAGAGCCGGCCCGTGGCTGACGAGAGCCCGGGCAAGCAGTTCCGTCTGGTTGTAGCCGCGTCGCAGTTGCCTGCTCCAGTGCATGGGTACGGGCACCAGCAGGTCGGGTCTTGTGACATGGCTTCGGTGTAGCCAGAGTGATGCCAACAAGGGTGTAAATCGCTGTTGCCCATGGTATTTCCACTGTTGGATCAGATACGCCAGATATTCGCCGTAAAGCAGGGGGACCGCTGCGCGTTCGAAGGCCGGGCGATGCTGCTGGCAGCGGCCGCAGAGTACCGCGGGTGAACCCTCTGGCAGCGGCAGGGCGCAGCATGGGCAGTGGCTGGTATTGAGAGGCATCTCCCGCTGGCAGTGTTCGCACAGTGGCAGCGGCGAGTGGCTGAACAAGCCGCAAAGAGCGCAGTACTGGGGCAGAAGCCCTTCGAGCAGGAAGTGCGATACGGCTTTTAGCTTGTTAACCATCCGGGGCCCTCCAGGTTGACAGCACTTTTGTTGGGGGTATCATTTCGGTCTCCAAACTTTGCCAGTTGAAAATCCAGGTTTGCCATGAGCATTGCTACCGTTATCGCCGAGCCCACTTCCCGGGACATTCGCCACAATTGGACCCGCGAGGAAGTTGAGGCGTTATTCGCCCTGCCGTTCAACGACCTGTTGTTCGAGGCCCAAAGTCTGCATCGCAAGTATTTTGACCCCAATAAGGTCCAGGTGAGCACATTGCTTTCCATCAAAACTGGCGCCTGCCCCGAGGACTGCGCCTATTGCCCCCAGAGCACCCGCTATGACACGGGCCTGGAAGTGGAAAAGTTGATGGAAGTGCAGAAAGTGCTAGAGCAGGCCCGCGCCGCCAAGGCCGCCGGCTCTACCCGTTTCTGTATGGGTGCCGCCTGGCGAAGCCCCAAGCAAAGGGATATGCCTCACGTTGTCGCCATGGTCAAAGGTGTGCGCGAGTTGGGTCTGGAGACCTGTATGACCCTGGGCATGCTGACCGAGGGTCAGGCTGCAGAGCTAGCTGAGGCGGGTCTGGATTACTACAACCATAATCTGGATACCTCACCGGAGTACTACGGCGACATCATTACCACTCGCACCTACCAGGACCGTCTGGATACCCTGGACCATGTGCGGGACTCGGGTATGAAAATCTGTTCCGGCGGTATCGTTGGTATGGGTGAGCAGCAGGGCGACCGCGCCGGGATGCTGCAACAGCTGGCAAATCTGTCCCAGCACCCGGAGAGTGTGCCCATCAATATGTTGGTGCGTGTAGAAGGGACACCGCTCGAGGCCGAGGACGACCTCGATTCTTTTGAATTCATCCGTGTCATTGCGGTTGCCCGCATCATGATGCCTGCTTCCCACGTGCGCCTATCCGCCGGTCGCGAAGAAATGAATGAGCAGATGCACGCACTGGCCTACTTCGCAGGGGCAAACTCCATCTTCTACGGTGAAAAGTTGCTGACGACACCCAACCCGCGAGCGAACAGCGACATGGCCCTGTTCGGCAAACTGGGAATTAATACTGAAGAGTTGGCGCTGGAGCAGCCGCCCGAGGACCCAAGCCCTCAATTCTACGACGCTGCCCGCGCCTGAGTGGTGCGGTGCCAGGCTTCAACGAGCGTATTCAAGCTGCCCTCGAGCAGCGCCGTCGCGACGACCTTTATCGCCAGCGCCTGACTCTGGAATCCAGCCAGGGCCCAACGGTGCGCGTTGAAGGGCGCGAGGTTCTTAATTTTTGCAGCAACGACTACCTGGGCCTCGCCGCCCACCCAGAGGTGGTGGCCGGCTTGTGCGAAGGAGCTGAACGCTACGGTGTGGGTAGTGGGGCATCGCATCTGGTGTGCGGCCACTCGGCGCCTCACCATGCGCTGGAAGAGGCTCTCGCTGAGCTGACGGGGCGGCCTCGGGCCTTGCTGTTTTCTTCCGGCTACTCCGCCAACACCGGCACGCTTGGCTCCCTTCTGCAAAAAGGTGATTCAGTTTTCCAGGATCGTCTCAACCACGCCTCGCTACTGGACGGCGGCCTCCATAGCGGGGCGCGTTTCCAGCGCTTCCGGCACAGCGATGTGCCACACCTCGAACACAAATTGGCCGGCGTGACCGAGGGCGAGAAGCTCGTGGTGGTCGATGGGGTGTTCAGCATGGATGGCGATGTGGCTCCGCTCACCGATCTCGCCGCTGCGTGCCGGCGTAACAATGCCTGGTTAATGGTAGATGACGCTCACGGTTTTGGTGTCATGGGCCCCGGTGGTGCCGGCAGTGTTGCCGCCGCCGGCCTGGATGTCGATGATGTGCCGGTGCTCATGGCCACACTGGGCAAAGCATTGGGCTGTGCCGGTGCTTTTGTCGCTGGCGAAGCGCCGCTGATTGAGAGCCTTGTCCAGAGTGCTCGCAATTACATCTATACCACGGCACTGCCGCCTGCTGTGGCCTCAGCTGCCCTGGCTGCAGTGCGTCTGCTGACCACAGAGGCCTGGCGCCGCGAACATCTGGAACAACTGATCCGGCGTTTCCGTGCGGGAGCAGAAGCTGTTGGCCTGCCACTCATGGCGTCTACGAGTGCTATCCAGCCCTTGTTAGTGGGTGACGCCGGCAAAGCACTCGAATTGAGCGCAAGGCTGCGCGTGGCCGGTCTTCTTGTGGGCGCGATTCGCCCACCTACCGTACCCGCTGGTACCTCTCGTTTACGCATCACATTGACGGCGGCTCACTCAGAGCAACAGGTGGATCGCCTGCTGGAAGTACTGGCTGAAGAGGCGGCTCAAGTACTGTGAAGCTGGTCCCCGAATATCTTCCTGCCAACAGTGAGCCCGGTTTGGACTTGGTCCTGTTACACGGCTGGGGCGCTAACCGAGAGGTATGGCGACCATTGCTCGCATACCTGCGCAGCTGGGCTAACGTCACCTTGCTGGACCTGCCCGGCCTCGCACCGGATTGTGATGGATTGCAACCGGAGCTCGACGCACTGTTGGACTCGATTCTTGAGGCGACCCCGCAGCGAGCTGTCTACCTGGGCTGGTCCCTCGGCGGGCAACTTGCCCTTGCTCTGGCGGAGCGAGCAGAAAACAGAGTAGAGGCAGTGATAACACTGTGCAGTAACCCCCGCTTTGTTGCCGATGAAAATTGGCCGGGCATGGCCGCTCCAGAATTGGCGGAATTCCAAGCCGCCTGCGCGGCAGATCCTCGGCGTACGCTGCGCCGTTTCGACAGTTTGCAGGTGGCCGGCGCTTTGGTGCCTCGACCCTTGTTGCGCGCGCTGCAAGCCTCGCGTCCAGCCGAGACGTCAGACGCGCTTGGCACGGGCCTGAGCTGGCTGGCAACGCTGGATCAGCGGATTGTCTTGAGCGGCCTGCAGATACCCCATTTGCATCTGCTTGCGGCTAACGATCAACTCCATCCTCCGGGTCTGGCAGAGGCATTGCGAGGTATTGCGACCGGCGAGGTCGAAGTCTTGCCAGACTGCAGCCATGCTGCGCTGCTGGAGCAACCCGCGACGATTAACACTCGCCTGCAGGCCTTTTTCCGGCGCTGCGAATTACTGCCGGGGCAGGGAGCACCAGTTGCACTGGCTAAATCTGACGTGGCTGATTCCTTCAGTCGCGCGGCTGCGCAATATGACAGTGTGGCGCAATTACAGCGAGATGTTGGCGAACGCCTGCTGCAGCAGATCGGCGATTTGCCTGAGGCTCCCGCGACGGTGCTGGACCTGGGCAGCGGTACGGGCTATTTCTGTACTGCGCTCAAGGCGGAGTTTCCCGATAGCGAATATATTGGGCTCGACCTTGCCGAAGGCATGGTGCGTTTCGCACGCGAAGCTCACCCCGCGGCTGGCCAGTGGTTGGTCGCGGATGCTGAGGCCTTGCCGCTGGCCGCCAACTCGGTGGATTTGGTTTTCAGCAGCCTCGCCATTCAGTGGTGCCTGCGCCCAGAGCTGTTGTTTGCGGAAATCGCGCGCGTTTTGCGCCCGGGCGGCCGCTGCGTATTCACTTCGCTGGGACCGGCCACATTGCACGAGCTGCGCAGCGCGTGGGCAACCGTGGACGAGCATCAGCATGTAAATGCGTTCTTGCCCCTGACCCGGCTGGAAAGCGCTGCGGTGCAAGTACCGGGTATTTCCCTTACAGCGAACGTGGAGCCGTTCCGCATGGAATATCAGCAGGTACGAGAACTATTGAATGAGCTAAAAACCCTGGGTGCACATAATGTAAACCGCGACCGCCCCGCGGGCTTGACCGGACGACGCGCCTTGCAGGGGATGTTGCAGGCTTACGAAAAATGGCGCCAGGATGGTGTGCTACCCGCCAGTTACGAGGTGTTTTTTGGCACCCTGGAGAAATTGTGAGTAAGACGTATTTTGTGACCGGTACCGACACCGAGGTCGGCAAAACGGCGGTAAGTTGCGCCATTCTCGAAGCGGCTGCGGCTGCAGGTTTAAGCACCGCCGCCGTCAAACCCGTGGCGGCAGGGTGTGATGAGCAAGGGCAGAACGAAGACGCGCTGCAGTTGATGGCGAGCATGACGGCCGAGATGGGCTACGCCCAGGTAAATCCGGTGGCGCTGGCTCCAGCGATAGCGCCGCATATTGCGGCTGCGCAAGCGGGCAGGAATCTCAAAGCTTCGCAGCTGGCTGGCTTCTGTCGCGGCGTTATGATGTCGCCGGCTGATCTCGTGCTGATCGAGGGAGCTGGTGGCTGGCGTGTGCCAATCTCGTCGCGAGAGACGCTGGCCGATCTGGCCCGAGAGCTGCAGGCAGGTGTCATCCTGGTGGTTGGCATGCGTCTGGGCTGCATCAATCACGCCGTACTTACCGCTGAGGCTGTCATCCGCGATGGCCTGCCGCTGGCGGGATGGGTGGCTAATCAGCCCGGTGAGCGCATGGGATGTCACGAGGAGAACCTGGACACATTACGGAACCTGTTACCCGCGCCGCTGCTCGGCGAGATTCCCGAAATTTCGCCATGGGACCCAAAGAAGGCATCTTCGTTTATTGATATTAGTCGTCTTACAGGTAAGTAAGTGCTTACTATGTTCGTTATCCAGCGCTAGCCATCGCACCTTGTTTGGTCGCTTTATAACCAGATTATCGCCTCCACACTGGTCTTTACCGTAAAAAGGTATTTGACTTCGGGGGCATTTTCAGCAAAATGTGTGCACTGCTTACATGGCCTCATTGGCGTGGCAACTGCCACAGCCCCGGGCCGGACTAACGAGAGAGGTAAAGGATCATGCCAGAGTATAAGGCCCCCCTGCGCGACATCGGTTTTGTTGTTAACGAAGTACTGGAAGCGGAAAAAGTTTTCCAGACCCTGCCTGGCTACGAAGAAGCCACCACCGATCTGATGGACGCTATTGCCGCCGAAGGCGCAAAGTTCTGTGAAGAGGTTTTGCAGCCCCTGAACCAGGTCGGCGATGAAGAAGGTTGCACCTGGAGTGAAGAGGGTGTGACTACCCCCACGGGATTTAAAGAAGCCTACCGGCAGTACGTTGAGAATGGCTGGGCTTCACTTGCCGCAGACACCGAGTACGGTGGCCAGGGTATGCCCAATCTGCTGGGCATCGTGAACACCGAGATGGTAGGAAGCGCGAACTGGGCTTGGGGTATGTATCCCGGCCTGAGCCATGGCGCTGTCAAAACCATTGAAGAGCACGGCACCCCCGAGCAGAAAGAACAGTATCTTACCAAGCTGATTTCCGGTGAGTGGACCGGCACCATGTGCCTCACTGAATCTCACTGTGGTTCTGACCTGGGTCTGCTGCGCACCAAGGCCGAGCCCAACGCTGACGGCTCTTATGCCATCACTGGCCAGAAGATCTTCATCTCTGCCGGTGAGCACGACATGACCGACAATATCGTGCACATCGTGCTGGCACGCCTGCCAGACGCGCCTGAAGGCACCAAGGGTATCTCTCTGTTCATCGTGCCCAAAGTGAATGTGAACGAGGACGGTTCTCTCGGGGATCGCAACGGCGTTCACTGTGCCTCGATTGAGCACAAGATGGGTATCCATGGCAACGCTACCGCGGTTCTAAACTTCGACGCTGCCAAAGGCTATCTGATTGGCCCTGAAAACCGTGGCCTGAACTGCATGTTCACATTCATGAACACCGCCCGCGTGGGCACCGCAGCCCAGGGCTTGTCTCACATGGAGCAGAGCTTCCAGGGCGCGCTGGTCTATGCCAAAGATCGTCTGGCCATGCGCAGCCTGACCGGCCCGAAGAACGCCGACGGGCCCGCTGACCCGATTATTGTGCACCCCGATGTCCGCAAGATGCTGCTGACCCAGAAGGCCTTTGCGGAAGGAAGCCGTGCTTTCTTGTTCTACCTCGCCATGCTGGGCGACATTGTCGACAAAGGCACTGAGGAAGAAGCCAAGAATGCGGACGACCTGATGTCGCTGCTGACGCCTATCGCCAAGGCCTTCATGACCGAAACCGGGTTTGAAGCGGCCAACCACGGTGTGCAGATATTTGGTGGTCACGGCTTTATCAGCGAGTGGGGTATGGAACAAATCGTGCGCGATTGTCGTATCTCCATGCTGTACGAAGGCACCACCGGCATTCAGGCTCTCGACCTGATTGGTCGTAAGATTCTGGGCTCCGGCGGTAAGCTGCTGCTCAACTTCACCAACATGATCGATGAGTTGTGCCAGGCCAACAATGACGAAGCGGACAAACCTTTCACAGACGTGCTCAATGCCAAGAAAGATGAGTGGCTGGGGCTGTCCATGCAGATCGGTGAAGCTGCGATGAGCAACCCGGACGAAGCGGGTTCTGCCTCGGTCGATTACCTGATGTATTCCGGTTACATCACCCTGGCGTACTTCTGGGCCAAGATGGCTGTTATCGCGCGCCAGAAGATCGCAGAAGCAGATGGCGACACCTCTTTCTACGAGGCCAAGCTGATGACAGCACAGTTCTACTTTGAACGCCTGTTGCCGCGTACCGAGTCACTCAAGACCACGATGCTCGCCGGCGCTGACAATCTCATGCAGATGCCTGAAGAAATGTTCGCGTTCTAAACGATTGCTGCTGGGAATCATCCCCTTGTGGGGGTGACATTCCCTTTGTACAAGGGGAGAATACGCACTGTATTCTCCCCTTTTTTTTATTTATGGATAAGTCAGAAGAAACGCCAGATCGCAGCTACCAGAACTCCCTCTACCCAGAGGATCAGGAAAAGGTAGACGGCTTCCTCAAACGCGGCGTGAATTCGGTTGAGCGTAAGCCCTTCCGCCCGCTGTATATGATTATTCTGCTGATTGTTGCGGTAACCAGCCTCAGCATTCTGAGCCAATGGATCGCCCGCGCGTCGGGAATATATTAGGGGTAGTGCCCGTTCATTGGCCGCCTGTATCTGTTTTGATATAGTTCTCGCCTCAAATTCACGGTGTGTAGCGCAGCCTGGTAGCGCACTTCCTTCGGGAGGAAGGGGTCGGAGGTTCAAATCCTCTCACACCGACCATGTCCTTGACCGCTACTCGATCAGATTCAAGTAAGTCGTCATATCGCGAAACTCCTGTGAGCCCGGTGCTAGCCGGGTCCCGCCGCCATGCCTGATCTGGTTACTGGCCTTGCCGGTAACGTAGTCGCTGAGGTCCTGACTGCTACTCAGTCGATCTCCCAGGCCTCTAAATGCCTGGTCGTTGATTGCCATGAAGTTGTTGGTGTTGTTGCCGGCCAGAATGAGTCTCGCTCCGCTGCTGGGCGCGATACCGCCAGCATCGTGGCATGTCACGCAACGGGCCTGAACGATCGGCCCGGAAATTTTGCTTGAGAAGAACGCCAGAGCATCGGGGGCGGGATCGGTGAAGATTTCTTCAGCAAGCGTGCGGATCGTCGCCGGCGCCTCCCCCTGGCGGATACCCTCACTGAGAGCGGTGACGGCGCCAAAGTCACGCAGATAGGCGTCGCGCGATAGAAGCACGGTCCACGCCAGAGTATCCAGATAATTGACACTGCCGTCTTCGTTGATGTCGGGCAGTAAGAGCCGCGTTTGCTGGTTGAGAAGGGATTGAAGTTGCTGGTCATTGAGGCTGTCGATGTCAGCCAGGACCCGCTGGTAGAGGGCTTCGGTGAGCGCGGAAATCATGTAGCCGCCATCTTGCAACTGCCGGCCGGTCATTAGTGCATGCCATGAACCTGAGACATCGACGAACGGAGCATCAACTGTTCCATCCGAATCACGATCCATGTCAGCGCCGCCGGTTGCGGTGACCAGATACCAGCGATTGCGGGTGTAGAGGGGGTCATCAGCCTCGAAGTTGCCAAGGTTGATCATTTTTCCCAGATCGTCCAGCTGGTCCCACTTGAGTCGGGACTTGGCAGCGAAAAATTCTTCCAAAGTGCCAGAGCTGCGCATCTCAACGAGTTCGCCAGTGCGCAGATCAGTAATAGTAATTTCAGCGCCGGCGACGGGGCCGCCAAGCTCGGTCTGGAAACAGCCTGCCAGCGTTGAGCAGACCAGGCAGGCTCCCAATAGGTTCAGATACTTTGTCATGAGCCTTCCTCATCAAGCACGTGTGCTTGATAGGTACGCTCTGAATGCCGCTTCAGATCGTTTGGACTCGCGGCTTAGCGGGAAGCTGGAGCGCGAGCTTTACAATGTCACTGCATTAAAGCAAAACGCGTTCAGCTTATTGCCGTCAAGGTCGCGGAAGTAGCCCGCGTAAAAATTGTCGATTCGCTGCCCAGGTGGACCCTCGTCTGTAGCCCCCAGTTCCAGCGCCTTGTTGTAGAACGCCTTTACCTGCTCTTCGTTCTCCGCCTGCAGGGCGACCATCACGCCATTGCCGATGCTGGCGGCTTCATCGTTAAACGGCGTGGTAACCCCTACTGACGCTTCTTCCAGGGACGGCCCCCATACGATGAGCTTGCCGTCATCCCAGATACGCGAGAAGCCGACCTCTCCCATCAACGCATCGTAGAATGCGCAGGCCTTCTCCAGATCATTGGTGCCGAGTGTGACGTATCCGACTTTCATTTGCGGTCTCCCTTAGTTGTTTTCTACTCCGGCCATACGCGCCAGCTGTCGGTACGTACTCTCGGCCTGGTTACATTGCGTGTCGAGCTGTGCCAGTGTCTTGTTCAGCCGTTTTGCCTCTGCTGCGAGAAACCGCTGGGCAAATTCATCGCCGCCTTCGAGTTGGGCGGACTTCTGGAATACCTGGACTTGCTTCAGGCCCTCACAGAGGCCCGCAATCCTCGATACGACCATAGCTTTGCCCATGATGTCTTGCCCCTGCTGCGGGGCCGCCGGTTTTTGCAGGGCCTGGGCGTGTGTTTGAGAGCACGCGACCAGTAACAAAAGAGTGGATAAATAGCGCACGAACATATCTCCGTTTGATTTGGTGTACATCGTATCATCGCAGGGCGTTGCTGCATTCTGTCTGTGTCGCTACTTTCTCGGCCAATGTTGGCTAATATGTCGGGAATGTGCGCCAACCTTGGCTACACTATAGTCCATAGCTCTTACCTGACTAATTCAAATAATTGAGGAGGACCGCGATGTCTGAAGCGCCCAAATCCCCGTTGGAAATGTTCTACCACTGGGAGCAGGAAACCCCCGATAAAGTCTACCTGCGGCAACCAAGCAATCTGGCGTGGTCTGAATACACCTGGAGTGAAGTCGCCGATCGTGTTCGCCGTGTCGCTACCTTTCTGAAGTCCAAAGGCTACCCGGAAGGAAGCCGCATTGGGATCTGGTCGTCTAACAGTATGGATTGGCCCATAGTCGATCTGGCCATCATGCTCAGCGGGCACATCAGCGTGCCTATTTATCCAGGGCAGGATATCGCTTCGGCCAATTACATCCTCAACCACTCGGAGGTCAGGCTGGTGTTCTGCGGTGACTTCGATATGCACGCGCGGGCGGCCGAAGCTCTGCCGGAAGGCGTTGAAACGGTGGCTATGCTCGGCTGTAAGATCGATACCGGGACCAGTCTGGATGCGATCTACGGTGACTACGAGGCCTATGCTGAGTCACCTGTGCCCAACGGTGACGACGTGTTTACCATCATCTACACCTCGGGAACCACCGGCAACCCTAAGGGTGTGATGCATATGTTCAAAACCCCCGGGCATGTCGTGCCCGGGTTGGTGAATAAATTCGAACTCGCTGATGGTAGCAATGAATTTTTCTCCTTCCTGCCCATGTCCCACGCTGCTGAGCGCATTGTTGTTGAAATGTGCAGTCTGTATGCCAACGCGAGTATCTCCTTCTCCGAGGGCCTGGAAACCTTCGGCGACGAAATCCGTTCAGTACAGCCCACACTTTTCTTTGCGGTGCCGCGCCTGTGGGTGAAGTTCAAGGCAGGCATCGATGCCAAGATTCCGCCCGAGGCGCAGGCTGGCCTCAACGAGGAGCAAAAAGCGGGTATAGCCCAGGCCCTGGGTTTGTCCCGCGCGCGCTTTATTCTTACGGGCTCCGCCCCTTGCCCGGTAGATGTGCAGGACTGGTTCCTGAGCATGGGGATAGCGCTGCGCGATGGCTATGGCATGACCGAGAACTTTATCCATGGCTGCGCCTGGAGCAAGGACGATCAACCCATCTCCGGCTGCGTGGGGCAACCCATGGACGACTCGGTAAAGGTGCGGCTGTCGGACACGGGAGAGATTCAGTTCAAGAGCCTGGGTTTGATGAAGGGCTACTATCTAAATGACGAAAAGACTGCTGAGGTGTTTGACGACGGCTGGTATTGCACCGGTGACTCGGGCAAGTTCGACGAAGACGGTAATTTGTGGGTGACAGGCAGGGTCTCGGAGGTTTTCAAAACATCCAAAGGCAAGTTCATCGTTCCCATGAAATTAGAATCGCTGTTCGGACGCAACCCGAATCTTGCCCAGTTCTGCTGCATGGGTCATGGCCTCAACCAACCCATCGTGCTTGTCACTCTTTCGGAGCTGGGGCTGGCGAAAGATAGGGATGTTGTTAAAGCGGAACTGGAAGCCTTGTTGGACGAGATAAATGGTGAAGTGCCGCCCTACGAACGGATTTCGAACATTTTTGTCTGCGATGAGTGGACCATTGAGAACGCGCTGCTAACCCCGACCATGAAACTCAAGCGCAAGCAGATCGAAGATGAGTACAAGGCGCTTGTGCAAGAGCACATGGACGCTGGCGCTGTCAGCTTCCTTGGCTGATCAGCAACGGTCGGCGGTCTCGGTGGCCAGGGGCGCGATGGCACTCTTGGCCGGCTGACCCGCCTCTTCACGTACCAGTTTCGGCACCAGATACCCAGGCAGCAGAGCGCTGACCGCTGCGATCAGCGCCTTGCCGGCTTGCTCACTAACATCGAAGTGGCTGGCACCGCGCACCTTGTCCAGCAGGTGCAGGTAGTAAGGCATGACACCGATGGCAAAGAGCTGCTCGCTCAAGGCAGCGAGCGTTGAGGCGCGGTCATTGACCCCTTTCAGCAGCACTGATTGATTCAACAAGTCGACGCCGGCAGCGCGCAACCTGCGCATGGCGGCACCGACTTCCTCATCCAGTTCACGGGCATGATTGCTGTGTATCACCAACACGGAACGCAAGCGCGTGGCTGTGAGCGCTGAGACCAGGCCTGGAGTCACCCGGCTGGGAATCACCACGGGCAAGCGCGTGTGCACGCGCAGGCGTTTCACGTGGCCGATATCTGCGATTGCCTGAATCAGTTCGGTCAGGCGCTGGTCCGAGACGAGCAGTGGGTCGCCGCCACTGAGAATAACTTCAGTAATGGAGGTGTCGGCCGCGATGGCGTCCAGAGCCTGCAGCCACTCGCGTCGGCTTTGGCGGTTGTCCTCGTAGGGAAAGTGGCGCCGGAAACAGTAGCGGCAGTTGATCGCACATCCACTCGCGAGAATCAGCAGTACTCGGCCATGATATTTCTGGATGATGCCGGGATGGCGAATAGTGTCGCCGGTCTCGCCTACCGGATCGTCGCTGTACCCCGGTTTCACCAGGGTTTCTTCGCTCGTGGCTAGCACCTGGCGCAATAGCGGATCGTTTGGATCGCCGGGCGTGATGCGTTGGAGATAGGGCAGCGGCACCAGCACCGAAAATTCCCTGGCGGCGACCGCCGAGAATCCCATCTGCCTGGGGGTGAGGTTTAGTCTGGCCAACAAGGCAGTGCCGTCGGTCTCGGCCGCGCGCAACTCGGATTGCCAATCGGCGCTGTGAAGTTCTGTCTGTGGGATCACGCCAGGCGTTCTCGCTGCGATAATGTGACTAGTCTAACAGCCGCGCGGGCATATCTCAGCCGAGCCTGTCCCGCAGAGCGTAGAACAGCATACCGGCGACAAGACCGGGCCACCGCAGCAGGGTGCCACCAGGGAATGTCATCGAGGGCACCGTTGCCATCACATCGAAGCGCTCGGCATCGCCAGAGATCACTTCTGCGAGTAGTTTCCCTGCGAGCGTTGCGATAGGCACCCCGTGGCCGGAATAGCCGTGAGCGTAGAACACCTGTGAAGACAGGCGGCCGAAATCGGGCATGCGGTTCATGGTGATGGCGAGGGTGCCGCCCCAGCCATAGTCGATCCGGGTGTCGGCCAGTTCGGGGTAGATGCGCAGCATGTATTTCCGCACAAAGCCGCCGATATCGTTGGGGAATTTACGGGTGTAGGATTCGCCGCCGCCAAACAGCATGCGGTTGTCGGCTGAGAGTTTCCAGTAGTCGATCACGAACAGGCTGTCCGACATCGAGGTGTCATCGCGAATTAGCTGGCGGCACAATTCTTCAGGCAGAGGTTCAGTGGCGAGCATGTAGTTGTTGATCGGCATAATGCGCCCAGCGGTGCGCGGCTCAAGCTTCTCCAGATATCCATTGCACCCCAGCACCAGGTATTTGGCTTTAACTGAGCCGTTGTCGGTGTTGACGGTGACTTGATTGCCCTCGGTGTACGAGGTTACGCGGCTGCCCTCGTGCAGGGTCGCCCCCAGGTCGTGGGCCGCTTTCGCCAGGCCGAGGGCGTAGTTGAGCGGATGCAGGTGGCGCGCGCCGGTATCGAGCGTGCCGCCGTGAAAGCCTTGACCGGAGGTCATGTCCGCAAGTTCATCCGGTGCGACGTAGCGAATTTTGTCGTAGCCGTAGACGCCAGATAGGTGTTCGACCTCGGCGATGAGATCGGGCTGTTCCTTGGCCTTGGAGGCAACGTGCAGGTTGCCGTGTTTCAATTCGCAGTCTATCTGGTGTTCGTCGATCAACGCACACACGGTGTCAACGGCTTCAAGGCCCAGGTGCCAGAGCGCCTTAGCCTGATCGAGGCCCACAAGATCTTCCAGGACTTCCTGCTCGGCACGCTGGCCGGTGCCCACATGGCCGCCGTTGCGGCCAGATGCTCCCCAGCCGATTTTATTGGCTTCCAGCAGTATCACGCTGTAGCCGCGCTTGCGCAGGTGAATGGCGGTGGAGAGGCCGGTGTAGCCGCCGCCGATGACGCAGACATCGGCAGTTGACTCGCCTTTCAGAGGCTCAAATGCGAGCGTCTGATTGGCTGAGGCAGCGTACCAGGATTCGACATGAGGTAGATTTTGCATGCTGGAACTATACTCCCGCAGGGGTGCGCAGCTGATAACACGATAGGGTTAGCATAGCTGCTGGCCTCTTGAACCGCGCGCTTTCGGCCGCGATACTCGGACCTTTGGGCAATATGGATAATTTATGAGCACTGATACGCAGGCGATCAAGGACTGGCTCAAGCAGCACCAGATTTCAGAAGTGGAAGTTCTGGTGCCGGACATGACCGGCAATGCGAGGGGCAAGTTTATCCCCGCACACCAGTTTCTTGAATTGGGAGAACCCAAGCTTCCTGAAAGCATCATGGTGCAAAGCGTCACCGGTGAGTATTCTGACGAGCACTGGGATCTTGTTGAGCCTACCGATACCGATATGATCCTCAAGCCCGATCCCAACACCATGCGCCTGGTGCCATGGGCCCGGGAGCCCACTGCCCAGATTATTCACGACTGTTACAAGCAGGATGGTGAGCCCCACCCACTGAGTTCGCGCAATGTGCTAAAGCGCGTGCTGGAATTGTATGAGGCCGAAGGCCTCAAACCCGTGGTGGCGCCGGAAGTCGAATTTTTCCTGGTGGATCGCAACACCAATCCTGACCATGTGCTTATCCCCCCGAAAGGCCGCTCCGGGCGTCGCGAAACGTCGCGCCTGTCTTACAGCATCGACGCTGTCGCAGAGTTCGAGGATTTCGTTGAGGACATGTATGACTACGCCGAGGCACAGAATCTCGCTGTCGACACTTTGATTCATGAAAACGGTGCCGCCCAGATGGAGATCAACTTTCTCCATGGCGATGCGATGGACCTGGCCGACCAGGTGTTTATCTTCAAGCGCACGATTCGTGAAACTGCCCACAAGCACGGTATTTATGCCACCTTCATGGCCAAACCCATGCAGAATGAGTGTGGCAGTGCACTGCATATTCACCAGAGTATTGTGCAGGCTGATACCGGCAAGAATATTTTTGCCGAGGCCGACGGCACTCATACTCCGGCCTTCCTCAGTTATATCGCTGGCCTGCAGCGTTACACGCCCGAGCTGATCGCTTTCTACGCTCCCAACGTGAATTCCTACCGCCGCCTGGCTCCCGATATTGCCGCCCCCATCAACCTCTGCTGGGGGCTGGACAATCGCACCACAGCGTTCCGCGTACCTGAGAGCAGTACTGCGGCAACCCGGGTGGAAAATCGATTCCCGGGAGCAGACACCAACCCCTATCTGGCTATGGCTGCCACCCTGGCCTCGGGATACCTCGGCATGAAGGGCAAGCTGACGCCAACCGAGCCTCACCAGGGCACTGCGAATGAAGATGAAGTTGAGATAGCACGGTCGCTGGAAGAGGGACTGCGCAGCCTCGATAACTCGCCAGAAGTGCGCGAGGTTTTCGATCCGCTGTTCCTCAAGGCGTTTACCGCTGTGAAACGCGATGAGTTTGAGGAGTTCAACAGGGTGATATCTTCCTGGGAGCGGGAGCACCTGCTGCTGCAGGTATGATGGCCTAGATGACCAAAGATTCGGACACATTGCTGGGGCGTAGCGACCTCAATTACCGGGTGTTTACTGCGGTGAAATACGTTGTCTACGTGCTGCTCACGTTCAATGTGTTTCTGTTTTTGCAGGAGGAACTCAGCGCGCTCGAACACACTTTCGTGGACGGTTTTGAGCTCTCCCAGATTATTCAGGTGTTCTCGGCCACGATCGATACCGCAGCCTGGGTTTTGCTGCTGCTGTTGTTCGAGCTAGAGACGTCTGTACTTGATGACAATCGCATTCAGGGTTGGGTCAAGCGAAGCCTGCACTGGGTGCGGCTTATCTGCTATGCGGCGGTGTTTTACGCCTTCACAGGTTACTACGCTGAACTGGCGATGCTCTATGATGCCACTGCGCTGCCTGGCTTTGATCCCTGCGCTGCGTTGGATCGGGGGCTATCCTTGCACGTGGATATGGATGAGTACGTGCCCCTGGATGCGGCTAATTGCGCGGTAAACAGTGGCGAGTGGTTTCAGCTAACCGGGTTTGAAATTGTATCTGAGAGCCAGGTGCTGACATCGGCGCGCTGGCTTGCCTGGACGGACGTGGTCAACTCTGCGGCGTGGTTGCTGGTCGTTATTGTGCTGGAAATCGAGGTCCGCCTGCAGCTGCGCGGCAATCTCTCCAACCAGATCATGGCCTTCACCAAGTGGATCAAGATCGCCTTGTACGGGACGCTCTTTGCCGCGGCGGGATACTGGGGTGTCGCCGGCGACTTTCTCGACTTCTGGGACGCCGCTCTTTGGTTGTTCGCTTTCATCTTCATTGAGCTGAACGTGTTTGAGTGGCAGCATGAAACCACTCAGGAAAGTAGCGACGCTGCCGCCGCACAGGAAGCATAAGCATGTTCAGCAACGACGACCTTTCCAGCTTGCGCTGGGATGCGACTTCTGGCGCCGTCGAGATTATCGACCAGACCCTGCTCCCACATACCCTGCGCTGGGTGCACCTCGATTCCCTTGATGCTTACTGCCACGCCATCAGCTATATGCAGGTGCGTGGCGCACCTTTGATCGGCATCACCGCGGCTTTTGGCCTCGCTCATGCACTGCAAGAAAACCCGAGCGATGCAGGCATGGCGGAGGCGTTTGAATCCTTGCTTGCGACACGGCCTACCGCGGTGAATCTGCGTTGGGCACTGGAAAAAATTCTCGCCGAAGTGACAGAACTCCTGCCTTTTGCCAGAGCCGAGGCGGCACTGCAGTGTGCGGTAGAATTGCGAGCGGAGGACATCGCCAATTGCGCGCGCATAGGTGATAACGGGCTTGCCCTGCTGCGCCAACTGGATGCTGGCGATACCTTGAATATCATGACCCACTGCAATGCGGGTTGGCTCGCTACTATTCAGTGGGGCACTGCGCTGGCGCCTGTTTACAAGGCGTTGGCAGCGGGGCTGAAGCTGCATGTGTGGGTGTCCGAGACCCGGCCGCGCAATCAGGGCACGAATCTCACCGCCTGGGAATTGGGCCGGGCTGGGGTGCCGTGCACCGTGGTGGCAGATAACAGCTGTGGTCAGTTGATGCGTCAGGGTCAGGTGGATTGTGTGATTGTCGGTTCTGACCGCACCGCAGCCAATGGCGATGTTTGCAACAAGATTGGTACTTACCTCAAGGCACTGGCGGCAGCAGACAACAACATTCCTTTTTATGTAGCCGTGCCGGAGTCCACCATCGACTGGCGGTGTCCCGCGGGCGATCAGATTCCGATTGAAGCGCGCGATGCGGCGGAAGTCCTGGCCATTGCCGGCATCGACGCAGCGGGCGAAAACCGCGAGATCAATCTGGCCGCGGCAGGAACGCGGGCGGCGAACCCGGCCTTCGATATCACCCCGGCAAAATGGGTGACATCATTGATTACCGAGCACGGCTCGTTCGACGCCAGCGAAGAAGCACTTGCTTCATTGCGCGTTCAGCTGGGATGTTGAGCTAATTTTGCGGCGCGAAATGCCTAATGCCACCCATTGGCCGGTGGCAGGTATTGGCTGCGCCGGACTCTGACGATGCTATAACGGCTGAAACCGTCTAGAAGTCGTCCAGGTCCAGATCGTAGTAACCCAACTCATCGCGTAGCCGTTTTTCTTCCAGACGTTGCTCGGCGCGGCGGCGTTTAGCCGCCAGGCGTTGCTTGTCTGAGGCCACGGGACTCAGTTCGGCAAAATCCTCTTCGGACAAGTCACCCAATGCGGGTTCAAACAAGTCCTCCAGTGGTTCCGGGGAATTCGGTTCCTGGTTCCGCTCTCCCATAAATCACCTCCCGATGATTTACACAAAACAAGGGCAGCTTCTTTTGAAGCGGCCTCACGGCGGAGTTAAGCAAAAAATTTCTGGATTGGGAATACTAATTTTTCGCACAATTTTGCGGGGCGACCCGCAGCCTTCCCTGGCCTCATCCCGCACGCCGCCGACGTCCCTGTCGAGTGGTGTCCTGTTGTGCGGTATAGCGGGCCGCCTCGCAGGCTATAAAGCAATCAGCGTGCCAGCTTTAACCCTTGGTCGGGTGGGCACAGGCACCTCTGGCCTGTGTCCGGACATGTCCGTCAGGCCTGTTCCAGTTGTGTCAGAATAGCCTCGGCTATCTGGTCTGCGGTACCTGCAGCGGCGTCCACGGTGATGTCGGCGTATTGTTCGTACAGCGGAGTGCGCTCAGCAAAGATGCCCGCGAAACCGTCATTGCTGTCGCTGGCGATTCCCCGCGGCGGTGCGCCGGCGATGCGCTCCTCGAGAGTGGCGAGGTCCGCCTTGAGGTAGACCACCGGGCCAGCGGCAGCGAGACGGGCCATGACGTCTGGGCTGTAGACTACGCTGCCTCCGGTGGAAACGAGGGCGCGGTCCAGGTTTACCGCCATGAGCACCTCGTGTTCAATCCCGCGCAGCTGCAGATAGCCCTTGCTGTCGACAATTTCCTGCAAGGTCGCCTGTTCCTGCACCTGTATGTCGAGGTCTGTGTCAACAAAGCGCAAGCCGGTCTGTTTGGCGAGAATGACACCGACGGTGCTTTTGCCAGCACCGGGCATGCCGATCAGATTGATGGTATTGAACTTGTTCACGTTGGGGGCCGCAGTCATTGGGGGCGGGCATTATCCCCGATGCCTGTCACGCCTGCCAGTGGCACCGCGGTTGCGCCAGCGCTGGCCTGTGGGTAGAGTGCCGCTTTCCGCCACTTCCCTGGAGCTATTGCCATGAGCCTGCTGACTACTCCCCTGGACGCGTTGCATCGCGAGTTGGGTGCCAAGATGGTGCCCTTTGCCGGTTATGACATGCCGGTGCAGTACCCTGCCGGCATTATCAAGGAGCACCTGCACACGCGGGGGGCCGCGGGCCTTTTTGACGTGTCCCACATGGGCCAGGTGGTTATCACCGGAGACGGGGTGGCGGCGATGCTCGAGACCCTTGTGCCAGTCGATGTCGAAGGCCTGGGGATCGGCAGCCAGACCTACGCCCTGTTCACCAATCCAGCCGGTGGCGTGCTGGACGACCTGATTATCACCCGCTGGGCGGAAGACACTTTCTTCCTGGTCGTGAATGCCGCCTGCAAGGAGCAGGATATTGCCCATCTGCGCTCGCACCTGAGCGGCCAGCAACTCGACGTTCTGGAAGATCAGGCACTGCTGGCCCTGCAGGGTCCGCAGGCACGCGCTGTGATGGCCGAACTCTGTCCGGCGGCAGCCAGGCTGACATTTATGCATGGCTGTCGCGCAGATACTGATGGCACCGAGATTTACATTACCTGTTCTGGCTATACCGGCGAAGACGGTTTCGAAATATCGATGCCGGCCTCTGCTGCGGAAGGGCTGGCACGTCGCCTGCTCGATTTCGATGAGGTTGAGCCGATCGGTCTGGGAGCGCGGGATTCACTGCGTCTGGAGGCGGGTCTCTGTCTCTACGGCCACGAGCTCGATACAGAGATCGACCCCGTGCAGGCTGGCCTGATGTGGTCCATCAGCAAGGCACGCCGCGCTGATGGTGCGCGCCCGGGGGGCTTCCCCGGTGCTGACGTTATCTTTGATCGGATGCTTAACAAGCCGCCGCTGCGCCGGGTCGGCCTGGCGGTTGACGGAAAACGACCTGTGCGCGAAGGCCAGACAGTGGTTGATGGTGAGGGGCGCCAGATAGGTGAAGTCTGCTCCGCCGCCTTTGGTGCCAGTTATGGTGGACCGATCGCGATGGCCTTCATCGAGCGCGAGCTGGGTGAGCCGGGCACTGCACTGGCGGTAGAGGTGCGCGGGAAGCTGGTGCCTGTGACGGTCACCAAAATGCCCTTCAGCCCGCAGCGTTATTATCGCGGATAGTGCGGGGGGGTTGTTCCCGCCCAGGATCGGGGTTCAACTGCGGCGGTAGGCCCGGCTTGCGCAGAGCCAGGTAGCCGGCCTTTGCGGCGCGCAGCGGTGTGGCCAGTGCCCGCCAGGGGCGGTAGCGCAGCAGCAAAAATGCCAACGCTGCTAACGCGGCTAAGCCGCCTAGGCCGAGTAATTGTTCGCGGTAATGGGTGGTCTCGCCAGCGGCCTCTGTGGCCACATCTCCAATGACAGTCACTGGCAGTGCCGGCAGGGTGATCACCTCCAGCGTGCCACTGCGTGTGTTCCACCAGAAAAAATCTTCCGCCGGCAGCGTGTAGTTACCCGGCTTCTCCGCCACATAGCTGATGCTCTGGATTCTGCTGGCTCGGGTCTCGCCCCGGTTCAAGCGATTGCTCAGCTCCGGTGTGCCGGGATAGGCCGCCAGGCCGGGGATGTCTTCAGGGCTGAAGTCGGGCAGCATCATTGCCTGCACGTCGCTGGCGAGAAACTCGACCTTGCGCTCGAATGCCTCTCCAGGCTCCAAAGCGTCGACGTCCCGATCGATGGATTGCTGGGCACTGAACTGGGGAGCCGCAACCCAGAAATCCGCTTGCTCCAGTGCCTCTGGCAGGGTGGCGCTGAAGGTCACCGCGGGTGCCATTGCCGAGCCTGCGAGGTTGCCCAGCTCGCCGCCGTTTACCTTGAGCGAAATCTCGATGGGCCCGACCGAGAATTCGCCGGCGCGCTGGGGGTAAATGTCGATGGTCCAACGTTGCACGACCCAGGTCTGGCCGTTGCGCCTTTCGCTGGAGTTATTGGCGAATTCCTCGGTCTGCAGAATAACCAGACCCGGCACTTCAGGCAGACGGATGCGCGCTCCACCGGTGAACCAGGTGCTGGTGGCGATCTCAATCTGGAGGTTGGTTCGCTGCCCGGGGACCAGGCCCTCGGCGGGCGCTATGCTGCTGTCGATCGTGAGCTGGCCACTGTCCAGTAAGGGAGCCAGTGGTTCCTCTGCGTGGGCAGGCAGTGCGAGCAGGGCACAGAGAGCGACAATCGCCGCGGCAAGCTTCACTTGGGTTGCTCCCGCTGTTGTAGCTGCATGTTGAACTTCGCTGCGAGGAAATTGGAGGGATCTTTCTGCACCCCCTTTAGCCACATATCACGGGTGGCTTCGCTGCCCAGAATTTCCTCGGCGGAGTACTGCTTGAGCTCCACCTGCTCAAAGCTGAGCTTCTCTGCGCCTTCGGCGGGAACGGCGTCATCACCACCCATTTCCCGTTCTTCAGAGCTGCCTTCTTCGCCCTGTTGGGACTCACTCATGCGGTTGATGTCGTCGATGATGCTTTGCACCTTGTCGCGGTTCGCCTGGGCGCCCGGGTAGTCCGGGTTTCGGGCCAGCAGACGATCGTAGCGCTTTACGGCGCGCAGGAAGTCGCGGGCGTGGGAGCGAGCATTCGCCTCGTTGAACAGTGCATCGTCGCTGTCGGAGCGGGAGAAGTACTCTGCCGCCTGCATGAAGTCTTCGTTGTAGTAGGAGGCGATGCCTTTCCACATGGGGTTGTCGAAGTGTCGTGCTGAGGCGCGGTAGTCGCCAAACTGTAATAACAAGCGGCCTTGCTGATCGGGCGTGAGCCACAGGTCGGCAAACCATTGGCCCAGTGCGAAACCCTGTGCTTCGACAGTGGCCTCCTCTTCGGGAGGCGCGGTTTCTGCGTTTGCTGGTTGTGGCTGTCCGGCAAGTATTAGCGGCAGCAACAACCAACTCCAGCTCAGGGTCCAGCCCTTGCGGAACCACATCAGGAACAGCGCCAGAGCGACGAAAACCAGGGGGTAGCCGCTGTCCAGCCAGGGCAGGGCATCGTCGTCAATGACCACGTAGTGAGATTCAATGCGGCGTTCGATGGCGCGCACGTCGCTGTCATCGATGGTCAGGTCGAAGTAGTGACCACCGGCGTCGTCTGCAAGATTGTCCAGGGCGCGCTTGTCGAGAGGCACAGCGCCATCACTGTCCAGACTGCTGCCAATTCCCAGCACGATGAGCTGGTGTGGCCGGGTAGCAAAGTACTCGCTGAAGGCGGCCTGGGAATCGGCGCCGAGACCATCGCTGAGCAGCACAACGGTAGCCGGTGAATTGGTGTCACGCAGGATATCGTCTACCAGCGGCAGGGCGTACTCGGGAAATTTGCCTCGCCGAGGCATCATCTCGGGTTTGATGGCTTCGAGGTACTGATTCAGCACATCCTGGTCTGCAGTCAGTGTGAGCACGGTGTGGGCGGAACCGGCATAGGCGATGACTGCCGAGCGCTTGTCCGGTCGCAGCGCCAGTAAGTCGGAGGCCTTGTGGCGTGCTCGAGCGACCCGGGATGGCTGGATGTCCCTCTGGTTCATAGATGAGGAAGCATCCAGCAATAGCACCAGAGCTGATTCGTCTTCTGATAGAGGCGAGGGCTGCTGGCGCCAACTGGGGCCGGCCAGCACGATGGCGGTAGTGAGAGCAAATACGAGACCGAAACTGGAGGGGTTGATCCAGCGTGAATCGTTTTTCTCCAGGCGCAGGTGAGACAGTAGATGGGGCGCGATGATGCCACTAAACATGTCGCCCTGGTCCTTGCGCGTACGCATCACTGCAGCCAACACCATCCAGGCCACTATTATCAGCAGCCACCAGGGTCTGAGCAGGTGAAAATGCTCGAGATCAGGTAGCACGGCTTTGCCTCCCCTGGCGCCAGGTCCACAACGCCATAAACAGGTGGTAGCAGAGGAACAGCACGACCGCGGCCGCCACCGGAACCCAGTGCAGGCTCTGCTTTGGGCGGAAGGAGACGCTCTCGTAGAGTTCGGGCTCCATGCTTGCAATTGTCTCGTAGGCAGCGTGCATCTGATCCTGATCAAGGGCCTGGAAACTCGCGCCCCCGGTCAATTCGCTAACGCGTTCGATGGTCTGCATATCCAGAGCGTCTTCGCCCACGGTGGCTGGGTCGCCGATGGCGATAGTGTAGATTCTTATCTCGTTGGCGGCGGCGACCTTGGCTGCGTCAATGGGCGGGACTGTACTGCCAGTGTCATTGCCATCGGTGAGCAGAATCAGTACACGATTGTCTGACGCATTTTCCCTGAACAGTTTGATCGCGAGGCCGATGGCGTCGCCGAATACGGTGCTGGGGCCTGCCATACCAATTTCGGTTTCTCCCAGAAGCTGACGCCAGACTTCATGATCATCAGTAAAAGGGGTTTGCAGGTACGCGGCAGCGCCGAACACGATCAGGCCAAGGCGGTCCGAAGCGCGCTGACGTGCCAGTTCGTCCAACACTCGCTTGACCGCTTCCAGCCGATTGAGTGTGGTGCCGTCGGGAAGAGAGAAGTCTCTCGCCTCCATTGAGCCTGAGAGGTCCACAGCAACCATCAGGTCGCGGCCTGACTTCTGCTGTTCAATGGGTGCGCCTATCCACTGGGGCTTGGCAGCTGCCAGTACCAGGCAGAGCCAGGTGGTGGTGACAAGAATTTTCTGAATACGACTACGACGAAGGATGCGCGCGCCTTCTTCCGGGCGCTGCTCACTGAGCTCAACCAGCTTGTCAAAAAATGGCACTTTTACCGAGTCGCGGCTTTCCTTGTAGGCCGGCATGAAGCGCATCAAGATGGGCAGGGGGAGCAGTGCCAGCGCCCAAGGCAACGCGAGTTCAATCACCGAAACGATTCCTGTGCGCACTGAGCCAGCGCACGCTGGCCTCGATCAGGGCGCTGCGGTCGTTTTTGTCGAGGGCATCTTCGGCGTAAATACCCTCTGCCAGGCACTGGCATTGGGTCGCGTCGAAGGCAGGCTCTGAACAGCGGCTATTGAGGAAGTTGATCCACTCCTGTCCCGACAGGCTTGCCACGTCCGTGCGCGAATACGCCGCCAGCGCTGCGCGCTTCAGTATCTGGTTGATCTCCCTCGCATGATTGCCGGCTTGCGGCAGACTCTGAAGTTGCAGGCGGGCCTCTTTGCGGTATCGATTGCGGTACCAGTAGCGAATTCGGCGCCAGCTGTATCGCCCCAGTAAGACCAGAATAACCGCCCCCACAGCATACCAACCCGGGGTCTGCGGCCACCAGTTGACGGCCTCCGGTGAAACGACTTCATGGAAATCGTCGCCCAGAACGTAGTTGCCGAAGATGTCCGGTAGCGGAGGCAGACTCACTGCAGCACCCGCTGGCCGCCCAGCTGTTTGCGCAGTTGGGCCGCGGTGGAGTCGCTGGTATGAACGGGGATGACAGGAATCTGGTGGCGCAGGAGTTCGGCCTGCACATTGGCGTACGAGCTCTCGACACTGGCTTCAAAGCGCTGGCCCAGATCCTCGCGAACCGGGTCGATCTCCAGTTGGTAACGGCCGTCGCTCACGACCAGCTGGTCTGCGCTGGAAATGTCTCTTTCCAGAGGGTCGTACACCATGGTGCAGATGATGTCATTGTGTTCGCCGATGCGACGGATGCCCTGCAGGCTTCGTTCGTCCCAGCCAAAAAAGTCAGAAACGAGAATCACCAGGTAGTCGTGGCTGATCATGCGCTGGGTGGCATCGAGGGCTTCGGCCAGTGCTTCTGGGCGGGCTATGGTGCCTGAGTTGACCGACAGCTGTCGGTTCATGGTCTCCAGGTCGCCAAGCCAGGCCATGACTTTTTTCTCACTGCGCGAAGGCCGTACGTCCAGAATGCGTTCGTCATTGAACAGGATGGCGCCGATGCGATCGCCGACGCCGAGTACGCGCCACGCGGTCATTGCCGCGACCTCTGCGGCGACCACGGATTTCATCTTCAATTCGCTGCCGAAAAACATCGGCAGGCGCTGGTCGACAACGACGATCACTGGCCGATCCCGCTCCTCGGTGTACACCCGCACATGGGGCTTGCCAGTGCGGTTGGTAACCCGCCAGTCCATGGTGCGGATGTCGTCTCCTGGCCGGTAGTGGCGCAGCTCATCGAAATCCAGGCCGCGCCCGCGCAGCTTGCTGCGCTTGCGGCCAGCGAGCAGTGAGCGCACCGGCTGTTTCGGCAAATAGCTGAAACCACCGGCGGTGTAACGCAGGCGAACCAGAGATTGCAGGCTGGTATAAATGCCTTCTTCTTCAGTCACGATGTCAGCCCACGGCCACCTGGGCAATGATTTCGTCGATGACATCATCGGCGCTCACGCGGTCGGCGAGGGCCTCGTAACTGAGAATCAGGCGGTGGCGCAGCACCGCGTGTGCGACCGATTGGACGTCGTCAGGGGTGACATGATCGCGGCCATCCAGCCAGGCGCTGGCACGCGCGGTGCGATGCAGGGCAATGGTTGCTCGGGGGCTGGAACCAGTGTCCACCCATGACGCGAGTTTCTCGCAGTAGGCTTCCGGCTGACGAGTGGCCATGACCAGATCGACCAGATACCGCTCCACCGGTTCGGCTATTTTCATAGCGCCTATGGTGTCTCGCGCCGCGAAGATATGGTCTTGCGAGATGGCCGTTAGTTCGGCACCGGCGGCGGCTTCTTCCGCCTGTAACATGCGCACAATAGCGAGCTCTGCGTCGCTGGTGGGGTAGTCGACAGATATTTTCATCAGGAAGCGGTCCATCTGTGCTTCCGGCAG
The DNA here is from genome assembly GCF_009388985.1 of Halioglobus maricola. Taxonomy (NCBI): domain Bacteria; kingdom Pseudomonadati; phylum Pseudomonadota; class Gammaproteobacteria; order Cellvibrionales; family Halieaceae; genus Halioglobus; species Halioglobus maricola. Next base: position 145,168 of record NZ_CP036422.1, read on the forward strand.
AGGGTATGTACCCTCCTGTTCAATCGGATTTTGTGTGGCCAGGACCATAAACAGGGCAGGTAGTTTGTAGGTTTTTCCCGCCACGGTAACCTGGCGCTCTTCCATCGCTTCCAGCAAGGCGGCCTGCACTTTGGCGGGTGCGCGGTTGATTTCATCAGCCAGGACCAGTTCGTTGAAGATAGGCCCCTGCTGGAAGATCAGTTCAGATACCCCTTGATTGTCCTGATATACCTCGTTTCCCGTGACGTCTGAGGGGAGCAGGTCGGGAGTGAACTGGATGCGACCAAGATTTGCTTCCAGCACGCTGGAGAGTGTTTTGATCGAGCGGGTCTTGGCCGTTCCCGGCAGGCCCTCTAGCAGGACATTGCCATTACACAGCAGAGCCAGGGTCAGCGTTCGCACTACCTGATCCTGACCGATAACCGAACGAGCCATTTGTTCCATCATCGAATGTATTGCGCTGAGATTTTCCTGGGACAAGGGAGGCTTCCTTATTCATCGAGGTGTCTGCTGCAAGTATAGCCAAGGGCGGCCGTTGGTGTTGCCTGAATATTGCGCGCTAGTGGGCCCAGTCGCGCTGGGCGCTGAACTGTTTTGAGAGATACTCCATCTGGTCGGCGAGGATGCGATCCTTGGCCAGATAGTGCCACTCGAAGGGATTGGGGCGAAACGGTACCGCCAGTAAGGGCATGTTCGCTTCTTCCGGCGTCAGATTGTCCTTCTGCCAGTTGCAGCGACGGCATGCAGCCACCACATTTTCCCAGCGATCCCGGCCGCCACGCGATGTGGGCTTGACATGGTCGCGCGTGAGTTCGCCACGTGTATATTGCTGGCCGCAGTACAGACAGCGATGACCGTCACGGCGAAACAGCGTGCGGTTACAAAGAGGAGGGCAAAAATTCTGGACGACCCTGCCCTGCAGGGCAATGATGGGTTGCAGGTCTATTCTTGAGCGGATACCGGTGAGCCTTTGTACACCACCAAAAACGGGGGGAAGAGGGTCCCCGATGCCCCATATGACATCGCCTTTGGCGTAGGCAGAAACTGCCTCTTGTGCGCTGATCCAGCCACGGGGCTGGCCCGCAATGTTCAGTCGCAGAATCGTTTGCATGAGTGCTCACTCGCAGACCTGCTTTCACGCTACTGCAAAACTGTGACGATAACAATCGTCAATTTAACGGCGAGATCAATTCAATTGCGAGGAGGGTCGTGCTCTCGATTTGCTCGAAGACTCTTTGCTGATGCCGTAATCCAGCTCGAATACCTGAACCGGTAATGGCTTGTCGAAGACATAGCCTTGCAGCACGTCGCAGCCCAGGTCCGACAGACGCTGGGCAATCTCCATCGACTCCACACCCTCTGCGACAACGCGCATGGAGAAGTTGTGCGCAAGGTCGATCACGGCTTTCACGATGGCGAGATCTTTTTTGGAGTCCAGCATCGAGCTGACGAAGCTTTTGTCGATCTTGATTTCATCGACTGGCAGGTCGCGGAAATATGATAGTGAGGAAAATCCGGTACCGAAGTCGTCCAGCGAGATTTTTACACCCAACTCACGCAGGCGACTCAGCTGCTGCAGCATCACCTGGGGGTCGTCGATCATAACGCGCTCGGTCACCTCGATGGTGAGCCTGCCGGGTTTGACCCCGTAGATATCGAGCGCGTCGTGCACGACAGAAACGATCTGGTCGTTCAGAAGCAGGTTTGGCGCGACGTTGACGGCGATACTCAGGTCTCCCGGCCAGCGCGCCAGACGGGCCGTCGCCGACTTGATGGCGAACCAGGTAATGTGGGTGATGACATCGTGTCGTTCGGCGATCTGAATGAACTTGTTAGGGCCGATCAGCGCGTCGCGGGTGTGCCAGCGAAGCAGTGCCTCGGCCCCCACCAGTGAGTGATACTGAGCGTGAACCTTGGGCTGATAGTGCAGTTGCAAGTCGCCTACTTCGAGGGCGTTTTCCAGTTTGCGGACCAGTTTGCGCTCGGCGTCCGGGTCCATCTCCTCTTGCGGTTGGTAGAGATCGAACGGGCGGGAACTGCTGCGAGCCTGGCGCAGAGCCAGGCCTGCTTCGCGCATTGCGTTTTCACGATTGGCCTCACCCGCTGACACCTGGGTGAAGCCGGCGGTGAATTCGAGATTAACCGGGCGGCCGAACTGGTAGTGCGGTTCCTGAAAAATACGCTGTAGTTTGGCGGTGGCAAGTTCGAGTTCGCCGCGGCTGCCAACACCCTTCAGTTCGACGCAGAAACGGCCGTCCTCGAGTATTTTCAGTTCGTCTTTGGAGCGAATCCAGCCTTGGAGTCGCTTGATGAAAACTTCCTGCAGTTCGCTGAAAGAGGCGCGCCCGTGGCGGTTCAGCAGTGTCTCAGCGTCTGCCAGTTCTACCAGGCCGATCATGTTGCCACGTGAGGCCATTAGATAAAGTATTCCTCACTGTCCAGGCCATAGCTGCCCGGCAGGAGTTCGCGGGTTATCCAGCGCTCTGAGCCCGTGTCCTGCAGGCTCAGGTCGACGATGCAGGGGTCGCGCTCTTTTTGCTCTTCATCGAGTACGATAATAATTTCTGGCTTAAGCCTGCGGGTGTCGTTCTGGCGTGTGACTATACCTACCTCGCCGGAATTCAGTTCTACCAGTGTTCCTGTGGGAAACAGGCCGATGGCCTGGATAAATTGTTCTACCAGAGATTCCTGGAACAGGGTGCCCTTGCCGTCCATGAGTTCCTGGATCGCTTCGTGGGATGTGCGGGCAGGAGCATAGGGACGGGGTGTGATCATGGCGTCGTAGGCATCGACCAAGCCGGCGATGCGTGCCAGTACCGGTATTGAGGAGCCCTCCATGCCGCGTGGGTAGCCGGAGCCATCCACCCGCTCGTGATGGTTCTCGACGATCGCCAGGACCTCAATGCTCACATCGCTGTTTTTTGCCACCAGTTCCGCGCCCATCTTGGGGTGGGCGTGGATGATACGCAGTTGTTGATCGCTGAGTGCCTGGGGCTGGCTCAGCAGGTCTGCCGGTAATTGGGTCATGCCCACATCACACATGGCACAACCCAGAGCAAGAGTTTCCAGTTCGTCCCTGTGCAGGCCGATTTGCCTGCCCAGAATTGCGGCCCACACGGCCATGGAAATACCGTGTTGGTAGCGGTAGTCGTCGCTCTCGCGCAAGCGTAGCAGGGCGGCAACGGCTTCCTTGTTGTTGAACACGCTCTCGATGAGCGGGGTGATGGATTCCTGTACCGTCTCTATGTCTCCAGTGCGCCCACTGCGCAGAGACTCGTAGACCTTATCCAGTGTATTGGCCGCGTTGTCGAAACAGATTCTGGCGTGGGCGAGGTCCTCTTTGATCTCGAGGCGCTTCTTGCCCTCGCCTGCGGTAGGTTCCAGTGCCAGATTGAGGAAAACGGGCCGGCCGCTATACTCGGCATCGACGAAGACGTGCTCGACGTATTTAGAGACGTAGAGCACTTCGGAAGTGTTCTGGATGACAAAGCCCTGCAGTGAAAATGGCGTCTCCAGCCACGGGCGATCCAGCTCGGCTACGAACATACCGGGCTGTAAACTCATGGCTGGCATCTTTACAAGACGCATCTTCGCACTCCGTGCGTATTTGTCAGAAATAGCAGGCTATTTGCCCTAATCGTCCAAGTCGATTAAAAATCGGACAATTCGTGAATGAGTTCTCTTTCTGGTCGCAAAACTGTGAACCAGGTCGCATTTTTTCAAATTGCTTGCCAGGTGTGACTCACGAGTGTCCGCCCCTTGCTTGCAATGGTTCCAGTATAGCTCGTGCCTGGCTGGACAGGGCCAACCCCGGCGGGCGTCCCAGTCATTACAACGTCGCCGTCTTCCAGGGTCGTGAATTTTGCGAGCTGCTCGAGGATGGTCGCAGGGGGGTACATCATGAGATCGCAGTGGCCTGACTGGCGCAGTTCATTGTCGACAGTGAGCGTCAGTGCCAGCGTGGCAAGGTCTGACTCCAGGGGGATAAATTCGCTGAACAAGGCCGCGCCATCAAACGCCTTGGCCCGCTCCCAGGGGAGCCCATTTTGCTTCAAACGCCCTTGTAGCGCGCGTTTCGTAAGGTCCAGGCCGAAGCCCGCGGCGCTGAATTTTCCGCCCTCTACCAGGAGTGCAATTTCACCTTCGTAGTGCAGGGCCTCGCCGTCGGATGCGCTCTGCAGCGTTGAGCCAATCGCCGAGTTGGGTTTCATGAACACCACCATATCGTCGGGAATTTCATTGCCAAGCTCTTCGATGTGCGCCACATAGTTACGGCCTATGCAGACAATTTTCGAGGGGACGAGGGCGCGATCTTGGCAGTAAACAGAATTCATACAGATCAATATCGAAAGCGATTGTAATTGCAAGTATACCTTGCGAGCAGCACAGTGAGGCTTCAGCGGCATTGAATATCGCTGGACCGCCCATGGCGCTTGCGCACATAATAGCGCATTGGTCTAGCGGCCCTGCCGTGAAGCTGGCAGCACACCCGATGGAATCAGACAATGAGTAACCGCAGTACCGACACAGGTGGACATTCCCACTTCCGCTCCGAGCGCATGATTCTCGAGGGTGACAAGTGGTTTTTTCATACCCGTGAAGGCACTATCGAAGGGCCTTTCACCTGCAAGCACGATGCTCTGATCCAGCTGGATATGTATATTCGAGTACAGCAGCAACATTACCTCTCCAGGGAATACGACCAGCTCCAGGTCAGCTGACCTGCCTCTGCCCGCCTGTGCTACGCTGCTGGTACAATTCCAATAACGGGTGAGCGCCATGGATTTTTCCTCTCTCAACTGGCTGGCTATAGTGGTGGCCGGTGTATCTGCATTTGTGGTGGGCGGTATCTGGTACGGCCCGTTCTTTGGCAAGCGCTGGCAGGCTCTGGTGGGTCTTTCCGACGAAGATATACGAGCCAAGGGTCACCCGGCGGTGATTATGGGCAGCGCCCTCGTGCTCACTCTGGTGCAGGCTACCGCGCTGGCACTGGTCATCCCTGCAGGCAGCGGCATCGGTAGTGCCCTCGGCAGTGGAGCTCTCATCGGCTTGCTGTTTGTGGCCACGGCATTTGGCGTCAACTACCTGTTTTCACGCAACGCATTGGGCCTTTGGGGCATCGATGCCGGTTATAACGTCGCCCAGTTCGCGCTCATGGGCGCTATTATCGGAGCTTTTGGCTGACAGAAATCCAGGGCCCGTTCCAGACAGAATGGGCCCGGCTGTCGCATAATTTCGCCATGTCGTACGAATTGTTTGCAGGCCTGGCGATGTTCTCTTTCGTCAGCTCCATTACCCCCGGCCCCAATAACCTGATGCTGATGGCTTCAGGCGCAAACTTTGGCCTGGCCCGTTCGCTGCCGCATATGGCGGGGGTGGCGCTTGGCTTTACTGCCATGATTGTTCTGGTGGGCTTGGGTTTGCTGGGTTTGTTTGATGCCTACCCTGTCAGTTACGAGATTCTCAAGGTCCTGAGCGTGGTGTATCTGCTCTATCTCGCGTGGAAAATAGCCACTGCAGGAGCCACTCCGGGAGCAAGTGAGTCCGGCGAAAAAGCGGGCACGCCGATGACGTTTATCCAGGCGGCCCTGTTTCAATGGGTGAACCCGAAGGCCTGGACCATGGCCCTGACCAGTCTTAGCGTGTACGCGCCCAGCCAGGACCTGACGGCCGTCTTGCTGGTCGCCGTGGTATTTGGCGCTATCAACCTTCCCTGTATTTCGGTGTGGACCCTGGCCGGCCTTCAGCTCCAGCGTTTGCTCACCAGCCGGCGCCGCTTACTTGCGTTCAACCTGGCGATGGCATTGTTGTTAGTGGTGTCGCTCTATCCCGTGGTGCTTTGATCGCTACTCCGCAGTGTCGCTGGATGTGATCTGATGCCGGCTGGGGTAATGCTCAACCTCAGGTGTTAGCAATTTGCGATCGAGAAACTCGAAGATATCGCGGCTGAGCACATTGCGTCCCACGGGGGTCATCGATAGAAACGGCTGCCAGTGATTGTAGGGGTACACTATGCGCTCCGGTTCCCCGGTGGCAGTGAACAGGAGTTCTCTGGAGGCCTGCGGAATACAGTCGTCCTTGCTGCTTTCGATAATCAGGGTGCCCTCAGGGCGGTAGTGCCCTTGCCAGTTAGCGGGGTCACCCTCGGCCAGCATTTGGTGAAAGTAGTCCCGGTATTGCTCCTGACTCCAATCCAGAGTCTTGGTCACACGCTTGCGCATGTACTCTACGACCAGATTGCATTCTGCCATCATGTCGCCTGGTCTGGCGCCGCCGAGCACGTAGACCGCCGTGCTTATGCGCGGGTCATTGCCGGCCACATTGGCGCCGACCAGGGCGCTCATGCTGAAGCCGATAATACCGATGCGGCTAGTGTCGATCTCCGGCTGGCTTTCCGCCCAGTCAATAAGGCGACGGACATCAATGACGACGGCCCGAAAACGTTCACTGGCAGCCTCTACTTCGTGTCGAAATTCGGCTTCGCTGTCCACTTCTGCAATATGGAACCAGTCAAAAATCGCGCCGTCACCCTGCATCCACAACACATTGGCCTCGCCCTCGCTGTGCAGCGCGTAGCCATTGGCAACCACGGTGGAGGGGAAGGTATGGGTGGCCCAGATTGGCAACACAATCAGCAATGGTTTTTTACCCATGCCGTGCGATCGAAAGTAGCGTGCGTCCACCAGATTGTCGGGTTGGCCGTTGCGTTCACTTGAGGGGAAGCGAATGCCGCTGACGTGATAGCCATCAATCTGCTCAAAAGGTAACGCGTAGGTATCGGGTTGGACCAGAGCCGGCGTGTAGTCGTAGAAGCCTGATTCCATCGACACCTTCATTGCCGATGCAGCGCTTGAGCTTGTGTGATTGTATGGCTGGTGTTCATGAGTAGTGCACGCCGTTGCCAGCGCTGCCAATATCAGGGCCGGGATACAGTTGAATATGCGTAGGTGTGTTTCGATGCTGGCGGTCAATGCTTAGTTCTCTGGAATCCTCAGGTCGAATTTAGGCGATGCGGGCGAATCAATCCACAATATTCTCCCCGCCGTCATCCATCTTCTGTGGTCGTTTCCAGTAGGAATATTGGGGCGTCCAATCTTCATTGCCAATGCGCGCCAGGCTTAATAGCTGCCACATGCTGCAGTACTGGTCGCCGGGGCCAAAGCTGCTGCCACCGAGTCGTTGGATACGATCGCCATTGAGTTGGTAGCACACGGCGCCTGGAGCGTTGCCCTGCTCCGGCTCGGTACTTTGTTCCTTGATATACAGGCCGCCACCGTGGGAAGCGGTGCGGAAGCGCCAGCCACGGGCGTTGGCCATCCGACGTTGTTCGCCCGGTTCGTCGCGCGAAACCAGCACCACACTCATGGCGTTTTCCAGGTGGGGTAAAAAAGCGTTTATGCCATCTGCCCATAGTGTGCAGTAGCGGCAACCCTGACCCATGTTGTGAATAACCAGCAGTTTGTCGCGGCCGGAGAACAGTTCCCTCAGGCTGGTGGTCCCTTCCAGCGTCTGGAACGGATAGTCGGCTACCTCCGGTGTGTCCGATTGCAGTCGCAAGCTGTGCAGCTCCTGACCCAGTTCATAGATCTGCGCTTCGAGTTTCCGTATCTGATCGCTGCTCATGGGCTTCCTCCAGGATTGCCAGATCAAGTATAGACCGCTGCAGAAAAGCGATGTCTGGTTACTGCTAAATCGAGCTCTGTTCGATACACTGGAAGCATAAAAAATAAAGCGGAACTGCCTATATGTACGATGTGGCCAATACGGTTTCTCGGGTTGCCAACGAGACTTACACGCACAGTCGCCGGATCATGCCGGCCCAACCCTGGTGGGACAATCTCGAGAGCAGTTTTCACAAGTTCCCCGACGATTTCGAACTCGACCTGCGCACGGAGTTGACGGTGGATGCGACCGCCTTCGGCGATGTGCTGTTGCGCACGGCTGGGGCGAGTATGTTGAGTGGCCTCGCCGTTCCGCGCAGTTTTCAGCCCATGCAGTTGAAGCGCGATGCAGGGTTGCGCGCCTATTACCAGCGCAAGGCCACCCGGGCTGACCCGGATGTTTTCTTCAAGCGGCCTGATTCCTCGCGCGTGGAGATGCAGACGTCCAGCGCTGGCCCGATGCGCTTTCGCCCGAAAGATGGTAGTTGTGAACTGCTCAGTTTCGAAAGCCCGTTCCGCGCGGTAAACCCCAAGATGCGTGAGCGTTATGCGCGACAAAAGCGCAATGCGCGGGCAGTGGCCCAATACTGGCGTCACAATGACGGCCCACGGCCTACGATCGCCGTGATTCACGGTTTTATGGCGGACCCGTATTGGCTCAACCGGATGTTTTTCGCTCTGCCGTGGTTCTACAAGCAGGGCTACGATATTTTGCTCTACACCCTGCCGCACCACGGCAAGCGTGCTGAGCGCCTGTCACCTTTCAGTGGCCACGGGTTCTTCTCCCACGGCACGGCGCATATCAGCGAGTCCTTCGCCCACGCGGTGCATGATTTTCGGATATTCCTGGATTGGCTGGAGTCTGAGGGTGTGAGCAAGGTCGGTGTTACTGGCATTAGTCTCGGTGGATATACCTCAGCCTTGTTAGCTTCGGTTGAGGAGCGCCTGGAGTTTGCGATTCCCAACGTACCTGTGGTCAGCCTGGCTGACCTGGTGATGGAGTGGTTCCCGGTGAGTGTCCCGATCAAGGCTGCGCTCAAAGCGACCGGTACCAGCATCACCCAGATCCGCCATGAACTGGCTGTACACTCGGCACTCACTTACCAGCCAAAATTGCCACGTGAGCGATTGATGGTAATAGCCGGTGCCGGCGATCGTCTTGCACCGCCCAAGCATGCCCGGCTGTTGTGGGACCATTGGGACCGGCCGCGAATTCACTGGTTCCCGGGCAATCACCTGGTGCATCTGGACAAAGGTAAATACCTCAAACAGATGGCAGCTTTCATGACCGAGATTGGCTTTAACCGGATGTAGGGTTGCGCGGGGTGAGGGCCAGCTGACGCGAAAGCGCGACAAGTCGCCCGCTCTGGTCCCATATCTCCCCGTCTTCTTCCAGCATGCCTCCGGTGATGAATCGTGTGCTGAAGCGGCAGCGCAGCCAGCCCGGCTCGGGCAGACCCCGGACCTGCGTGGTCATTTCCACGGTGGGCACCCAGCCTATTGGCAGCGCGGTGTTGAAGATTGTCGGCGGGAAGGCGTCAGCAAATAGCATCAGTGCGAAAGCATCGACCGGCTGCTCTTCCGGTAGCCGGATCCAGCCGCGGGTCTGGGGCTCGCCCGTGGGCTTGCCGGCGAGGCCGCCAGCGTCCTCCGGGTGCATGCGCATATCGAGATTGGCCATCAGCGGCGGTGGAAATCCCTTCGGGCTGGGCTCCAGTTTCACACAATCCTCAGGCGGGGGCATTTCGGGGGGTTCGGCGTCTATCAGGACCGCGCCAGCGACATTGGCCAGCTCGCCAAAACAACCCAGCAATTCCAGAATCGGTTTGTCCGGGCCCATCATCGTGGCGCGTGCGGTGGTAAAGGTGCGCCCGGTTTTGACGATATCGGTGCTTATATGGACCGGACCCGGTCTGCCGGGTGAGAGATAGTGAGCGGTGACCGATACCGGGTGCGGCCTGCTTGCGGCCGACATGGCTCGGGCAGCCAGGGCCATCAGGTATCCGCCGTTGGCATTGCCGCCGATATCCCAGCCACTGTGGATTTCGGCATCAAATCCGTTGCTGCTGGGAGTGACGTTGGTGGCTTTGGCAAAGTCCATAGCGGAACCTCAGGAAAATGGCGTTCTACTTTGAAACCGGATAGCCGTCAGGTCAAGCCTCGAGCTGGCGCCGACGGTAGCGGTAGAGCGAGAGCGACGCACTTGCGACGAGGACGATAGCGCAGCCCAGCAACTTGCGCGCCGTCAGTTCCTCATCCAGGAACAGCACAGAGCCGATGACTGCCCCTGGCAGGTAGAGGAAGTAGATCATGCTCGAATAGATCGCCGGCAATTCGGTACTGCTTTTGACCCATAGGCCGTGCGAGACCACAGTGCAGAGGAGGCCAAGGGCCAGCAGCTGATAGATGTCTGTTCGCTGCAGAGCCCAGTTGGCTTCGCTCCACAGCGGCAGGAATACCACGAGGGCGAAAAAGAACTGGCCGAAGGTACGCTCCAGGGTGCTGATGTCGCTGGCGCGCTGATGCAGGAGAGGCATGGCCGCATACAGCAAGGCCGCGAACAGCCCAATCGCAATCCCCAGGGTCACGTCGTTCTCCAGCGATAACTCCGGGGACACGATGATACAGCCACCGAAAGAGATGGCGATGGCCAGCCATTCCACCGGCTTGATGCTTTCGCGGTTGAAGAAGTAGGCGAGTATCAGATACTGCACGCTGTATGTGAGTACGGTGAGCGTGGCGATGGACGCTGTGGCGAGCTTGATACTGAGGAAATAAGCGAGCCAGTGAAACCCGAAAGTGCAGCCTATCAGGGCAAGTTGCAGCCACTGTTTGCGCGTAAAACTAAAAACGTGGCCGCGGAATAAAACCAACGGCATAAAAGCGAGCACAGCAATTGCGAGGCGTACGATGCCCACGGTCACGGCGTTGGCATCTGTGGATTTTACCAGCACGGGGACCGCTGACATGGTCAGAACGGCGACAACCCCCACCAGAATCAGCCGAGAGCGGTCCATTGCTAGCGTGTATAGGCCTGAATCAGGTCGGCGTGCTGTGGAAAAGCGTCGAGTAAGGGAGCGCGCTCGCCGAGTGTCATGTCACTGTATTCAAACCCCGGTGACACCGCTTCACTGACCAACCCATAGTCGCCCTGTGGCAGGTGGGAGGCTTTCCATATCCCCCCGCGCACGGTGAGCTGGAGCTGCTGCCCGGCCGCCAGGTCCGGGCCAAGAACGGCCGTTTCCAGGTGGCCATCCGGGTGCAGCATGTAGTAATGCACCGGCGCCCCAAGGTGGTAATAATGGACGATATCGGAGCGATTCAGGTGCCAGTGGCCGGTAGGGGAGTCGGCGGTGAGCAGGTAGTAGATGGAGGTCATCGTATAGCGCGGACCGTCGCCGATATCGACCTTGGGACGATCGTCGGCCTGGAAGGTACGTTTGAAATACCCGCCTTCGACATGTGCTTGGAGGCCGAGATTCTCGATGACAGTGGCACGATCGGGGTAATTCACAGGTGGCTCCTCGCTCGCCTGAAGGGTGGAGGCCAACGCCAGCAGCATGGTCGGGCCCCATTTCATTGACCGGGCGCCTGCGCTGTCAGCGCACTGCGCACTTTATCTGACGCTTTCTGCACATCACTGCGAAGCGCCGCGTTGTTCAGCGTCAGCACCTCGCGGTTCTGCATCAGCAACTTGCCCGCGACAATGGTAGTGACAACATCGCTCGCATCCAGCGTGTAAACCAGGTGCGAGCGGATATCGTAAAGCGGTTGTCGCGCGAGACCGGTGTAATCAACCTGAATCATATCCGCCTGCATACCTGGCTTCAGCTGGCCTATGGTATCTGCCATGCGAATAGCCGCTGCTCCGGTGCGGGTGGCCATGGCAAGTGCGGTCGTGGCGGGGAGGGTTGTGGGTTCGCCACTGGCAACTTTGTGCAGCAGAGCCGCCATACGTACTTCCTCCCACATATCCAGGTCGTTGTTGGATGCGGCGCCATCGGTTCCCAGGCCAACATTGACCCCTGCCGCGAGCATTGCCGGCACCGGCGAAATGCCGGCGCCCAGCTTCATATTGCTGGTGGGGTTGTGGATTGCACCGACCCCGGCCGCAGCGGTCAATGCGATGTCTTTGTCATCGAGCTGCACCATGTGGGCGGCAATCAGGCGGCGGTCGTACAAGCCTAGCCCGGCCACATGCTGCACCGGTGTGGTGGCAAAGTGTTCGCGAATATACGCTGTCTCGGCTGGCGCTTCAGCCAGGTGCATTGAGATCATCGCGTCGCTGCCAGCAGCGGCCTCGACGGTCGCCTGCAGGTGTTTTGCCGACACTGTGTAGGGAGCATGGGGGGCGAAGGCGGGGGTAATCCGTGGGTGCTTGCCTGTCCATCGTGTGACAAAGTCTTTCGCAGCTGCGAACGAGTCGTCCCAGCCGGAGAAGCCCGGGCTGGGGTAGTCGATATGGGGTGCGGCCACGACTGCGCGCAGGCCGCATTCATCCACCACGCGAGCGATTTCATCGGGGTAAAAATACATATCGACAAAGGTGGTGGTGCCGCCGCGAATCATTTCCCAGCATGCTAGCTGGGTGCCGGTGCGCACAAACTCCGGCGTGACAAAGCGCCCTTCCATCGGAAACACATAGTTGTTCAGCCAGGTCATGAGGTCGAGATCATCAACCATGCCGCGAAAGAGGGTCATAGCGGTGTGCGTGTGGCCGTTGATCAGGCCCGGCATCAGAACCCGGCCAGCGCCCGGAATCGTTTTGGTGGCGACGTACCGACTGTCGATGTCACTGCGCTTGCCCGCCGCGATAATACGGCCGCCACTGATGGCGACAGCGCCGTCTTCTATCAGGCCAGTCTCAGGGTCCATGGTGAGGAGATAATCGCCGTAGACAATCAGGTCGGGTGGCTCGGCTGCGACTGCACCAGAACCGAGCACGGACAGAAGTATTATTGTCAGGAATGAGCGCAAGCGGAGCTCCAGAACATTTTTCGCGAGATGAGGAGCATATCACCGTGGGCTGTGAGCCGGTAATTCTGGTATTTTTGCTCACCTTGGCCGTTCCGGACTGTACCCGCAATCCATTCGGCGTAAAGTTTGCATTGAAAACACGATAAGCCGTCGGTCACAGGCGGTAGCAACCACACTGAATACGCCAACCCTTTAGGGAGATCTCCATGAACGCACCCCGTCTCGCCATCGCTACCGCTGTTGCGACCATCATTGGTACCAGCGCACCGGCTATGGCCCAGCTCGAAGAAGTAGTGGTAACCGCACAGAAACGTGAACAGGGCATTCTGGATGTGCCATTGTCTATTGCGACGCTTTCCGGTGAGCGCTTCACGTCGATGTTCGAAGGGGGCGCTGACATTCGCGCTCTATCTGCGCGAGTACCCGGCCTGTACGCCGAGTCTTCTAATGGCCGTGTCGCGCCGCGTTTCTATATCCGCGGCCTTGGCAATATCGACTTCGATCTGGCGGCGTCCCAGCCCGTGTCCATCATCATGGATGAGGTTGTGAAAGAAAATGTGGTACTGAAAAGTTTCCCCCTGTTCGATATTGAGCGTGCTGAAGTGCTGCGCGGCCCCCAGGGTTCGCTGTTTGGGCGCAACACCACCGCAGGCATCGTCAAGTTCGACTCCTACAAGCCCACTCAGGAGTTCGAGGGCAGGGTGAAAGTCGACGCCGGCTCTCTGGGTACGATTAATGTCGAGGGTGCTGTTGGTGGCGGTATCACCGATAGCTTGTCAGGCCGCATCGCAATGCTGGTGCAAAACCGCGATGACTATATCGACAACGACTATACCGGCGAGAGCGATGCCCTCGGCGGGTTTGAAGAAAACGCTGCGAAGGGTTTCCTGCAGTGGGACGCTACCGACTCCCTCACCTTCCTGTTTGGTGCACACTACCGCGATCTGGATGGTACCTCCGCTATATTCCGCGCCAACGTTTTCGACCCGGGCAGCAACAGTCTCAATGGCAACTATGATCGCGAGACTGTCTACTTTGATGAAGGCGACAACAACCCGCAAGAGTATGAAAGCACCGGCTACAACATGAAGATCGACTGGGACCTGGGCGGCCTAACCCTGACCTCGATCACGGCCTATGATGAGGCCGACGGTTACTCACTGGGCGACATCGATGGCGGTTTCGGAGCGGTGTTCCTCCCGGAAATGGGGCCGGGTTTCATTCCTTTCCCTTCACAGACCGCAGACGCGGCAGACACAGACCAATTCACCCAGGAGCTGCGCCTGTCGAGCGCTTACGGCGACCGCTTCAATTGGCAGGTCGGCGCGTTCTACTTCGACTCCGAGCTTGAAGTGGAGACCAATCCGTTCTTTATCCCGGCGACGACGGTGTTACACGAGAACACGACCTGGGCTGTATTCGGGCAGGGCGACTATGCGATCAGCGACGCCTGGACAATTACCGCGGGCCTGCGTTGGACCGATGATGAGAAAGATTTCAGCGCTCCAGGCTATACAGAGAGCGCTGCTGATGACCAGGTAAGCGGTGATATCGCCATTTCTTTCGCCGCAGACGAGCGCTCGCTGTTCTGGGGTAAAGTCGGAACCGGCTTTCGAGCGCCGACTATTCAGGGGCGCGATGTAGCCTTTGGTGCTCCGCCCTCTGTTGCTGATTCCGAAACCATTACCTCCTTTGAATTTGGTTACAAGTCGCAGTTCTTCGACGACACCATGCGCCTGAACGCCGCCCTGTTCTACTACGAAGTAGATGATATTCAGTTCACCGCAGTCGGCGGTTCGGGTAACAATATCCAGCTGATTAATGCCGATACCGGTACCGGTCTGGGCATGGAGATGGATGTTGAATGGTTGCTGACGGACAACTTTGTTATGACCTTCGGCTTTGCCTACGCTGACACCGAAATCGAGGATAGCGGCTTGCGTGTGGGTGCCTGCGGCAGCGGCGCGTGTACCGTGACCAATCCGGTGGATGAGAATGGCTTTGTGCTGATTGACGGCAATCCATTCCCCAATGCCCCGGAGACTACGTTCAACGTTACCGCCAGCTATAGCTATCCTATCAGTGATGCGTCGGAGCTCTTTGTGTTTACCGACTGGTCCTACCAGGGTGACACCAATATCTTCCTGTACGAGTCCAAGGAATTCCAAACTGATGGCCAGTATGAGGGAGGCTTTCGCGCCGGCTGGCGTCGCGCGGATCGCGGCCTTGAAGTCGCTGTGTTCGGCCGCAACATCACCGATGAAGAGAACGTGATGGGTGGGATCGATTTTAACAACCTGACGGGCTTTACCAATGAGCCGCAGGTGTTTGGCGTTTCCGTCTCCTCGGAGTTCTAAGAGCCTATGTCTAACTTACTCCCCAAAGCCCTGCTGCTACTTGCAGCCGGGCTTTTTGCTGGCTGTACCGTCAGCGTCGATGTCGACACTCATGAGCCCGTACCGGTCAAGGTGGTTGTCGTTACCATGTTTGAAAGCGGTGAAGACAGCGGCGACAAAGCCGGTGAGTTTCAGCGCTGGAACGAGCGCCTGCCGTTGGACAAGGTCTATCCGGCCCCTCATATGCACCACGACATTCACTTCAACGAAGCGTCTGGTGTATTGGGTATTGTCACCGGTATGGGTACTGCCAACTCGGCCGCGAGTGTTATGGCTCTGGGCATGGACGAGCGCTTTGACCTTAGCAAGGCCTACTGGCTGGTAGCAGGCATATCGGGTTTTGATCCGGCGGATGCCTCACTGGGTTCCGTCGCTTGGGCGCAGTTTCTGGTAGATGGTGACCTGGCGCACGAAATTGATTCTCGCGAAAAACCGGACGATTGGGAGCACGGCTACTTTCCCCTGTTTAGCCAGGGCCCTGATGATTCGGAGCGACTCAGTTACAGTCTGGGTGAAGTGTTTGAGTTAAATGGCGATCTGGTGGAGTGGGCCTTCCAGTTCACCAAGGATATGGAATTGCCCGATCACCCGACCCTGGAAGCCACGCGCAAGCTGTATGTGAACCATCCAGTGGGTCAGCGCACACCCTTCGTTCTGAAAGGTGATCAGCTGGCGGCCATGACCTTCTGGCACGGTGAGATACTCAACGACTGGGCGAATGACTGGGTAGACTACTGGACCGAAGGCGAGGGCAACTTTGTCAGTTCCGCGATGGAGGACACAGGCACCTATCAGTCCCTGACCTATCTGCACAACGCAGGCAAGGTAGACAAGAACCGGCTCATGGTTCTGCGCACCGCGTCTAACTACACAATGCAACCGCCCGGCAAAACAGCTGCGCAAAACCTGCTCGAAGAGCAGCACGATAGTTATGCAGGCCTGGACGCTGCTTTGGAAAATGCTTACCTGGTGGGTAACGCTGTGGTGCAGGAACTGGTGAGTAACTGGGACCAGTACCGGGATAACATACCCAGCCCCTGAGTAAGTTTGCCGTGGCTGATCGCGAGTTGTATCGAGGAACAGATGTACTGATGGAAGTCGCTGATCAATCGCCCGGAACTGACCCTTTCGTCCGCCGCTATGTTATCGGGCTCTGCGCCGTAGCGGTGGTGGTTCTGTTCTCGTGGCTACTGAACATGGACACCCGGGTCGGCGAGTTGAATGATCTGCTCGACGCTGATGCTGAACTCGCGGCTTATCCCTATTCCTTTCGAGTGTTGTCTCTTGAGGAAGGGGTAGCCAGCATGTCCAGCCCTCGCTCAGCCCAATTGTCAGCTATTCAGGGCCTGCGCATCCTGTTCCCTGAGCTCGAGACTGAGAGTGCTATCTCTCCGGCGATGATGGCTGCGCAGGAGCAACTTGCCGCAGTGCAGTCGCGTGCGGGAAAGCTGGTGGGGGCCCATGAAAACGTAAACCGCGTTCGATGGGTTCTCGATGAACGCTGGCTCGCCAGGCATGGCGTATATGTGCAGTAGCGAACCTCAGAGGATTTGCATGCATATCTAACCGGCGTTTCGAATTTGTTCGTCTTCCGAGTAGAGAATCGCTTTGAGTTCAGGAATACAGGAGCCACACTGGGTGCCACATTTGAGAGCGTCGCCCAAAGCCTCGACGCTGCTTGCTCCCGCTGCGATGGCGGTCACAATTTCCGTTTCGCCCACTTCCCAACAGCTACAGATCATTTTTCCTGTGTCCGGACGTTCGCTGCTGAAGCCGGCGAGCAGTTCCCAGCCTGGCGTCTGGTCTGCGAGGGTCGACAGCCAGGCTCGCAGGGGTAGGGCGTTGCGGTCCGGGTGCAGGAACAGGGCGTGGCTGATACGGCCATTGTTTGAACTGACTTCTCGCAAGTCTCCGTGCTCTGCGTCGCTGTAAGCAGATACCGATTGCTTCTTGTCGGCCAGTGCCTGTTTTAGAAACTCGGCCACCCGGGCTGGGCTGCGACCATCAGCGATGATAGTCAGATACCCTCCTTTGACCGCGATCCGAGACCAGTAGTCGATACCCTCTGCCTGCAGTGGGTCCTTGCTGAACACCATCCCCCAACATGCAACCGGGACGGCAGCGATGTTTGCGCATGAAAACTTGGATTGGGGTTGGCCCGATACCGGGTCGGTCACTGCCGGTATCAGTTGACTGACCTTGCCCAGAGTAGAAAATTGTTCGCTCCAGTGAATAGGGATAAAGCTCTGGCCACGGGCTATACCGGGGTCCAACATGACCAACCCGCGCACCATACCCAGTGAGTTCTCCAGTTGCGCCAGATCGCCCTCGACGAGCCCGGCTTTGGCGGCGTCTTCCGGATTAACACTGATGCTGAAAAAGTCCCGATGCTGCGACAGGCGAGGTACCCGGCCAGTGCGCGTCATGGAGTGCCATTGATCGCGCAGGCGACCTGTATTCACGGTGATGTCGTTCTGGGCTTGAGGCAGCTCGGGTACCAGTGGAACAATTTTTGCGCGGCCGTCAGCTGTGTAGAACCGGCCGTCCGCGAGTGGCTCAGAATCATCGTCGTTGGTCCGCACTGGCCAGCGAATCGGCTCCATGTTTGCATATTCTTCATCGCTGAGCTGGGCCAGGGCTCCAATATCGAAAGCCCTGCTACCCTCATTTTCAAAACCGGAAAGTGCGGCATGTTCGCGAAATACAGCGGCTGGATTCGGGTAGTCAAAGTATTGTTTTAAGCCGAGGCGTTGGGCCACATCAGTAATGATTTGCCAGTCAGGTCGGGCTTCGCCGGTCGGCGCCACGAGCTTCCGTTGGCGAGAGATAACACGTTCGGAATTGGTCACAGTCCCGTCTTTCTCGCCCCAGGGGGCAGCGGGTAGCAGGAGATCGGCGTGAGTGGCGGTATCGGTTTGCTCAGTGCAGTCGGATACCACGACAAACTCACACCGCTCAAGTGCGCGTTTTACCATGTCCGAGTCTGGCAGGCTCACGGCGGGGTTTGTTGCCATGATCCACAGAAACTTGATCTTGCCATCCGCTGCGGCCTGGAACAGATCTACGGCCTTCAGACCGGGCGCGTCGATCATGTCTGGCGCTTCCCAGAAACGCTGCACCCGATCGATCTCTGCGGGGCTGAAATCCATGTGTGCTGCCAGTTGATTGGCGAGGCCACCGACTTCGCGACCGCCCATCGCATTCGGTTGGCCTGTGATGGAGAAGGGCCCGGCTCCGGACTTGCCTATGCGGCCTGTAGCGAGATGGCAGTTGATAATGGCAT
This sequence comes from Halioglobus maricola, assembly GCF_009388985.1. NCBI lineage: Bacteria > Pseudomonadati > Pseudomonadota > Gammaproteobacteria > Cellvibrionales > Halieaceae > Halioglobus > Halioglobus maricola. Next base: position 163,485 of record NZ_CP036422.1, read on the forward strand.
TGCACTTGTCCGTGCCAGTCGCGGATTGCTTGACGCCCTGGGAGAACATGGTGACGGTGCGATCAGTGTTGGCGTACCAGCTGTAGAAACGATTGAGCTCAATGGGATCCAGTCCACAGCTTTCGGCGACCGTATCCATGTCCAGATCGCCAATAGCGGCTAATGTGTCAGGCAGACCGCGGGTATGGCGCGCCACGTACTCTTCGTCGATGGCGCTGTTGTTTTGCAGATGGTTTAGCAGGCCGCTGAACACGTAAGCGTCGGAGCCCGGCTTTATTTGCAGGTGCAGGTCCGCGATGTCACAGGTGGCTGTGCGCCGGGGATCGATAACGACAATACGTTTGTCAGGATTGTCTTTCTTAGCTGCCACTATCCGTTGATAAACCACCGGGTGGGTCCATGCGGCATTGGAGCCGACCATTACCAGCAGATCGCAGGTATCAAGATCTGCATAAGTGCATGGCACGATGTCTTCACCGAAGGCCCGCTTGTGGGCCGCCACCGCAGAAGACATACACAGGCGTGAATTGGTGTCTACATTGGCGCTGCCAAGAAAGCCTTTCATCAGCTTGTTGGCGACGTAGTAGTCTTCGCTGAGCAGTTGGCCTGAGAGATACATGGCGATGGACTCGGGGCCGTGCGTCTCGATAGTCTGGCGTATTTTGGTGGCGATGGTATCGATGGCGTGGTTCCAGCTGACCCGCTCTCCCGCCAGTTGCGGATGTAGAAGCCGTCCCTCGTCTCCAAGGGTCTCAGCCAGTGCTGTCCCCTTCACGCACAAGCGGCCGGCGTTAGCGGGGTGGTCCCCATCCCCCACGACTTTGATGACTTTTGCCCCCTCGACCTCGGCACGAACGCCGCAGCCGACACCACAGTAAGGACAGGTTGTATTGCATTCTTTCATAGGAATCTACAGAGTTTCGCTTCAGGCGGCAGCGCCCAGTTGGGCTTCGGCCACTTCCTTACCATAGATAAGAGAGTTGCGTAGAGCACTGATATCGCAGCCCTCTCGTATTAGTTCTGAGTACCAGGTGCCGCCGCGTTTGTCGCCAACCAGGACGGCGCCCACAAGGCGATTGTCCCTGACGACAAGGCGTCGATAGAGCCCACTGGCGCTATCGCGCAGCACGATTTGTTCTGCATCACTGTCGAGTTCACCCGCGCGGTAGATGTCCACGCCGGAAATTTTCAATTGGGTTGGATAGTCTTCGATAGCGAAGCCTGATGTTGGCGTATCGCACAGGTAACGGGCCAGTACTTCAGCCTGGCGACGGATCGGCGCCACCAGACCGAAGCCCTGCTGGCCAAATTCGCAGCACTCGCCCAGGGCGAATACACCTGGTTTGGAAGTGCGCAGATAGGCGTCTACCAAGATACCTCGGTCGGCATCGATTCCCCCACGTCGGGCCAACTGGACATTAGGGACGATACCTGAGGCGAACAGTAGCAGGTCACACACTTCGACCGAGCCGTCGTCCAACTCTATGGCGGAGACTCTTCCGTCGTTTGCGCGGATCTCTTTGAGGGAGGAGCTGAGACGAAACGCTATTCCCTTGGCCTCCAGCTCCTGTTGTAAGTGTGATCCGCCCTCGCTGTCCAGTTGACGATTCATGATGACTGGGTTGCGGTGAACCACGCAGGTTTCGAAGCCCAGTTTTACCAGCCCGTGGGCTGCTTCAAGCCCAAGTAGTCCAGCGCCTATCACCACTGCGCGTTTGCCGCAGGTCTCGAGCGTATGGAGTTCTCTGGCATCTGCCAGGCTGCGAAATACCATTGATCCTTTTAGCTCGGTACCGTCAGTGTCTGGTCGGGCGACGCTTGAGCCGGTTGCTAGTACTAATTTGTCGTAGGGGAAGGATTCGCCGTTTTCGCTGAAGGCGATTCTGGCGGTGGTGCCAAGGTCGGTGATGCGGCTTCCAGGTATGAATTGGACTCGCTCCATCGCTTGCAGCATGTGCAAGTCGTCTTCGCTGTTTTCACCTGCCAGCAAATTGGAAAGCAGAACCCGGTTGTAGCAAACATCCTCCTCATCGCCGACAACGGTAATGCAGTAGTCATGAATCTGTTGATCTAACTGCTGCAACAGGTAGGCCGTGGCCATACCGGCACCGACGATGAGGAGGCGCTGCTTCATGGAGATCAGGCCGCCTCGATTTTGGTTGCGCCAGCCTCGGTAGCTACTGCTCCCTCGATAGCGGTTTCGAGCACGACTGCTTCGGCAACTTCCGTTGATGGTTTCTTTTCGGGATGGCTGTGCTTGGCATAGAGGAATTCCAATACCTGCTGTCGCAGGTGAACAAACTCCGGATCCTCTGCGAGTTCCAGGCGGTCGCGCGGCCGCGCCAGATTCACATCGAGTATTTCTCCAATGGTGGCCGCTGGGCCGTTACTCATCATGACAATGCGATCTGACAGCAGTACAGCCTCATCTACATCGTGGGTAATCATAATCACGGTGTTGCCGAGTTCGGCTTGAATTTCCATCAGCGAATCCTGCAATTGGGCTCGCGTCAGGGCGTCCAGTGCGCCGAAGGGTTCATCCATGAGTAGCACCTTGGGCTGCATGGCAAGGCAGCGTGCAATGCCCACGCGCTGCTTCATGCCACCTGAGATTTCACCGGGCAATTTGTGCAGGGCGTGGTCCATGTTGACCAGTTTCAGGTTGTGTTCAATCCACTCTTTGCGCTCAGCCTTGGTTTTGGATTTGCGAAATACCTGATTTACCGCAAGTTCAACATTCTCGTAGACGGATAACCAGGGCATGAGTGAGTGGTTCTGGAACACAACAGCGCGATCGGGGCCGGGCTCAAGAACTTCCTTGCCCTCGAGGACGACACCGCCCTCTGTCGCGTTGTACAGGCCCGCGACAATGTTCAGTACAGTGGACTTGCCGCAGCCAGAGTGTCCTATCAGGGAAACAAATTCCCCTTGGTCCATTTTCAGATTGACGTTCTGCAGTGCGCGAAACTTGGTGCCGTTGGTATCGAATTCGATGCCAACGCCGGTAATGTCGAGATACTTCATTGCCATTTGTCGGTTCCTTGTGAGTTAGCGCAGTACGGCTGTTTTGTCCCAGCTTGCCCGCTTTTGCAGGGTCAGCATAAGGCGGTCGAGCATGAAGCCAATCAGGCCAATGGCCAGTACGGCAACCATGATACGACCCAGCGAGTTGGAGCTGCCGTTCTGGAATTCGTCCCAGACGAATTTGCCGAGGCCGGGGTTCTGGGCCAGCATTTCTGCGGCGATCAGTACCATCCATCCTGTTGCCAGAGACAGGCGCAACCCGGTAAAAATCATCGGTATTGCGGCCGGGATAACGATTTTTCGTACGTGCACCATGGGTGACAGGGCCATTACACGACTGACGTTGACCAGGTCCTTGTCGATACTAGCGACACCTACGGTGGTGTTGATCAGAGTGGGCCAGAGGCAGCACAACGCCACGGTGATGGCGGAGTTCAGAAATGCTTTCTCCAGCATTGGGTCTTCCGCGGTGTAGGTTGCTGACACGACCATGGTCACCAGCGGCAGCCAGGCGAGTGGCGATACCGGCTTGAATATCTGGATGATGGGGTTCATTGCTTTGTACATCCCGGCTGACAGTCCACAGACTATACCCAGCGGAATAGCGATTAGATTGGCGATCAGGAAACCCGCCGCTACTGTGACCAGGCTGGTAAATATCTGGTCGATGAAAGTGGGCTTGCCTGTATAGGGACGTATCTTTATGTCGGCGTCGGGGTTTTTGGCCAGTTTCTTGGCATTGCGCGTGTCCTGACGTTCGTAGAAGGCTACTTCCTTTTCTCGCTCGCGAGTGTGCTCAGCGCCGAGATTTTCTACCTGTTCCCACACCTCTACCGGCCCCGGGAATTGCCCCAGGGATGTATCAATTCGATTGGCCGCAAACTGCCAGACCAGCAGAAAAATGAAGATGCCGACTGCGGGTAGCAGCAAACCTTCGATGAACGACTTGGAACTTATCCGGGACAACATCTGTTGGAATCGGTCGTCGGATTGTGTGGCTACTGCTTCTGACATCGGGGCTTTCCTTGGGTACAGGCCTCCGCAAGCGGAGGCCGGATCATCGTTGTTACTTGACTACTTCATCGCCCTTCAGGCCGATGGGGAACTGTTCCAGGTAAGTATTTGGCTGGCTGCCGTCGAAAACCTTGCCGTCGATAAACTCGGTTTGGGCGGGCTTGAAGCCAGTTTCGCTGGCGAAGCTTGGGAACTCGGAAGCTTTCATTTCGCCTTCTTCGATCAGCGCTTCAGCTGCGGCCTGATAGATATCGGGGCGGTACACGCTCTTTGCGACTTCGAAGTACCAGTCGTCAGACTTGGGCTCGGAGATCTGGCCCCAGCGGCGCATCTGGGTCAGATACCAGATCGCATCGGAGTAGTAGGGGTAGGTAGCGTTGTAGCGGAAGAACACGTTGAAATCAGGAATCTCACGCTTGTCGCCTTTCTCGTACTCGAAAGTGCCAGTCATGGAATTGGCAATCACGTCATAGTCCGCCCCCACATATTCGGAGCGAGACAGGATCTCGACAGCCTCGGGACGGTTGGCGTTGTCGTTCTCATCCAACCACTTGGCAGCGCGCAAAAGTGCTTTGACCACGCGAATTGAGGTGTTTGGGTATTTCTCGGTGAACGCCTTGTTCATGCCGAATACTTTTTCCGGATTGTTCTTCCAGATTTCGTAGTCGGTGATGACAGGAACACCTATACCCTTGAATACCGCTTGTTGGTTCCAAGGCTCACCCACGCAGTAACCATAGATGGTGCCAGCTTCCAAAGTAGCAGGCATTTGCGGGGGAGGTGTTACAGAGAGCAGCGCCTCGGCATCGATCTGGCCGGAGATGTCGCCCTTGTGCGGCGCGTAGTATCCGGGGTGGATACCGCCGGCTGCCAGCCAGTAGCGTAGCTCATAGTTGTGTGTGGATACCGGAAACACCATGCCCATGTTGAAAGGCTTGCCCTCGTCGATGTATTTGTCGACAACGGGCTTCAGGTAATCAGCCTTGATCGGATGAACTGGCTTTCCGTCCTCGTGAGGGATATTTTTCTTCATCTCCTTCCATACAGCATTGGATACGGTAATACCGTTGCCGTTCAGGTCCATGGAGAAGGGGGTGACGATATGGGCCTTGGTGCCGAAGCCGATGGTTGCAGCCAGTGGTTGGCCCGCGAGCATGTGGGCACCGTCGAGCTGGCCGTCGATGACGCCGTCCAGCAGCACTTTCCAGTTGGCCTGGGCTTCCAGGGTTACGTACAGGCCTTCGTCCTCGAAGTAGCCGTTTTCATAGGCGACTGCCAGCGGCGCCATGTCAGTCAGTTTGATAAAGCCAAATTTCAGCTCGTCCTTCTCCGGCTCGCCCAGTTCGGCGTATGCGGAAAAGGGCAGTGTGGCACTAAGTACGGAACCCAGAGCCAACGCGCCCAAGCGGCGGCGAGTTATGGAGAAGATTGTTTTGCGAATCATCGGTTACCCCTCGTGTGAACAAATACGCAATCACTCTCCTCGTACACCGGCGGGTCGGCCAGAGAGGGAGAGCGTCGATGCTCAAGGAGAGATTAGCGATGTAGTTGGTGTTACTGGGCTAGACGGTTACAAAAGCCGCGCCAACTTATAAGAAATCTATTAAAAACAAAGACATAAGGTGTAACGGGGTGGCATTGGAGAAGCATTTACAGCCACCGCGATGGCCTGGCGCACCAAACTGGCACGCGCCGGCTCTAATTTTGGGCGTTCAGTAATTCAGCAAGAGTTCAGCAACTGAGCATGAGATCAGGGCCGAGCTCTATACCGGGTTCAATCTCCCAGTTTTCGCTGTGTTGCCCCAATGGCTTGTAGTCCTGGTTGGGGCAGGGCAGGGCCAGATGGCGCGCTGCCTCGCGGTATAGGTCGGTGCGGAAGGTGCGTTGTACAAGCGATCTCACATCCTCAGCGGGCAAGGTTTTGCCCATCAGGTCGCCGATCTGGTTCAGCAGCCATTCGCCATCTGAACGCCAGGGGAAGCCTGCCTGGAACCGCCCAAACACGTGAAAGTGCGGCAGATCTGCCTCCGCTTCACCCTTGCTGAACGAGAATTGTCCGGTCAGCGCGGGGCGCAATACTTCCGGGGGAAGATCCAGATACTGTGGTTCGGACAAGACCGAGACTGTTTGTTCCCGGTTGAACGGGTGAGATAGCCAGGTGCAGGTTTCCATTAGCGCCAGACGCAGGCGGAGGTGACTGCCGGGATTGTTCTGGTGCCAGTTTTCGGTGACACCCAACACTTTTTCTACGCCGTTGTTCCAGATCTGGTAGCCCGTGGCTTGTACCGTTCCGATGCCGTATTGCACGGCCATACTGTTCCAAGGCTCACCGACGCAGAAGCCGTCGATGATCCCTCGGCCCAGGCTATCGACCATCTGCTCCGGCGGTAGCACGATGATGTGTACGTCCCGTTCGGGGTCTATGCCCCCAGCCCGCAACCAGTGGCGCAGCAACAAGGTGTGGCAGGAGAACGTATGCGCTGCGGCCAGGGTGATTTGCCTATCGCCACTTTTGAGATAGCGGGCAAAAGCGGTTGCGGTACTGCATGCACCCTGGGCGGGGTCGCCGCCATGTTCGGCTATCTGGTGGGCCAGGCCCTGGCCCACCGTGATCGCGTTGCCGTTAAGGCTGAGTGCCAGTCCGGTAATGACTTCCGCGCGCATGCCACCCACGCCGAGCGATGTCGCTAGCGGCAGCGGTGAGAGCATTTGCGCCGCGTCCAACACGCCGGCCACCAGTTTGTCTCGCACGTTGGCCCAGGACACTTCATGCTGCAAATCTACCTGCAGGCCGTATTTTTCGTAGAAGCCGAGTTCCTGGGCCATGATCAGCGGAGCGCTATCAGTGAGTTTGAGAAACCCCAGGCTCAATTCATTTTTTTCTGCCGGTGGCAGGCGTGTCACATCGCTCATCGGCCCTTTCCTTTTAGTTGGGTGCGCTCCAGGATTTCAATGACCTCCCTGGCGACTTCGCCAAGAGTGCGGTTCTTGTCCATAGCGAGTTTGCGTAGGGTGGAAAAAGCTTCCTCCTCGTCGACCTTGTGTACTGTCATTAACAGGCCCTTGGCTTTTTCGACGAGCTTGCGCTCCTCCAACTGGCGCCGGGTTTCATCCAGTTCTTCTCGTAAATTATTGAACGCAGAGAACTGGGCCACGGCGATATCGATGGCCGCGCGCACTCGCTCGGCATTGATGTCCTGGGCCTGGTAGGCCGTGACACCAGCGCGGATAGCATCGCTGATAAAGCTCTGGTCGCCCGCCTCAGAAAACATGACAACCGGTCGTGGGTTATGGCTTGAGGCAATGCTCAATGATTCGAGGACGTCCCGGTCGGGAGAGTCGAGGGCGATTATCACAACGTCTGGCTCCTGTTGGGCCATCTGGTACAACAGGCCCGAGGCCGTGGGAATGACAGAGAGTACTTCGAAACCGACGTCTCTCAATTTTCTTTCTACTATGGTGGCGCGGGAGCGATCGTCGTCGACGAGTATCACTCTCAGCACCGCAGCTGCTTCATCTTGTTTAGGCACGTAAGAAAGTGTGTCGGTGGGGGGTGGATACCCCCACCGATACTGGCATCTCCAGAATCAAATCTTGAAGTTTACCGTCATCCACGCTTTATCGGTATCAGCGTATGCATCCGAGTCAGAAGAGAAGCTGGCGTACTTGAGCTGGAAGCTCCAGTTTTTGTCGTAAGCCCAGGTAGCTACCAGGTCGATTTCGGAACCGTAGTCGTCCGACGAGTCCTCCGCGGCGAAATCGTGGTAGATGCCGGCAAGCTTGACCGGCCCCAGTTTGCCGGCGAGTCCAACGTACATATCCTCGATGCCGTCCCCGGGTGTGATCAGGAACTTGTCAGCCCAACCCTGGAACTTGTGCAGGGTGGCATAGGGAGTTTTGAACCCCACACCGTCGCCGGCACCCAATACCTCATAACCCAACGTGGCTTTGACGCCACTAAATCCGAAAGATCCTTCGAGCATGTAGTAGTCGGCATCGTAGTCCAGCGGGCTGTCGCCGGCGTCTGACTGGGTTGCCCATGCGCCCTTCAGGCCGACGGGGCCAAATGTGCCAGCATATTCAAGCCCGTAGGTGTCGGAAGAGTTACCGACAGTTTTGCCCGCCGCATAGTCGTTGTCCTCGTCGATCTCGAGCCCGTAGTAGAAGCCGGTCAGAGTGTGGCTGTCAGCGATTTTCCAATCGCCGCGAACAAAGTGATTTTCACCGTGGTGGTTGGCCGGTTGTACAGGGCCGTCGTCCGGGCCAAAAATCCGGTTGATGTTGTAGACGTAGGCGTAGTCCAGAGTGATTGCATCGCTTTTGTACAAGGCGCGGAATCCGTCGTAGGTCTGCTCATTCTGACGCCAACCGACACCACCGATGAAGCGCTGGCTACCATGCAGAATGCGTTGGCGACCGTAGGCGCCGGAGGCTTTGTCAAAGCTGTATTTGGCCCAGGCCTGGTTAACCTCAGTGCCTTCCGGATCCGCAACGACAGGATACTGGGTGTTGCCGTTCGCTGTGGAGTTGTAGTCGTCGTCGCCGATGGCAGTGACGTCGTCAAACTCGGTCAGAAACGAGAAACCCTTGTAAGCGGCGGATGTGAAGGTCAGGCGCGAGCGCAAGGTGGAAGCCTTGGCGTTGCGATCTATTCCATCCTGATCGACATATTCGTAGCGATAACGGAAATTGAAAGACGCCTTTCCTTCCGTGAACATGCTGGTGAAGGATGTGGAATCTGCTTCTTCGGCGTATGCGGGTGCTGTCATTGCACCGGCCACAGTGGCTGCCAGAATCGAGCGTCTCATGAAAGATACTGCCATTTTTCTACTCCTTAAAAACGACAAAAGCCCATGCGCAGCTCCGGGATTTCTCTCGGTATGCGCACAGGCTTCGTTGCCAGAAAAGTCAAATTGTTGGGACGCTCGTGCATTGCAAACTTCGGGCCAAATCTTGTAAACCTTGATTTTACACGGGTTTCGGGAGGGCGTAGAGCGGGCCGCAGGGCCGTAGTGCACCTGTGCCGGGCGTGGCTGCACTCAACTGGTTCGCGCGCTATCCGTCACCTGTAAGCACAATTTTTGTGTAAATTGCGACCTTCGGCACAGAGTTGCCCAATAACGGGTGCTTGATGTGTAGTATCCTCGCTGCTCGTTAAGGAGTGACGATCAGGGCCCGGTAATGCCGTTGGGCTAAAGAATAAAAAAGCGAAAAGAGACTCCATGGTTTTTTACAAGCGCGTGTCGATGGCCTCCAGTGCCCTGATATTGTCTGGATTGGCCTCATCAGCCTCCTATGCAGAAGATATTGTGGATATGTCTCTGCGCGATCTCATGGATCTGCAGGTGTTCACCTCGGCGACACGTGTTCCGACCCAGCTTACCAAGGCACCAGGAACGGTATTCAGGTTTTCACGCCAGGATTTTGCCCGTTTCGGTGCTCGCAACGTCACGGACCTGCTCGAGTTTGTGCCCGGCGTGCAGATTAACCAGTATCGCAAGCGGCATCGCTCCATCTGGGTGCGTGGACTGCTTGATCGCTACAATTCAAAAATGGTGCTCGAGGTAGACGGTGTTCGCACTCGCAGCCTCTACTACAATCACTTTTCACTCGACGATGCCTTTCCACTGGAGCAGATCGAGAGTGTCGAGGTGGTCCTTGGCCCGGTATCCAGCCTCTACGGCGCCAATGCATTTGCGGGTATTATTTCGATCAAAACCCGGGATTTTTCCGCGGATTCCAAGCTGCAAATGACCGCTGAAGTGGGCGACCATGAGCGGCGCAAGGTCTCGGGTCTTTACAACAGTGAGAAATTCCAGGCTTTCGGTAGCTATCTGGAACAGGACGCGCCGTTCAGGGAAGACCGAAAGAGTTTTATCGGCAGTGATGTACTGCAGCCTCTGGATGAGGACTACCAGAGCCTTCAGTTAAAATTGCGCCCTCTCGATGGACTCACACTGAAGCTGGATTACAAAAAAAGCGAAGTCCCGTTCCTTTTCATTCCTCCCACCCAGGATGGATTTATCGAGGAGGAGTCGACCCAGTTTACCGCGGCCTATGAAGTGGGGTCACTGGAGAGCGGTCGGCTGGAGGTGCATGCCTATCACAACAATCTCAATGCGCACGAGCATGAGGTTGAGCAAGAGACCCGTCAGCTGGGTTATCTGGAACATCAGGATGCAACGATGGCGGGCGCTTCTGCACTGTTCTTGCGCAGGTTCAGTGAACACACTCTGGCAGGCGGTGTGGTTTGGGAGCGGGAGGCTGCCGACAATACCAGCTATACCCGTTACTACTATTTCGCCGATGGCTTTCTGGACCCTCCGGAGCAGGGCAATCTTCTTTCTGAGCCTGATTTCGAGGCCGATAACCTGGCGGCGTACGCCCAGGACGTCTGGGTGCTTCCGTCGAAACTGGAACTCACGCTGGGTGTGCGCTACGACGACTTTGAGCACTACGGTGATCATCTGAACTACCGCGCCGCTCTGGTGTATGAGCCCAGCGAGCGACATACCGGAAAGTTGATGTACGGTACAGCGATTCGCACGCCAAACCTGCGTGAGTCGCTGAAGGTGCTTGAAGGGAATACTTTTGTGCCACCGGAACTGGAACCAGAGGAAATAAACTCTCTGGAGCTTGCCTATCTCTACCAACTGGATTGGGCCAACGTTAGCGTCACCCTGTTCCATAATGAGCTGGATAATTACATCCGTGAGGTGCCGTCGCCCGAGGATGAGTACTTCGCAAATATCTCGGAGACAGTGACCTTCGACGGAGTTGAATCTGTTGTAAACCTGCGCCCTCACGAGGCACTGGATATTCGTTTTGGGGTCAGCTACCTGAATACGGAAGATCCGGACGGGTACGACTTGCCTTATCTTTCGGAGTGGAACTCGAATCTGAAGTTTGAGTATCGGCTGAGTGAGCGGCATACACTCGGAGCAGCGTTTATTTATGGCAGCGACCGCGAAGATCTCAACTTCTTTGATGATGACGACGCGGACGCATTCGTCATCACCAATATTTTCGCCAGTGGCCAGATATCCAAAGGTCTTAGCTATTCCCTTGGCGTCGATAACCTCTTTGATGAGCGTATCTACGACCCGGCTGCTGATTTTGGCGGCCAGCACAACACCGAGCGCGCAGAGCGGGAGGTTTGGGCCCAGCTAGCCTGGACTCTGGATCTCTGATGTTCGCGATGATATCCCGGTCAGTGAGGGCAATGGCAGGGTACTGTCTGAATGCAGTGCTGCTGTGTCTGTTGGCAATATCTTCAAATGTCAGCGCTGCGGAAGCTGCGCCGGGACAGGTGGATACTGTATCCCGCGTTAAAGCAGCGTTTATATTGAATATCGCCAAGTTCGCAAAGTGGCCGGAAGCGCCCTCGCTAGACGTCGAAGAGGATTTCACCCTCTGCCTGTATCAACAAAACTCGCTGGGATCCGCAATTGAACTGATTGAGGGCCGAAGTGTGGGTGCTTTAAGTTTGCGCAGCCGGGTAGTGGATACCTTGTCTTACGAGGATCAATGCCATCTCCTGTTCGTTGCTGCAGCAGACCTTCCGGCATTCCATGAAGCCCTGCCTGCGGTCGGCTCGCTTCAGTCGCTGACCATCGTCGACCAGACCGCGTCGGATAACGGGGGTCCTATCCCCGAGGGTGTCGTGCTTGCACTGAAACGCCGGGGCGAGCGCATCGGCTTTGCGATCAATCTGGATACTGCTTCGCTGGCGGGCATCAGGTTCAGTTCCGAGCTACTGAAGTTGGCCGAGATTGAGGTGCGTGAACCATGATTGGTTCCTGGAGTGCCCAATCAATTCGCAAAAAATTGATACTGGTGATGCTGTTGGTAAGTGGCAGCGTACTGGTGTTGGCTTCACTGGCCTTTTCCATCTCAGACTGGATGACATCGCGTGGGCATCTCAATGAAAAGTTGCGCGCTGAGGCGGGCATCATTTCCCGTAATGTTGTTTCTTCTTTGGCGTTCAGTGATCCTGCTTCAGCCGGTGAAACACTGGCGAGCCTTGGTATAGAAAGGGAACTGGTTTTTGCGGTTCTCTATGACGAACAGGGCGAAGTGTTCGCGAGTTTTGCAAACGCAGATGCAGAGTATATGGTGCCATCGGCGCGGGATCTACAGATTCCCGACGGTGTGCTCAGCGTCACTGAACCCGTTTTGCTTGATGGTCGGACCATTGGCACTGTTGTGCTGGTATCCGAAATGAAAATCTGGCAACAGCAGCAATTGCGCAAAGGTCTGTTGGCACTTCTCGTTTATGCGGTCGGCTTGCTTGTGAGTTTGTTGCTGGCATCGAGACTTCATAGGCTAGTGACGCGTCCGATCATGGAGCTGGCAGCGACTGCAAAGAAAATCACCGCGACGCGAGACTACTCCCTGCGCGCTGCACAGCAATCCGAGGATGAGACGGGTAGCCTCGTTTCCAGCTTCAATGAAATGCTCGGGGAGATTCAGGCCAGAGATAACCAGTTGCTGGAAATTCGAGAGAAGTTGGAGCAGAAGGTCGAAGAGAGAACAGCTGAGCTGCGGCGCCTTGCCGATGAATATGCCCACCAGGCTTCGCATGATGCGCTGACCGGGCTGGCCAACAGAATCACATTTGAAGATCGTTTGCAGATGGCACTTTTGAATGCTGAACGCTATAAGCACTCGGCTGCTGTTTTGTTCCTCGATTTAGACCGATTCAAGACGATAAACGATACGCTGGGGCACTCGATTGGAGACCAGTTACTGCGGCGTGTAGGTGAAAACCTGGCAGAATGTATTCGCGAGAGCGATACGCTTGCTCGTCTTGGCGGTGATGAGTTCGCGCTATTATTGCCTCAGGCAGAGCCTGATTCGCTGAGCGATGTTGCCGAGAAGGTTATCGCTGCAGTGAACACGCCCGTTGTTATTGATGGGCATGGTCTACAGGTAAATACCAGTGTTGGCATCAGCCAGTTCCCCGAGGATGGGTGCACAACGGGAGAAATTATCAAGAATGCCGATACCGCTATGTATGCGTCCAAAGCGCTCGGTGGCAATCGATTTGCATTCTATTCCAGCGCAATGAATCAGCGAGCAGAGCGGCGTCTGGCTCTCGAGGTCAAACTTCGCCAGGCCTGGAGTGATGGGCGTTTCCACGTCCACTATCAGCCAAAGTTTGATGTCGCTTCACTGGAAATGGTTGGGCTGGAAGCTCTTGTGCGTTTGCATGACGAGGAAGAAGGGGACATTCCTGCGTCAGAGTTCGTGCCACTTGCAGAAGAGGTGGGCATGATCAAGAAAATCGATCTTTGGGTGATCGAAAAAGCCTGCGATGAGGTGTTGTCCTGCGGTGGTGGGGAAGTGCCGATCAAGCAACTGTCGGTAAACATTTCCCCGGGGCATTTCGTCGGCGATGAATTGTATGACGAGCTCGCCAGTATTCTCGAGCGCACCGGATTCCCGGGGGACTATCTCGAGCTCGAGATTACTGAATCTGTGATTGGCACACAGTCGACAGATATTCACCAGCAGTTACAGCGAATCCGAAGCCTCGGTATTGAGATTGCGATTGATGACTTTGGTAAGGACTACTCGTCACTGAGCCGGCTAAAGCAGCTGCCATTGAATACGCTAAAAATTGATCGTTCGTTCATTAGCGATGTGTGTGAGACTCAGGACAACGCGACGATCGTCAGCACCATTATTCTGATGGCGCACAATCTGAATCTGAAGGTTGTTGCTGAGGGGGTTGAAACGCCCAGCCAGTACGCATTCATCAAACAGCACAACTGTCATTCTTTCCAGGGCTATCTTTACGCAAAGCCGATGGCCATCGAAGGCATTGTGGCACTCGTAAAAAAAGCTGGTTTGGCTAGCTGAACAGCAACATGAATGTTGCCAGCTGGCTGAGGGCGAGAATGCCTGCTATCAACTTCCAGGCTCTCACCGGATCGCGGTCCATCAGGGGCCGCTGGCGATACTCAAGGTACAGCGGATTCGGATGCTTTAGCTCGTAGGCGAACTCCATTACATCGGCGTGACGACGCTCAGGCTGGTAGCGCAGGCTTTTTCGCAGCGCGCCATCAATCCAGTGAGGCACCAGCGGGTTGATTCGATAACTCTCTGTATAGTGGGTGTTGAGGAAATCCCGTGGGCTTTTGCAGTTCTCCAATTTTCCGCTGAAAGGCAACTCACTGGTTAGCATTTCGTAGCTGATGACGGCCAGCGAGAATTGATCAGCCTGATAGTTGGGTTTGCGGCCGACCGTGTATTCGGGCGCCGAGTACTGTGCCGTGCCCAGCGCAATATCTCTCGTGATTGCTGTCTCTATTTCGCTCAGCCCCGCTGCGTGGCATGAACCGAAGTCAATGATCTTTACCTGGCCGTTGCGGTCGATCAGGATATTGTCTGGTTTGATGTCCTGATGCAGGGTCTCGCGGCGGTGAAATGCGCGAATGCCCTTGGCAATCTGGTCGATCAGATAGACAGCCTCTTCAACCGCTGGCCGGGGGTGCTCCAGCATCCAGCGAGACAGGGTGATGCTCGGTATATATTCGGTCAGGTAGTAAAGGCAGCTTTTAGGCCGGTCAGTTTCCACCACCTTGATGACATAGGGGCTATTGATGCGATTGCCTATCCAGCTCTCCAGCACGAATCGTTCGATGTAAGCCGGATCGTCGTCAAAATTCACCGAGGGCGTCTTCATGCAAAACTGCGCCCCGGATTCAACATCCTCTACCTGGTAGATCTGGCTGCGATTGCTGGCGTGTAGCTCGCGCACAACCCGATAGCCATCGAGAATCATGCCCTCCTCGAGAAAGGGCGGAAAACTGAGCTCCGTCAGGCGCTTCACAACGTCATCGATGCCCGCCGCGGGTAGCTGATCCACACGTATTAGCTGGCAGCTCAGGTTATCTTTGCTGCCCGCTGCAAAAGCGGCGTCAGCCAATGCCTTGCAAGCGAGATCGAGATCGAGATCGGCCGTTAGCTCGCGCAACATATACTCCATGCGATCGCGCCCCAGCACATCGTGAATGCCGTCTGTGGTCAGCAGATACAGGTCGTTGGTTTCGATGCTGAGACTGCGATAATCCATTTCCAGATGCACATCCAGCCCAAGCGCTCGGCTCAGGTAGCTGTGTTTCTCTGACACTCGGGTGGTGTGGTCGTCTGTGATTTGCTCTAGCGACCCGTTGCGCATCTGGTAGATGCGGCTGTCGCCGGCATGAAAGAGGTGCGCTTGTTGAGATTTCAGCACTAAAGCGCTGAAAGTAGTGACAAAGCCGCGGGTATTGTCCGCAAAACTTCGGCCGCGGCTATAGAGCCAGCGATTGAGTGCGGTGAGCACCTGTTGGGCCGATTTCTTCACACTCCATGACTCCGGGGTGGAGAAATAGTCTGATAGGAAGTTGGTCACTGAGGTCTGGCTGGCTTCCTTGCCGGCCTCGGCAGCGCTCACGCCGTCAGCGATGATGGCTACAGCGCCCTTCGTTGTCAGTAGATTGCCATCTGGAATACGGATACCTATAGCATCTTCGTTCTCGGCTTTGCGTCCGGCCGCGGAGTACTGGCCAACCCTCAGGGCGAGGTCTCCGCTTAGGTGCTTTACCTGACTTGCGTCGGACGCCGTCATGCTCTTCCTTTATGCAACATCGATCAGTTGTACTGTGCCGTCGGGTAGTACTTCTTGCATCTGGCCGGCGGGTTCGTCGATGAATTGTACGATGACAAAGCATACCGCTGCACTGGCTGCGATAATGGTGAAGAACGTCGAAGCGTCAACAAAAGACAACACAGTGAGGTAGGTCACTGCACCGACGTTGCCAAATGCGCCCGCCATGCCGGCAATCTGTCCGGTCATCCGGCGTTTGATCAGAGGCACCATGGCAAAAACCGCGCCTTCGCCAGCTTGCACGAAAAAAGAGCAGCACATGGTGGCGAGCACAGCCAGCGGAATCATCCACGTGGCGTCGACTCGGGCCATGACCAGATAGCCCACAGCAAGGCCGGCAATGAGGAATGACAGGGAGCGTTTTCGTCCAAAGCGATCGGAAAAATAACCGCCTGATGGGCGCGCCACCAGATTCATAAAGGCGAAGCCAGAGGCCAGCAGGCCGGCTTTAACTGCCCCCAGTTCAAACGTTTCCATGAAAAAAAGCGGCAGCATGGAGACCACTGCCAGCTCTGAGCCAAAGGTGACAAAGTAAGCCCAGTTGAGAGCAGCTACCTGCTTGAACTTGTACTTCTCAATCTCGGGCACGCCGTCGCGTAGATGCTCCTTGTTTACTTTCCAGATCTGGCTGGTCTGGAAGATGAACAGGCCAATCAGGATTGCGTACATCGAGTAAGTTGCTGATGCCGACAACAGCCCCAGATTGGTAGGTGACAGGCGCCAGCTAAGTATTGCCAGGGCGAGGTATAGCGGTACGGTCATGCCGATATAGAAGTACAGATCCCGGTAGGAGCTGACTTCCAGTCCACCGGTCTTCTTTGGTTTGAAGTAGGTGGAACCTTTGGGCGTATTACGCGCGCGCCAGTAATAGATGATGCCATAGCCAAAGGACATCAGGCCGGCCATGGCAATGGCGTAACGCCAACCGTCCTCGCCTCCCACCATCAAGGCAACGGTGGGTAAAGTCATCGCGGCTGCGGCGGAGCCAAAGTTGCCCCAGCCGCCGTAGATGCCCTGTGCCATGCCTACCTGCTTGGCAGGAAACCATTCGCTTACCATCCGGATCCCGATGACAAACCCAGCGCCAACGAATCCGCCGAGAAAGCGGAACAGGGCGAGCATTTCGTAGCTGTCCGCAAAGGCGAACCCCCAGCAGAAGAACGAGGAAAGGATGAGCAGCGAGCTGAACACCACGCGTGGGCCGTACTTATCGACCAACATGCCAACCACGATGCGTGCAGGAATGGTGAGCGCCACATTGAGCATGAGCAGCGCTTTCACCTGAGGTGTGGTGAGGTCGAAAGCTTCCTTGATGTGTGCCATCAAGGGTGCATGGCTGAACCACACGACAAAGGTGATAAAGAATGCGAACCAGGTCAGGTGCAGGGTGCGGATGGATGGGTTGGCAAAGTCGAGGACTTTGACGGGGCTGCTCATGACAGAGCCTCCTTGGCAGTTAAAAGGGGATTCGAAAATTACTCGAGGGAATCTTGCTGGGTTACAACCCGCCGTTGGGTCGAATAGGCATGGGATTTGCAATGAATATGCCAAGCGCGCGGATTTTCCGTCGTTGTGCCCCGAAACCGTGCGGTTTCGGGGCTTATCAGCGACAGCGTGCACTAAAATCAGGATATGACTCCAATGGTGGATGCGCGGAAAAGGTGCGTGTGCGCCTCTTTTACGCACCATTTAGGTGCTCTTCCGCTCCTCTTTTCCTACGCAGTCTTGCCCACCGGGCAATCCTTTTCGCTTTGAAAAAAGCCAAGTTGCGGTTTAGGCCGCCCAGACGAAATGACAGGCAGAACCATATGACACAACAACTGGTAGTAGTAGGTAACGGCCCCGTGGGGCACCGGGTGGTAGAGCAGGTGGTCGCCGCCGGTGGGGATTGGAGTATCACGGTTTTCGGGGAGGAGCCGCGGGTCGCCTATGACCGGGTACATCTTACGGGATGGTTCGAACAGCGCAGTGCAGAGCCACTGAATATGGTTGCGCCCGGCTTCTATGAGGAAAACGCCATTAGCTGCCACGTCGGCGACAAGGTTGTCGCTGTGGATCTCGCAGCGAAAACGGTGACGTCTGCAAACGGCGTGGTCGTGCACTACGACAAACTTGTGCTGGCCACGGGCTCATTTCCCTTCGTACCACCTGTCCCGGGGCATGAACGTGACAACTGCTTCGTCTATCGCACCATCGAAGATCTTGAAGCGATTACTGCTGCTTCCGAAGGCGCGAAGATCGGTACCGTGGTTGGCGGTGGCCTATTGGGCCTTGAGGCAGCCAAGGCCCTGCATGATCTCGGCTTGGAAACACATGTTGTTGAATTCGCCCCCAGGCTAATGGCCGTGCAGGTGGACGATGGCGGTGGCGCACTGCTGAAGAAAAAGATTGAAGAGCTCGGCGTGTGTGTGCACACGAGCAAGAATACCCAACAGATCACTGACGGCGATGGCGCGGTGCACAAGATGTGCTTTGCCGACGAGACCGAGTTGAATACGGATCTCATTGTGTTCTCGGCCGGTATCCGCCCGCAGGATGAGTTGGCTCGCTCAAGCGGCCTGGCCATCGGTGAGCGCGGCGGTATTGAAGTCAACAATTTCTGCCAGACATCCGATAGTGATGTTTATGCTGTTGGTGAAAACGCCTTATGGAATGGCCGAATTTTCGGGCTTATCGCGCCGGGAAATACCATGGCTCAGGTAGCCGCTGAGCATATCTGTGGCACCGGCGTCACCGAGTTTACCGGCGCCGATATGTCGACCAAGCTGAAACTCATGGGAGTGGACGTGGCTTCTGTCGGCGATGCCCATGGCAAAACCGAGGGCGCTCTGAACTACACCTATATCAATGAAGTTGAGCAGGTATATAAAAAGATAGTTGTATCCGCGGACAAGAAACATCTGCTCGGTGCGGTATTGGTTGGGGATGCAGAAGAGTACGGCAACCTGCTGCAGTTCGCCCTGAACCAGATTGAGCTCCCCGACCAGCCTGACGCGATGATACTTCCAAGCGTCGATGGTGCGGCCTCCGCGCTTGGCGTCGATGCGCTGCCGGACACTGCCACTATTTGCTCCTGTAATAATGTGAGCAAGGGCGATCTGGTTGCGGCAGTGGCTGGCGGCTGCTGTCAGTTGGGTGATCTAAAGAGTGAGACCACTGCAGCGACGGGCTGCGGCGGCTGCACCGCACTGGTAACCCAGGTTATGAACGCAGAGCTCGAAAATCTCGGCTATGAGGTGAATACCGATATCTGTGAGCACTTCCCATACACTCGCCAGGACCTCTACAGCCTGATCCGGGTGGAGAATATCCGCAGCTTCGATGAATTGCTCGACCAGCATGGTCATGGTCAGGGCTGTGACATTTGTAAACCTGCTGTTGCGTCCATTCTGGCTACCTGCTGGAACGACTATGTCCTGGAGAAAGAACATCAGGGGTTGCAGGACACCAATGACCGCTTTCTCGCCAATATGCAGAAGGACGGCACTTACTCGGTGGTGCCTCGCGTGCCAGGCGGAGAGATCACACCGGACAAACTCATCGTGCTGGGTGAGGTCGCCAAGAAATACGATCTTTATACCAAAATCACTGGCGGCCAGAGGGTGGACTTATTCGGTGCTCGCATGGAGCAACTCCCGGTGATCTGGGCCGAACTTATCGATGCTGGATTTGAGACCGGCCACGCCTACGGCAAGTCACTGCGGACTGTTAAATCCTGTGTCGGTTCTACCTGGTGTCGCTACGGAGTGCAGGATTCTGTAGGTATGGCCATTGACCTGGAAGACCGCTACAAGGGGCTGCGCTCACCGCACAAACTCAAGATGGCGGTGTCCGGCTGTACGCGAGAGTGTGCTGAGGCACAGTGCAAGGACGTGGGGGTGATTGCCACCGAGAAAGGCTGGAACATGTATGTGTGTGGTAACGGCGGCATGAAACCTCGTCACGCCGACCTGTTCGCTACCGATCTGGATGATGAAACCCTTGTCCGTTATATCGATCGCTTCTTCATGTTCTACGTACGGACCGCGGACCGGCTACAGCGTACGTCGGTGTGGATGGAGAATCTCGAAGGCGGCCTTGAGTACCTGCAAAAAGTCATTATCGAAGATAGCCTGGGGATAGCCACAGAACTGGAAGAGCAGATGGCCGCGGTGGTCGGTACCTACCAGTGTGAATGGAAGACCACTATCGAAGATCCTGAAAAGGTAGCCCGGTTTAATCATTTCGTGAATTCCGACGCCACTGACGACAATGTGGTGTTCGTGCGTGAGCGTGAGCAGATTCGTCCAGCCACGGCAGAAGAAAAGTGTGACCCGGCCGATGTGCTGGCGACTGCGTCCTAGGAGAGGTGGATAAAATGACTAACTGGACTGATATCTGCGATGTGAACGACATACTTCCCAATAGTGGCCGGGCCGCTTTGTATGGAGGTGAGCAGGTCGCTATCTTCCGTATCACTCGCAACGGCAAGGATGCGTACTTTGCAGTGGGAAACTATGACCCCTGTAGTGGCGCCAACGTGATGTCCCGCGGCATCGTGGGCAATATCGGCGATAAAACCGTTGTCGCCTCTCCTGTCTACAAACAACACTTCTGTCTGGATACCGGTGAGTGTCTGGAAGAGGGGCAGAATCTCAAGACCTGGCCGGTGCGAGTTGAAGGTGATCGTGTATTGCTCACAAGCTAATGTGATACCGTGGGTGAATGAGTGTATTGCTAAGCGATGGGCGCGTCGGCGAACCACCGGAGCCTGATGACAGCCTGCCATTGCTGCGCCTGGCGTTTCGCCCGTTCTTTTTGTTCGGAGCCGGGTTCAGCGTCATTGCCGTGTTGCTGTGGGCGTCGCTTGTCACTGGACTGAACAGCAATCTGGTTTTTGGCGGTCCGCTATGGTGGCACTCCCATGAAATGCTGTTTGGTTTTGTCGCCGCGATCATCGTTGGCTTCCTGCTCACAGCAGTTCAGACCTGGACAGGACAACCCGGGATTAAAGGAGCGAGCCTGGCTGGCCTGGTCCTGCTCTGGTTGGCCGGTCGGATGCTGCTTCTGGCTCCGCAGGTGGCCCCAGCCTGGTTCGTCAGTGCAGTGGATCTGCTGTTCCTGCCCACAGCCGCTTTCATTCTGGCGTTGCCGATCATCCGGATCAGGCAATGGCGCAATATTGTGTTTCTGCCGATTCTCCTGATGATGACGGTAGCCAATGGCTTCTTCCATTACAGTGTTCTTAACAGCACTGCGTCCAATTCTGCGGTTTCGGCATCGACACTGATGGTGATGTTGGTGACCATTCTTATGACCGTGGTCGCAGGCAGAGTGACTCCCATGTTTACTGCCAATGGTACAGGCACCGAACGCGTGCCACCGCTGGCCTGGCTCGAAAATCTGAGTCCGGTAGTGATGTTGATGGCGTTGGGGGCTGCAATGGCTCCAGCGGGAGTCTGGGCTGCCGCGATACTGGCGGTGGCAGCGCTTTGCCAGGGGTTGCGAGTAGCGCGCTGGCGTACCTGGGTCACGTTTGCAACACCGTTGGTATGGTCATTACATCTCGCGTACTGGGCGATACCGGCGGGGCTGGCGCTCCTAGCGATCGCCAAGCTGGGTTTGGGCTTTAGTCATAGCGAGGCCCTCCATATGTTGACGGTTGGTGCGATGGGCACCATGATTTTGGCGATGATCTCCAGGGTGTCGCTGGGGCATACCGGACGAAAAATTATTGTCGGCCATCTGATGGCTTTCGCGCTGGCAGCGATTTTCTGTGCCGCGCTGGTCCGGGTTTTCGGCAGCAGCGTTGGCCTTGAGTACCGCAGCATGATCTGGCTGGCGACCCTGTTATGGGTGATCGCTTACGGCGCATTTATTATGCGTTATATGGCGATTTTGTTGCGCCCCAGAGTGGATGGCAGGTCGGGTTAAAAAGCCTCGATCCGCCCCGCGATGTCCCAGCCTGTGCTATTTTCTATGGCACTTACTTAACGGGTCCGAAAAATGCCTGAAACCACACCTGCTGTTGCCCGCACCAGCATTCGCGACTCCCTGTTGGTGTTTGCGTCGATTGTTATTATTCTCGCCGGCGCTCGTTATTCTGCCAACGTGCTTGTCCCTTTCCTGCTGGCGGTCTTCATTGCGGTGATTTGTTCTGCGCCGATCCGGATGCTGGCGGCCCGGGGGATGCCACGGAGCCTGGCGGTCACCCTGGTAGGTTTGGCCGCTGTCGGCCTGTTGCTCGCAGTGTTTTTCCTGATCGGTTCTGCAGCAGACGATTTTGCCGCCGCGATGCCTGGCTATGAACAACAGTTCACGGCTCTCGTTGACCGGTGGGCGGCGCGGCTGGAAGGTTGGGGTGTCAGCGTCAGTGAAGAGGGTGTAGCACGAGCACTCGATCCGGCGGCGGTGATGGGATACTTCGGTAGTTTTCTCGGCGGCCTCGGTGATGCACTCGGCAATTTTGTGCTGATTCTGTTCACCGTGCTGTTTATTCTGGCGGACGCTTCCAGTCTACCGGCGAAAATGGCCGCCATGTCCAATGGGCGCGAAACCAGCTATGTGGAGCCAGCGACCGTTTTGCTCTTATCGATGAATAACTATGTCCGCACCAAGGCTTTGGTCAGCGCGCTTACAGGCGGCATCATCTGGGTAGGATTAATCTTGCTGGACACTCCTTTCGCTGCACTCTGGGGCTTCCTCGCATTCCTATTGAATTTTATTCCCAATGTCGGCTCTATTATTGCAGCGGTGCCGCCTGTTTTGTTGTCCCTGCTTGAGGGCAGCCCGCTGTTGACAGGTTCGCTAGTGGCGCTCTATGTCGTGGTTAACATGGTGGTTGGAAATGTCATTGAGCCCCGGTGGATGGGACAGGCAGTCGGGCTATCAACTTTGGCTGTATTTGTATCGTTGGTGTTCTGGGGGTACATGTTCGGTGCTGTGGGTATGTTGTTGTCGGTGCCCTTGACGATGGTGATCAAATTCCTGACGCTGTTGCATCCGCGCAGTGCCTGGTTCGGCATTCTGCTGTCGAACTGGCCACCCAGCGATCAAGCCGCGACGGCGGGTGGCGAAGAGTCGCCCCGGGTCTAGGTTTGAGGGAGGACGGTAAGCGGGCAGCCGGTCTCGACAATCCTCAGGCTCGGATTACGCGCCTGCAATGAGCCGCCGGCCTGATGCATGATGCTCACCCTCAAGAAATCTGTGCGAGGCGGAATTTCCGCAACGACTCGCGCGGTGAACCAATCGTGAGTGCCCATGTGAGGTTCATGTGGGAAGTGTGCTCGCAACACATTCTTGTTGTACTTCTTACCTAACAAGGCGAGCCCACCGCCCAGCTTGAACTTGTGGGGGTGCGTGGACTCGGTGAGATCGAGCTTAAGCTCGGCTGTGTATTCGATGGTCTTTCCCGCCAGGGCTGCCATATCGGGGCTCTGGCTTAACAGGAACCACGGCTCTGAGCCGACCTGAGTGATCTCGAGTGTTCCATCGTTCGCTGAATAGCTGAACGCCTCGCTATTGGCGTGGCCGGATGCACTCCATTTGCGTTCCCGGCGCGGCGCGGCAAGTGTGCGAAACCCCGTATCTTCCAGCAGGTTGCCACTGGCGTAATCGCAACTGGCTGAGGGCGTTGTTTCTGAGCCACAGCTGGCGATGGTGACTGTGGCGATGGCGGCGCACAGATGTTGAACTTTCATTAGCCAGGTCTCCTAGTAGTTATAGCTCGCTTGCAATCCGAGGGGTAAACCCAGTGCCCAATAGGCAAGCAGGAAGCAGGTCCACAGTGTGATAAAAACCACGGAGTAGGGCAGCATCAATGCAGTGACCGTGCCGATACCTGCATTCTTCATATAGCGCTGACAGTAGACAACAACCAGCGGGAAATAGGGCATGAGCGGGGTAATGATATTCGTTGTGGAGTCACCTACCCGATAGGCCGCCTGGGCCAGATCTGGCGAAATGCCCAACTCCATCAGCATGGGTACGAGGATTGGTGCCAGCAGCGCCCACTTGGCTGAGGCTGAGCCGATAAACAGATTCAGAAGACCTGTGAGGACCACGACGCCGGTGATGGTAAGCCCCGCGGGAAGCGCGAGCGCCTTCAGCATCGCCGCCCCCTCCAGTGCCAGCAGAATTCCCATATTCGACTGCGCGAATGAGTACAGGAACTGGGCGATAAAAAACATGATCACCAGGTAATAGGCCATGCTGTGCATCGCCGCGGTCATGCCTTCGATAATATCTCGCGAGGACTTTACGGTGCCGGCCTTCACCCCATAGACGATTGACGGAAGCAGGAAGAAGACGAATATCAGCGGTACGATCGAGCCCATCAGTGGCGCGCCGCGTTCCGTGAGAGAGCCGCCCGCCCCGCGCCATGCCGAACTCTCTGGCCACGCAGATGCTACGAGCGCGACAATACACAAACCCATGGTCCACAGTGCCGCCCGCAGGCCGCTGCGTTCTTTGTCGTTTAGCGCATCCATCGAAGGTAGGCCCTCCAGGTCGCCATCCAGGGGCTGATGTGCCAGCCTTGGCTCGACGACCCGGTCGGTAATAATCCAACCCAGCCCGATGATTACGATCGAGGATGAAGCAGTAAAGAAAAAGTTGTTCAATGGATTGAGTGTGATATCCGGATCGAGAATCTGGGCAGCGGACTGACTGATACCTTGTAGCATCGGGTCAATAGCAGAGGGAACGAAATTGGCAGAGAAACCTCCCGACACGCCGGCAAAAGCGGCTGCGATGCCCGCCAGGGGGTGACGGCCAGCAGCGTAAAAAATGACACCACCCAGCGGAATGACAAGTACATAGCCTGCATCGGCAGCGGTGTGACTGACAATGCCAACCAGAATGACCATGGGCGTGAGCCACGCCTTGCCGGTGACGTTCATCATCGCCCGCAGACCTGTATTGATGAACCCGGTATGCTCGGCGACGCCGATTCCGAGCATCGCAACCAGTACCACGCCTATTGGGTGGAAGTGGGCAAATGTCTTCACCATGCTGGCGAAAAACGCCGTGAGGCTCGCTGGGGCTAGCTGATTGATGATCTTTAGAGGCTCGCCGCTGCGGGGGTCGGTGAGCCCGAAATCGATGTAGCTGAGGCCCCAGGAGAGAAGCCAGGTCACAAAGAGTAGGCCCACGAAAAGCATAGTGGGGTCGGGCAGGCGATTGCCGATGCGTTCGATAGCGCCTAGGACTTTGCCACTGCCAGTGTTCATTTCCTGCTCTCCCTGAGATTTGCCTGAGCGGCACTCTAGCACAGCTGGTCTATACTTGAAGCGACGCAAAAGGAGCATGGCCATGAAATCTGCCGTACTCACGGGGGTAATGGTTTGGCTGGTTGCAAGCAGCACTATTGCGGCACCGCCACCACTCTTTTCCAGTGACAATGCATTCAAGGCGACGCTGACAGCGCCGCTCAGTCAGGCCTATGCCCAGAAGGGACAGGAAAAGCGCCTCTATCTAGATGGGAGTTGGTCATACCTCGAAGATGGGGAGACCGTACGCCTGCCGGTAAAAATTCGCACCCGCGGCAATTATCGACGCAAGGTGTGCAAGTTGCCGCCACTGCAGCTCAACTTTCGCAAGAAGGAATTGCAGGACACTTTGTTTGATGGCCAGAACAAGCTGAAAATGGTCAGCCCCTGCCGTTCCGGCGATAAGTATCAGCAGTTGGTCTATTTGGAATATCTGCTTTACCAACTGTATGCGCTGTTTACTCCCCATTATTTCGAAACACGTATGGTGGAGGTGGGCTATTCCGATCAGGGTGTTGATGGTGCGCACTGGAGCAGCGTTAACTTCCTACTCGAAGATGTAGATGACATGGCCGCTAGATCCAATATGGAAGAAGTGGAAATCGTTACGCCAAAACGGCAGCAATTGGATCTTGGCGAGACAGCGTTGCTTGAGCTTTTTCAGTATCTCATCGGTAACGCCGATTACTCCAGCCTCCGCGCCGCTCCAGGCGAAGACTGCTGCCATAATGTAAAACTAATTGCGCCTGAAGGAGCCGACAGCGGGTTTATACCGGTCGCCTACGACTTCGATTCGACCGGGCTGATCAATGCGCCCTATGCGACACCTCCCGAGAGCTTGCCCATTGAAGAGGTGACCCAGCGCTACTTCACCGGTTGGTGTAAGGAAGAGGCACGATTTATCGAGGCGCGTGCGCGATTAAACGCCGAGCGAGAAGCCGCGCTGGCGCTGTTCTCTGAGTTCGAACTGCTTGAAAAGAAGTACCGCAAGCGAGCAGTCAGTTATTTGGAAAAATCCTATAAGACGCTCAACAATGAGCGGATGTTCAAGCGTTACATCCTCGAGCGCTGCCGCGGGGATGTGATCAAGGGCTGATGTCAGTTCCCGGAGTGCTTGCCTGTGCTTCGGCTTCCTTGCGTGCCCGCTTCTCCCGCTTGCGCCTGGCCTGATGGTGGGAGTCGAGGCCGTCGCCGAACAGGCACACCAGCAATGTGGCGTAGTTGAAAAACAGAGTCAGGACGAACGCGATATCCAGCGCCTTTATGCCGGCGGCAATGCCGACCGCGATTGCTACGAAGATGAACAGTGTGTCGAAGGTGTCGCTCAACGCGCGGCGAAACTGCACCCCAGCGACGATGCCGGCGAGGCTGAAGGCGAGTGCGAGACTATGTTGTACCACCATTACGATCCCGGCGACGACAGCGGGTAGGATGAGAGTTGTCTCATCGAGGGACTGGTCGTGCTCACCCTCGGTATGAATACCTTTGGATAACCAGGAAACCGGCAGCATCAGTAATACTGCGCCCAGCATGGAGAGGAAAAGGGCGCGAGCGTCGCCGAAACGAAAGGCTCCGGTAGCAACTTGTTCGCGCAGCGTGTCCTCTACCTCGTCCATGTCGTCGTTGAGGAAGGCGTCCTCGAATTCACGAGCGCCAGGGTCGTGCACGCCCGACAGGTCGGCGACCCCGCCCACTGGCAAGTGCTGCATTAAATCCGGTTGAATGACGGCGAGCGCATAGAGCAGGCAGCCCAGTACGACGTAGTAAATACTGATGCGCGCCATGAGTCGCCACAGCAGTCCTTTGCTCGGGGGATTTACCGCGTCTTCATCGTTCACAACTTGCCCTCAAACGGCGGGTGGGTTCTCCCAATGTAGCGGAACGCGGCAACCCCCGCCAGCCCACTCGCTGCCAGGGTATAGCCGAGGCCGCCAAGTGCCATGGCGTTTATGGAAACACCGGCATCGATCATCCAGCCCATGGCTACTGGTGTGACAGCCGTGGCGAAAACCATGGTAAAGGTGGTGACGGACTTGATTGACCCCAAATGCAGGGTGCCGTACATGTCGGCATAGAAGGGTGAAGACACAGTGGAGTAGAAGCCTACACTGATTCCCATCAGGCACATGAAGACGATGGCAGCAGTAAATTGGTCGGTCATGGCGATTGCCAGAAGACCAAATCCCAAAGGAAGACAGACCAGCGGCACCATTCGCACGGCGCCCCAGCGGTCAACCACAACGCCGGCAATGAGCTTACATCCGGTGGAGGTCAGGGCGTAAACAATATACAAGCTTGCCCATGCTGTGAGGTCCCACGCTTTCGCCTCAACAAGGTGAACCTGGTGGAACATAAACCCTGTGAAAAGCAGCGGCTGGGCCAGCAGTGCAGGAAGGAACAGGTAGAAGGCGCTATCGCGCAACACTTCTGCCCGGGTCCACTGGCGGCTGGCGACTCCGTCGCTGGCGCCTTGCCCGGTGCCGATCGACGCGAGGTACTTGTCGTGTCGTTCGGTGTGCTCATGCAACATGAAACGGGTGATGAGGGGTACGGCAATTAACAGAGCACAACCCCAGAATATCCACGAGAGCCGCCAGCCGAGGATCGCCATGAGCGCGATAACCAGCGAGGGGAGTATGGCCTCAGACAGGGAATAGCCTATGCCACTGATCGCGCTGGCTTTGCCCCGGTAGCGATCCAGGTAGCGCACCATGGTGGTGGACCCCGCCATACTCATCAGGCCCTGGCCGAGGTGACGCAGGGTCAGAATGGCCACAAAGAGCAGCGCAACGCCATTCGTCCCGGCCATCAACAGGCATCCCAACGCAAGGCCAACGGCGACCGCGTAGGCGTATTGGCGAAGGTCCAGGCGATCTATCAGCGACCCTGTCTTCAGCAGGAGCAATGCGCTTGCGAGTGTGGCAGCAGAGTAGATGCCGCCAAACTCGCCGTGGCTCAACCCGATTTCGTCCCGGATCTCACCGCTGAACAGCCCTATAAAATAGGTTTGTCCAAGGCTGGAACCAAACGTCATGGTGAAGCCGAAGAGCAGCAAGCGCCACTCTTCGCGGATCAGTGGGAGGAAGGACTTCATTGGCCGGATTATGACAGGGCGGCTAATGATTACCCAGTGCTACAGCGGTTTACCGGTATTCAGGTGCCGGTAGCTTGCGCCGGTTTGCGGATGGGATCGATAAGCGGCACGGTGTCTATTACCCAGTCCAGGTCGTCGCGCTCGCGTCGCAACGGCGAGGGAATCACCAGCGCCTTGCGGCCGTCGAATTTCTCTGCCGCCTCGCTGTCGATTTTCCAGCCCTTTTCTTCGATCAGTTTGCGACGGGCAGAGCGGAAACTGGACATGAATTTGTCGTCCTTGACCGAGAGTTCGTTGGCCAAGCTGTCCGGCAGGTAGTTCGGTGAGGCGGCTTCTACAATGGCGGTGTCTTCGGCGAGAATTTTGCGAAGGCGTTTGCGAGAGCCTTTGTCGAATATGTTCTGTTTGAAGAAATTGCGAAACTGCAATGCAAAGGTGCGGGTGGTGTGTTCGTCAATAGGGGTGTTGGCGTCGAACATGATCAGCGACATCTTTTCGTTGAGGTCGATCTGTATTCGCACCAGCATGCCGGACAGATTCCACTCCGGCTTGGTGACCGTGGGTTGTCTGTCCTTGCGGATTCGCCTGCGCAGGAAATTCTCCTTCATTTGCGGCGGGTACTGCACGTTCTCTGAATAGCCCCAGTGCTCTCCCTTCTCAACTTTGACAATCTGATTTTCCTGGGCGGTGGCCTCCATGCCGAAGATAGGGTGCACGAAGGATGCGTGGGCAATATCAATGCCGTTCTCAACGACCCGGGCGGCCTCTGCTTTCCAGGTCCACTCATCAGAAATGAGCTTCCAGTTGTCGTCGCCGTACTCCGGGAGTTCAGGAATGGGGAAGCGCTCTTCTTCCGGCTGGTCGCCCAGGAACACCCAGATCATGCCGTAGCGCTCTTCGGTTGGGTAGGCATCAATGCGTGCCTTATCGGGAATGTTGAAATCCTCACCTTCCGACGGGATGTGTTCAACCTTGCCCTCGCCACTGAAACGCCAGCCGTGGTAGGGGCAGGCAACACAGTCGCCTTTGGTCCAGCCGCCGCTCAGGGAGCCACCGCGGTGCAGGCAGATATCGCTGAGGCAATTGACCTTGCCCCTGGTGTCACGGAACAGAACGAACTTGCGCCCGAGCATTTGTACTTTAACGGGTTTATCGGTAACCGCGTGCGACCACTCGGCCACGTACCACAGGTTGATCAACACGGTTGATATCTCCAAGTTTTCATGGGGTATGGCTATTTAGGCTCACTGTAGAGATTTGGCTCAGCCAGTTCCTGACAAAAGTCAAGATTCTCGCTGATAGCCGCGACGTATACTGGGGCATCTTGAAACGCCGCGCCCTGCGCGGATGCTGGACTGACAAATAATATGAATCCAAAGGTGAGGGCTTTTTTTCGTGTTGCCGCCGTGCCGGGGGCAACGGCCCCCTATGATCGGGTGAGCATGAAAATCTACTATCCCTGTACCTATGGGGATACGCCCGAAGAACGGAATAGTGGTGTGGTGCCCGCGGCTGAAGATTCGGCGCCCTATCCAGTCGTGATTCTGCTCCCCGGTATCAACCTCGGTCCAGAGGGTTGTGCCTGGCTGGCCCGGCAATTGGCGCTTGCGGGAGCGATTACTGTCGCTTGCACTGCGATAGCTGAGGAGATGCCTGGATATATCAGCATCAGCCCCGGTTTGTTGTTTGAGCAATTGTCACCGGGCGGATTTGGGCGTGCCCCGAGTTGTTCGCTGCTACAGCCGGTGATGGATGAATTGGCCGCAGTGCAACAGGCATCTGTGCTCGCGGGATTGCTCGATCTTGACCGTATTATTCTCGGAGGGCATTCAGCGGGAGGTACTGCTGCATTGCTGAATGCTAATCCGGAGTGGTTCCCGGGCGTGTGCGGGGTTTTCTCGTACGCGGCTCATACCGGTGCTTCTGTCGCTCTGGGCTGGCCGGCGGAAACTGTACTGCGGTTGCCCGCGACGCTTCCCACGCTGTTACTTGCGGGCGACCGCGATGGGGTGATAGCAGCCTCTGCCCATCGTTACGGCAGAGAGGGCGCCGACCCGTTACATACTGTTTGCCGGACCTTCGATGAGGGCGTCCACGACTGTGGTGGCCGCAGTTACCTCATGGTGCTGGCCGGGGCGACACACTTTACCTGTGCCGACCCTCATGATGGGACCACCGGGCGCGAGTTCCTCGATTGGGACAGCGATGCAGACCAGGCAGAGTTGCGCGGATTGATGGGCCAGCTGATAGCAGATTTTGTTGCCGCAACTGCGCGCGCTGACGAGCGTGCTGTAAGTCGCTTGCAGGATGCGCAATGCGACTCCCGCCTGGCGCTGGTGAAAAGTCGCTGATGAGGGAGCAGGACATTTTACCCGGCGAGCAGACTAGTCTGTGCGCCCCAATATCAACCAGGTTCAGTATTAATCAGTTTCGCAGAACGAATCCTTTGAGTATCGACATCTATTGAGATACGTTTGATTTTGCGAGTGTGAATAGCCGTGATAATGCGGCTGGAAAAACGACGACAACGCGAGTAGTGAATGATGAAAAACAAACTTTGGGTGGCTTTATCTCTGATCGCAACAACAGCTGCGCCTGGCACACAGGTATTTGCTCAAGACGTGCAGTTGGAAGAGATCCTGGTAACTGCGAGGAAGCGCCTGGAGAACCTGC
Source organism: Halioglobus maricola (assembly GCF_009388985.1). Classification (NCBI taxonomy): domain Bacteria; kingdom Pseudomonadati; phylum Pseudomonadota; class Gammaproteobacteria; order Cellvibrionales; family Halieaceae; genus Halioglobus; species Halioglobus maricola. The sequence goes on from NZ_CP036422.1 coordinate 194,194, forward strand.
AGGATATCCCGGTTTCAGTGTCTGCCTTTACCAGCGAGACGATCACAGCGCGCGATATTCGCACTCTGGAGGACCTGGCCGGAGCCACCACCGGTCTCGTGTTTGAAAATTATGCCACCTCGGGCCTGTCTGCTGCGCCGATTATTCGTGGCATGTCTCTGCCCTTCACAACGGCCCGAGAGCAGAATACAGCGGTATTTCTCGATGGGATCTACTTGCAGCGTCAATCTATGTTGAACCCCGGGTTGGTTGAAATGGAGCGAATCGAGGTCGTCAAAGGCCCGCAGAGCGCGGTCTATGGCCGTAACGCGTTTGCCGGCGCGATCAACTATGTGACGAAGGGCCCTACCGACGAGTTGGAAGGTTTTGCAGGGCTGACCTATGGCACCGATGATCGTTTCGATTACTCGGCGGCAGTCGGTGGCCCAATTATAGAAGATCGCTTGCTGGGCCGAGTGTCCTACAGCGCCAGTGAATTTGACGGTCATACAGACAATGAGCACCCCTACGCAGGTATCGATCCCAGCGGCGACAATACCGAAGATAAACTAGGTGGTTGGGATGACGAGGTTTTTTCCGCCGCGCTGCAGTATAACGCTGGAGACACACTCTCTTTCGAAGTCAGCTATTTCAAGAACGAGTCAAAGCGTGAACCACAGGCGTTTCACAACCTGGATGGCGCGCGCCAGTTCGATGGTACTGACCCGGAGAATACGCTCAATTGCCTCGATTCCACAACGACGACCAGCAGCGGTGTTCTCCCGGTCGAAGTGAGCGGCTATCACGCGTATTGCGGCGAGATTCCTTATGAGCCGGTATATCGCGATGATCTCGCTGCTCTGGGTTATGAAAACGATATTATCGTCGACCCTCGCAGTTTTGCCGTCCATTCCGAAACTGAGTTGTTTACGGCTCGCATGGAGTGGGATTTTAGCGCCAACTGGTCGATGAAGTACCTGTTCGGCTATACCGATCACTCCGGGGGTGGAACGGGCACTCAGGCTGATCACAAGAGCCTTCTGGGAGAGGGTATTACCACCGGTGTACTGGGTTTTGATCCTGAAACCGGCATCATCTTTGACTACACCGATTCAACTATTTTTAATTCCAACCCTGAAGAAGAGCTTGAGGCATCTTCCCATGAGGTGCAGCTAGCATGGGACGGTGGCGGTGATTGGCAGTTCCGCGGTGGCCTCTACTATTCTGAAATTGAGGACGCTAACTGGAATCGCTTCTTTTTCAGTGAGCCGTGTAATTCCCAGGAGAGTTGTCAGGCAGGAGTCGAGGATGGTGACCCTGCATTACCCGATAATTTCCTCCCTGGTTCCGGGCATGCGCTACGTGGCTCCGAGACCTACTATGAAGATGATATTTATGCCCTGTTTGCTGAGGCTGTCTGGAACGTCTCAGAGCAGTTAACGGTAGGTGTTGAAGCTCGCTACACTTATGAAGACAAGACATTCGAGCAGATAAACGGTGTTTTTGGAACTGAGGCCACTGCCGATGGCGGTGAAGATTTTAACTACTTCACGCCTCGTTTCACGGTCCAGTACCAGTTGAGCGATTACCGCATGCTTTACAGCACGCTGGCCAAGGGTGTCAAAACAGGCGGCTTTAACCCGGTAGATCCCGAGGTCAACCCTCAGCAGCAAGTCTATGATGAGGAAGAGAACTGGACGTTGGAAGCAGGTAGCAAAAACACTGTGCTCGATGGAGCGCTTCTACTCAATGTCGCTGCCTACTATATCCAGTGGTCTGACCAGCAGGGGATTGAAGCCGCTGCCGATCCGGATGGCTTTGCTCCGGATGTGATCGGCAATATTGGTGATGTAGAGATCTGGGGCCTGGAACTCGAGACTGTTTATAATCTCAATGAATCCTGGGCGATTGATGCGGGCCTCTCTTATACCGATCCCGAGTACGATGAAGCCATTTATTCACCAGCAGTAAACGACGCCAACTCATCCTTCGGTTGTGACGATATCACCTGCCCCTCAGATGGCGATGTCAGTGGCAACGTGCTGGCTCGGACGTCTAAAGAGCAAGCTCAGCTCGGTATTACCTATCGCGCAGAAATGAGCGGCTGGGACCTGAGCGCGCGTCTGGATGCTAACTATCGCTCCAAGATGTATGCAACGCCGCTCAATCTGGCTGACAACGGCAGCCGCACTCTCGCCAATTTGTCGGTGAGCTTGCGCGATGAACACTGGGACCTGACGCTTTGGGGCAAGAATATTTTCGACGAGGAATACGTGGCTAACTCCTTCGTGCTGCCCTCTTTCAGCGGCTATATCGTTGGCCTTGGGCCGAAAGCGACTTGGGGCCTGAACGCGCGATACAACTTCTAGGCTCAGCTAGCCTGCATGAAAGATACGACAGGGTGCTTCTCTGTTAGTACCGGGGGACAGGAAATCAAGTATGTGGGACAAGGAACTCTTTGCTACCCAACTGGTAGGTAGCTATACCAAACCCGCTTGGCTGGCTGATCACAACAAGGTCTATGCCCGCGAAGGCACCTGGTGGAAAATTCCCGAGGAAGATCGCGCCATGGCGATCGATGACGCGGTTCGCCTTGCGGTGTACGACCAGAATGCCGCCGGGATGACGTTCGCCACCGATGGCGAGATTCGTCGTCAGACCTTCAGTGGTCACTTCTATAGCCTGGGCGGGCTCGATCAGGACAATCCCGCCGAGTTTACTAACTTCCACAACGACATCACCGCCTATCTGGAGATGAAGCGTAAGGCAACCAATGTAGGCGCCGACCTCGAGAAAGATGACGCGCCCAAGGAGTCACCGAAGGTGCTCTTTCCGGCGGTGCGTGACAAGATTTCCTGGCCTGGCCCGATGGTGGTGGACGACATTCCTTTCCTCAAGCGGTATGCAACTAACAAGACCAAGATTACTGTGATCGGTCCGGTGACCCTGTCTTATCGTGTTGTCGATACGGGTGTTTATGGCAGTCATCAGGAGTTGTGCTTTGCAATTGCAGATGCCTTGAATCAGGAGCTGAAAGCGCTGGCCGCCGCGGGCGTTGATCTCATTCAGATAGACGAGCCGGAAGTGCACTTTCGCTACAGCCAATGTAAGGAATTTGCAGTCGAGGCGATCAACCGTATGGTACGAGGTGTCGAGAGCATGACCTCGGTGCACGTGTGCTATGGCTACTCCAAGAATATTGCACTCAAGGAGCCCAGCCCAATTTATCCCAAGGCCGTCAGTTTGATCGCAGAGTCGGATGTGGATGCTCTGCACACCGAATATGCTCAGCCTGGTCACACGCCTGACTTTCTCGAGTCGGTGAAGGGCAAGCCAGTCGCGATCGGTGTGCTCAATCTCGACCCCGATGGGGAAGTGGAGCAAACTGCATCCATCGTCGAGATGATCGAGGGCGCCATGCAGGTGGTATCCAAAGAACAAATCAGCCTTGCCCCGGATTGCGGCATGTGGTTTCTGCCGCGGGAATTCGCACTGGCGAAACTCAAGTCGATGTGTGACGCCGCGGCGCTATTGCGCAGTAAGTACGCCTGATACAAAGGTCAATTGTGATATTCTTGACATAGGTGTCGGGGATATAACGTGTTGAAGTTTTTGCTGGTCCCGGCCTTGCTGCTACTGCCATGGGTGGTGGGAGTCTTGCTGTTGCGAGGTGTCTCCGCCCGGTTCGGAAATTCCCAGCTCCACTGGGCAAGTCAGCTAGGCTACGGGTATTTCTTGGGGGTCGCAGGCCTCACAGTGCTTTTACGCGTTAGCGTATGGGCCATTGGTGGATTTGACCTTCCAGCCGTTTTGTTCGCGCTTGTCGTTTTGGCCGTGGCCGGATGCGCTTTGGCGCGCAACGTCCCTCAGCCTGCCCGACCTGTTGTAGCGCTTTCTAGTCGACTGGATCATTGGGAATTTCTTCTCCTTTGTTTGATCGCTTGTCATCTCCTGTTGTCTTTCATCGAAGTTCTGCATTTGCCTACCTACCCGTGGGACGCTTGGCTCAACTGGGCCTACAGGGCCCGAGTTTGGGCTGAGGCCGGCACCCTGATTCCTTTCGATTCACCGGAGACCTGGGTGACTGGAAGTGGATTAGCCAGCTACAACGTAGCGGGCCATCACTACCCGTTGTTTGTATCACTGATGGCGGTATCGATTGCCCTTCCCGCCGGCGATTGGAATGACTCCCTGGTCCATCTGCCGACCCTGCTGTGCGGCACAGCATTGCTTTTGGGTTGCTACGGCCAGTGCCGCGAATTTGGTATTTCACGGCGCAACGCCCTCGTGGGTGTTTATCTTCTCATTTCGATTCCGCTTTTAGCTGCTCATATGTCGCTGGCCGGTCAGGCTGACATCTGGATGGCCGGCTATGTAGGGCTAGGTCTTGTCTGTTTGTTATTTGCCTATGTGCGGGAAGATCGACGGCAGCTCTTGCTGGGCCTTGTGATGATGCTGCTCGCGCTCCAGGTGAAGCGAGAGGCACTTATCTGGTTGCCGTTGGCGGTTGCTGTGCTCGGAATCTGCTGGCGTCCCCGGCTGGCTTTGGCCGTGTTTTTGAGTGTCTTATTGCTGGCGATTCTCGCCGGCGTATCGGGTATTACCTATGTCGATATCCCGGGCCTGGGCGCAGTAGGCGTTGAGGGTGCCATGCTCCGCCTGCCGGGTATAGGCGTCTATCGGCTTAGTGAGTTCGACTTGTTGGATGACTACTGGGACAACTTCTTTGTGCTCGGGAACTGGCATTTGCTCTGGACGCTATTGGCGTTCACCGTTATTGCCTTACCGTGGCTACCCTGTGCGCGTACGCGTACGTTCCTCGCTGCGTTTTATTTGTCTCTGGCGTCGTGTCTGATCGTAATGTTCCAGTTCACCAGCGCGGGGCAATGGGCTGAGGACTGGACCGCCATAAATCGATTGCCGTTGCAGTTTCTGCCGCTATTTGTGGTCGCGATTATGTTGATAGCTCAAGACTTTGGGGCAGTTACTTTGCGAAAGCCCGTGGTGAGGGACTACATAGCCCCAGCGCTTGGAGTTGTCGCCATGGGTCTGGTTCTATTCTGTGTGGTTTATTTGCCAGGCGACGGCAAGGCCTCCAGACCCATTTTCGCCCAGGGCAGTGACATGAATATCGTAGTGGGTGCTGGCTCAAGCAATGGCCAAAGCAGTAGGGTAGAGGAGTTTGCCAATGGTGTGGCAATCGTTTCTTCCGGGGCCAGGTTGATAGATGCAGGACAGTACGATTTGGCGAAAGTCACCCTGTCTGGAAATAATCGAGCAGAGCCGGCATTTTTTTGGCGGAATGGATATTCAGAACAAGATCTGCATTCGATTTGGCTGCCCGGCCCCGGGGAGCACTGGGTTGATCTATCAGCTAATAGCAACTGGCGAGACAGGGTCCGTGAGTTTGGTGTCATTTTTTATGCGGACGGGGGTCGTTCTGCGCAGCTGGAGTCGGTAGAGCTTTTCTCGGCCTCTACTCTTTTACGAGCTCAAAAGCTGGTCAGGGACTGGCGACAGCCTCAGTATTGGACCCAAAGCTCTCTCCATTTCCTCCGCGCCGGGTCTTCAGAAAGTGCGGTCTCACTGCCGCTTTTAGCGGCTATCATCCTGGGGGCAGCCTTTATTTCGCACCTGCTATTGCGGGGAAATCCTGTGGCCAACCCAGTGCTGGTATTGTTGGCCCTGGTGGTATGGCTAATCTTGGATGCACGCTGGCTTGAAAATCGAGTGCATCAGGCTATGCGCACCGTCGATGTCCAGAGCTTGCTCTCGTCGCGACACCTGGATACTGAAGGTGACCGCTTGGCCTGGACTCTGGTGGACGGTGTTAAGGATAAGTTGGCGCTGCCCCCTGCTCGAATTTTGGTGATGTCCGAAGATCCTTCTATGCGTTTTGAAATGTTACGCGCCAAGTACCACATGCTACCTGCAGCTGCCTGGGTACATGAAGGAGACCTGGCAACCGCACCTTTACGGCATATGGATCAACTACTGATTCTTCGTCGTCATCGCGCCGCCACGGATTATTTGCCGTTGCAGGCGGATGAGTTGCTGCGCCGGATTGAAAACCCAGGCGGTCAAAAAGCGACATTGATCCAGGACTTGCCCGCGGCGATGCTGATAGACTTGCCGAAAAATGCTCGCGTTAAGCGAGTGTTTAATGAGTAGAGCGGTGTGAAAGTCCTTCATATCGGCAAATACTACCCGCCGTTCAAAGGCGGTATGGAAACCTATTTGCAGGGTCTGGTGCAGGCTTTGGCAAAAAGGGGAATTGAAGTACAGGTATTGGTGCATCATGCCAAAACATTGCGCCGCTCCTCTGTTGAACCTGATGTTACGGGCCCCGATGCGGTCTCTGTTACGCGGGCCGCCATCCTGGGGCGTTTGCTTTTCACCCCAATCAGTCCTGTTTTTCCGTTGTTGGTTTGGCGCTTGTTGAAGGACCATCCACCGGATGTGTTGCACGTGCACTTGCCGAATGTTTCTGCGTTCTGGCTGTTGTTGGTGCCGGGAGCGAAACGGGTACCCTGGGTGATTCACTGGCACTCGGACGTTCCTCTGGATGCTGCGAGCAAAGGTATTCGCTGGTTCGCCGGTCTTTACGCCCGGCTCGAACGCCTACTGTTGCGCCAAGCGAGCGCGGTTATCGCCACCTCGCCGCCTTATCTGGAAAGCAGCCGTGCCCTGCAACCCTTTGCGCAAAAGTGCCACATGGTGCCGCTAGGTATTGACCAGTACCGCCTCTGGCGCTTGGTGGCACCGGACCCGGTGTCAGTATCGGGGGCACAATTCAGCGTCTTGCTTGTAGGGAGATTGAGCTACTACAAGGGCTTTGATGTTGCGATCCGGGCGATTGCCAGTCTCCCAGGAGTAAAGCTTAATATCGTCGGTGAAGGGGACCAGTGGGGGTTGCTTCACGCGCTAGTCGACGAGCTGGGACTGAGTGAACGAGTTACATTCTTCGGTGCATTGAACGATAAAGAGCTGGCACAGCAACTGCACGCCTGCGATTGCTTGTGTCTTCCTTCGGTAGAGCGGACCGAGGCTTTTGGTATGGTTTTATTGGAGGCGATGAGCTACCGCAAAGCTACGATCGTATCTGACGTTCCTGGATCAGGGATGGGTTGGGTTGTAGAAGATGGTGTAACAGGGATCAAGGTGCCGCCGGGTGACCGTCAGGCACTCATCAAAGCCATAGCTTGGCTCAGAGAGAATGCTCAAGAGATGGTCCGAATGGGGGCCGAGGGCGAGCGGCGTGGCAGCGAAGTCTTTACCATAGTAGCATCGGCTGAGGCCGTACAGTCGCTGTATGTGGAGGTCGTAGCTTGCGAGGACTCCTGATGTCGGACGGTCCATGTTAGACTATGTCGATCGTTTTGCCCCTGCAAGGACCGAATAAAATTGAGTACAGCTGCCCGGAACTCTGGGGGTTTTACTGAGGTCGACACCGACTCAGTTCTTCTTGTTATTCCCGCCCATAATGAGCAGGCCAATATCGGCATTGTGCTGGAGGACATTCGCGCCTGTTTTCCTGCGCGGGTAGTTGTGGTCGACGACGCTAGCCAGGATGCGACAGCAGACATTGCCAGGGCTGCCGGTGTACAGGTTATTCCACTGGCTTCACAATTGGGCGCCTGGGGCGCTATTCAGGCGGGGCTTCGCTATGCCAAGCGCCATGGATATGAATACGTTGTCACTATGGACGCGGATGCCCAGCACGAGGCCCGATGGATTCCCGCGTTGCTCGAACCTTTACTGATGGCAGAAGCCGACGTAGCAGTGGGCGCATATACCTTGCGAGGATCGATCCTGCGCAAGATCGCCTGGTACTGTATCCGAAAAGTGTCTGGGCTTAGTCTGGACGACATCACCTCTGGTTTTCGAGCGTATAACCGGGCTTCGATAGAGGCTCTTGCTGGATGGAGAGCGAGCGCGTATGAGTATCAGGATGTTGGTGTTTTGATGCTTCTGGCCGGACGTAATCTCAAGGTGCTTGATGTGCCGGTCAGTATGAAACAACGCGCCTATGGTAAATCGCGGATATTTCATTCCTGGTTGGCTGTCGCCTACTACATGTTTCACACGCTACTGTTAGGCTTTTCCAAGCGTAAGCTCCTCTGGAGCCGTCGCCCGGTCAAGCCGGAATACGATTTATGACGGCGCTGGTCACGGGTGCTATCGGCCTGTGTGCTGCCGCAGTAATCATATTTTTACTGCGTCGTGACCGCCTGCGTTCGAACCATGCCGTGGTTTGGCTGTTTGTGGCGGCGGGATTTTCGCTATTGGGGCTGGCCCCGGGGATCGTTGATGAAGTCGCCGGAGCTATTGGTATTGCTTATCCCCCAGTGCTGGCGATTATTCTGGCGCTTATCGCGGTTATCATCAAGTTGCTGACCCTGGATATAGAACTTTCCCATTTGCAAATCAGGTATAAGCGTGTGGTGCAGCGTATGGCTCTGCTAGAAGCAGAGCTCGAGCAAATGCAAGACAGGAAGGCCGAGGCTACCCAGCACGAAGCGGACGACTAGCCGAGGGCTGTTACGCCTGGGTTTTGTTTGCAGGTTTGTCGTCGTTGGTGCTCTTATTTCGCAATTCGTCCCATTGTTGCTTCTGTTCCTCGGTGAGAACTTTGCGCATGCCGCTCAGGCTGCCATTTTGTTCGATCAGGCTTTCCAGTTCAGCGATCTGTTCAGCGCTTAGCTCGAGTGAAGATATGGCATCTTCGAGCCGTTTGGCTACCCTTTTTGCCACACGCTGCTCGTCCACATAGGTTTTTTGGTTTGGCGTCAGAAGGGATAGGATCTCCTCTCGTGAAGCGTCGTTCTGGCGCGCTTCGCGTATTTGTTGTTTTTGCTCCGGTGTGAGGGCAAGATCTCCACTCAGACTTGAAATAATACCCTTCTTCTGCTTCTGTCCTTTCATCTTAGCCTTCTCGGTCCCTTCTTTGAGGGTGGTTGCCAGTGGCAGGGATTCGGCCGCGTCAACAGTCTCGACCCGAGTCGAATGTGTTGAAACCTGAGCCCTGTAGGCGAAAAATACCACTATGAGAATGACTACTAGTGCGGAACCGAGAACGAGCTTTTTCACGCTTAACAACCTTGTCTGTAGAATGCAGGAAATACTAGCATAACTGCTGGCGAGTTCCCGACTAATCAAGAGAGGCTGCGCAAGATTGAAAATCGCTATCGATGCCAGACCACTGGCTCAACCGTTCTCAGGTATTGGGCGATACACAGCGCAGTTGGTTGAGAGTTTCGCAGCCGCGGGTCACGAGTTGCAACTTTACACAATAGACCCACTACCGCTTGAGTGGATGGACCAATCGAATGTAGAGAATCGTGCGAGCGGGCGAAGAGCAGGGGCCTTGGGTGAACTTTTTGCATCGCAGTATCAGTTCGCCGCCTGGGCGAAGCACGATAGGCCGGATCTCTATTGGTCGCCGCGACATCATCTCCCGGGTGTGCTGGAGAAATCCATGCCAGCTGTGGTAACCGTCCATGATGTTGTGTGGAAAAGCCTGTCGCAAACTATGTCACGCCGTGGGCGAATCGCCGAGCAATTACTTATGGGTCGCTCTCTTAAGAGGGCCGATCAAATCATTTGCGTTTCCGATTTCACGCGCCGTGCTGTTCAGAAACACTGGCCGCGTTACGCGGAGAAAGCGACCACAATCTATTCAGGTGCCGATGGGCTTGTCGCCGACCCCATCTTGTCTGACTTGCCATGTTTGCCGGACAAGTTTTTCCTGTTCGTTGGAACACAGGAACCACGGAAAAATATCGACACATTACTTGCCGCATATGCCAACCTTGCTGCTGTGGAAGCGGATGTGCCCGATCTAGTGCTGGTTGGGTGTTCAGGCTGGGGTGGCGTGGACGCGCGGGACCTGATCCGGAAGATGGGGCCCGAGCTGAAAGTGACTTTGCTTAACGAAGTTACTGATGCAGAACTCTCCCGTTTGTACCAGGGGGCTTTATGCCTTGTCCTGCCATCCTGGTTGGAGGGCTTTGGGTTGCCGGTGGCTGAGGCTATGCACTTTGGATTGCCTTCTATTGTGTCCTCGACTGGAGCACTGCCCGAAATTGCAGGTGATTCCGCGCTTTTGATAGAGCCGGGCTGCGTTGAGTCGATATCCTCGGCGTTGGCTCTATTCGCCAAAGACAGCAACTTGCGAGAGACGTTGGCTGAAAACGCAAAACGGCGAGCGGTACTTTTTCAATGGGGTGACTGTTCACAAAGAACCCAGACCTTGTTTGCGTCCGTGATCTCGGCCCACGTCAGTTCTGTTGCGCCTTGAATGGGGAAAAATCGAAACCCGGCGGAGCGCTGCAGTACACCTCTTCTGTTCGGATGAAGTCCACTAGCTTGTAGTCCTCCTCGTTGTTTTGAACAAGGATATCTAGTAACTCACTGTCGTTTTTGAACTCATTCATATAACCAGGGTCGCTCGCGACGTTGATCTGCGGGAGCGTTGAGTCTTGCCAGCTGAGTTTTTCACTCAGGAACGCGAGCCATTGATCGATTTTATCGAAGCTCCCCACGATGAAAACATCGTTGCTGAACGCATGCCTCACGCTTGAGTAGCGGTGCTTTCCTGAAAGATAGAGGCATTGGTAGTTGTCGATGAATTCCCTGCGAAAGCCACTGTCTCGAATCGTGTTCTTCAGGCTTTGGTGGTCGAACTTCCGTTCTACCCGGCGTTCGTATCCGGCCTCACGATCGCGATAGTAGTTAAATCTCGAGATCGCACGGTCTACAGGATCACGCACGACGCTAAGGAAGATCCGCTGCCCATGCATGCTGTCATACATGGATTGGAAGAAGTGGCCACCGATCAGTTGTGCGCTCTCCCAGTGTTCTCGGGAGAAGTTCCCTGTCGTGGACAGCGAGCATCCATCGCCGTAATTTTGCTCGGCCAGTTTCTCAAATGCCTTACCCGCCGTTTTAGGTATGTGGAGATATACTGTCTTGGGTGTTGAGTTGAACTTCTCAGACGACACAAAGTCCCTCAAATCAAGTTTGCGGAGAAACTCCTTGGATTTGATCATTGCGGTGACGAGATGCCACTGAGATTTGACGTTTTTCACCTTGCCTTCGATGACTTCGGGATTCTCGGGAGTGCGTCCGAGAATCAGTCGGAATGCCTCGACAACGAGTTGTTCTGTGACTGCATTCGCCTGCAGCTTGCGCTTGCAATGGGGAGTGTTGAACTCCTTGGACTGTGCCAGAGCCTGAATCAGCTCGGGTACCGAGCGGAAGTTTCGCAGCTTTTCTTCAATGACTGCTTCCTTAACCGGGGTACGATCGAAAAACAGTCGATAAGCGGAAAATAGATCTTCGCGTTCCACCGATTTACTCGCTCTCTGCAGGTGATAAGCCGATCGCACTGTTCCACTGTGCGGCGATGGTAGATTCTGAATACCGTTCACTATTGGTCAGACCAACGTTTACTCTTTCGCTGCGCTCTTTATCTTCGACCGCTATGAGTTCTTGCATGCGGACGGTGAGCTCGGCGGGGGTATAAGGGTCGAAGTAGGTAGCGGCAGATGCATAGACTTCCCGGTGACACTCGATGTTAGAAGCAATTACTGGTGTGCCGCATTTCATCGATTCAATACCGGAAAAGCCGAATCCTTCTGCATAACCTGAAGCGACCGTCGCGATGGCGTTGGAGTAGAGCTTCCTGAGTTCGAATAATGGGACATTCTTGAGCAGGTAGACGTTACCGTTGGTGAAGTGTGAGGCGATTCGTTGCTCTGTTTTGCCACAACCCCAGCCCCTGTTCGCTACTAAAACCAGCTTGATGTCGCGGCTGCTGCTGGCCCGCAACCTCTCCCAGGCTGAGATTACCGCGCCGTAGTTTTTTCTCGGCTCCATCGTTCCTACGGCCAAAAAGTACTCTGGACTAAAGCTTCCTCTAAGGCTCTCCTTGAGTAGCATCAGATCCTCCAGCGACTTCACACCCGGTATGATATCTGTATTGGCGCGGTTCAGGAGTATGTTTTCCAGGTCGATATCATGGTCTGGAAAAAAAGCATCAGGTACGCAGCAGTGGACCACGTGAGTACGAGAGCCAATGTCGGGGTATAGACCGAGCAGGGCGTTGCGCGTGGCCTCCGAGTTACAAACAAAGTCGGCGTGCTCGGCGTTGCGCCTGAGAGCTGAATAGTGAATTTTCTGCGCCAATCTGGGGCTTTTGATCGTATGCGGATGCGTCATCGGAATTGCATCGTGATAACGCACCCACAGTCGAGTGTTATCAGACAGCCTGGCATTTAGAGGCTTCTGTGAAATGAAATCGTCCCATTCACTGGTGTTGATTACGACTGGAGGTAGTCCCATTGCAGCGGCAGCGAATGCCTGGTGAGCGGAGACAGCGGTCCCGAGGAATTGCGACGATAGTACAGCTTCCCTTGCCGTCGCTGGTAGGGTTTTGGCGAAGAGGGTGCTCCAGAGATAGTCACTGAAGTTGTCTGCATCAAGGTCGAAAATGTCTCGACCTAAACCTAGTAGATTGAACAAAACATGCCATGGCATCCCCGCACCCGTCATGACCTTACTCAGGCGCTGCCCCAGGTCACCTTCATTGTCCTGGTCTTTCTCTGCAATGGCGATGATATAACGGGAAATCTGATCAATCTGCCGGTCCCTACTTAGGCTTGGCTTGTAGCGGAAACCAGAAGTGCCAGCGCCATTGTCCATCACCAGGCCAGCAACATTTGCGGCCGTATTGCGAGAAAGTAGGTCGTAGCTAATACGGGTATCCTGGGGGATTCCCGCAAATCCTTCCAGGCAGGCGGTCAGCTCCATTAGTACATTTCTAGTCATTGCGAGCAGCCTTTCTGGATAACCGTTTTTGTCTTTTCTCTTCCTCGGTGTATTCGAAGTAGTTCGGAAGGACGTCTGAGGGGAGACCTTCAGCCGCTACAAGCCCATCTTCTATCCACACGACTCTGTCGGCGAGCTCCTCGATTTGCCTGGCGGAATGAGAGACTAGTACGACCGTCTGCTTACCCTTTATGCGGTCAGTCATTGCTTTTTTAGCTTTTCTTTTGAATCTGGCGTCGCCGACGCTGAGTGACTCGTCGATTAACAGGATATCTACATTCGAAATGAGTGCTGTCGCGAACCCCAGCCTTGACTTCATGCCCGAAGAGTAGGTTTTTACCGACTCTTCAAAGGACTCTCCAAGTTCCGAAAATTCCTTGATGTCTTCCAGTATCAAGAGGGCTTCTTCGTATTCCCGCCCCTGCAACAGGCAGGCTACAATAGCGTTGTCCCGTCCGGATAAGTTAGGTTTGAAGCCCAGGCCTATTGAGAGTAAGGCGGCGCTATGGTGTTGTGCCCGAATAACCGTACCTGCATCGGGAGTGAGAATGCCCGCCAGCAACCTCATGATCGTAGTTTTACCGCAGCCATTTCTACCGATAATGCCAAGTGTTTCGCCCCTGAAGACATTCAGTGAAACCCCTCGCAATATGTGGTGGCGGCCGTGATCGAACAAATTCTTGCCAGTTTTGAAGCTCATAGCGACGTCGCGCAATTCGAGTACGGGCTGTTCGTTTGTCATGCGGTCAGCGCCTTTAGCGCCAGGCGGGAATTAAGCTTTCGCATCAACCAAAGGTCGCCGGCAATGCCGACAATAAATATTAAGGCGAGCGTTGAAAGTAGCTTGAAATCGGGATACTCCGAGTACATAAGCACCTGCCTGAATGCATCTAGCAGAAACGCCATGGGGTTGTAGGTCAGAATGAAATCGGTCATCGCGGGATCGGGAAGGGATCTGATGTCCCAAAAAATGCCCGAGGTAAACATCAGGAAGATCATTCCCAAGGATATCAACAGGCTAATGTCCCTGATATAGCAGACAAGAATCGACCCCAATAAGCCGAAGAAAAGAATCATCAGGTATAGCACAAGAATAACTGGAATGATGGCGAACCAGACACCGGTGACGGGGTGACCGCCGTAGAAGGGTACTACGCAAAGCAGGAAGGCGAATACCGCCGACTGGCGGTAGACGCCTTCCTGAATCACTGTGAGGGGGAAGACCGCTTTCGGGATATTAGCTTTGCCGATAAGACCCGCACTGGTGACAATGCTACTCGAGGCTTGGGTGACACTTTTGGTGAACCAGAGGAATGGGAGTTTTCCGCACATGAGAAACACCAAAAAATCGGCGCGTTTCCGTTCCAGCACTATGTCGAAGACTACATAGAAAACAAATACATAAAGTAGTGGCTCCAGAATCCACCAGATGTACCCAAGATAGTATTTGGATGCGTCTGATTTCAGGGACAATTTGGCCTGAATGTCTATGAGTCGCAGCGTTTGTCGTAGAGTCATAGAGGTATACAAGCTGTCCGTTGTGGAGCTAAGTGCGTTGTTGAATCGACAAGGATTATCCCCTATGTGCCTGCAACAACCAAGTTCAAATCTTTTGTGCGAACTACACGTTTCGTGGTCAACATCGAAGACAGTACGGTAAGATGAGCGTCGAAAAATAGCCTTTGTCACCGAATGTCAGCTCGGACATTCGCTTTCTACGGAATAGCGCTCAATGAAGGAAGAAATCTGCAGTCTGCCAAGGATCTATGAAGATATTGTGGAGCTTGGTCCGGTATACCGTGTGCGGATTACCCGCGGAAAGAAACTACTGTGGAAAAGACCCTTCTATAGCCTGACCATCCATCAGTGGCTAGGCAGTATTCATTTTCAGTTGGATAAGCCGCGATATCTTATAAGCGGCACAGCATTGCCAAAGCTGGCAGAGCAACTCGATCATATCGTTGCGGTGGAAACGAAGACAAGAGTCGAGTATCAGGCTACTCTCGGGCTTTCTTCAGCGAATCTTGGCAAACGATTTTCCGATGTCGCCGGCAGTGACAGCGGCCGCTGGGTGTGCCGTGTACCGCCCCCGGAGGGCGGCGGTGAATTCGATCTGATAGCGCGCCTCAAAGGGGGCGGGGAAGTCGCTATTGGATCGATTGAATTTAGCCTCTTGCCGCCCCAGGCCTCTGCCTCGGTCGTCGAGGAGTTGCGGCCGCAACTCGAGAGTATCGCCGCAAGCCGTAAGAAAATGCTTGATACGATAGCCGGTGGGCGGGATTACATTATGGCCGGAGGCAATGCCCGGTCTGGTACAACTGCCTTGGGTTTACTGATTCAGGCCAGCCCTGACATTTCGATGGGTCTTGAACGTTTCAACGGCGCTTATGAAGCGCATTTATTTGAGCCAGACATCTTCTTTCAGAAATTGTCCCGGCAATTGGTTAAGTCCGGTTTTAGCCACGAAGAGTTAGCAGCGAAACACGAGAAAGCGCGTTATATTGGCGACAAGAAGCCGAATATGGTGCAGAAGGGCTGGCGAATGTCCCTGCTTAATATTCCCGCCTTCAAAGTTATCTACATCTTCCGGGAGGTGGAAGGCGTAGCGGCCTCTTATGAGGCGAGAGCCAAGAAGAACGAGCGCGGTTGGGCTGCGGACAGGGGCTTCAGGTCAGCGGTCGAGGACTGGAACAAGGAGTTGCGTGGTGTTCCGGCATTGGCTCAGGCGGCTGCGAGCATATACTTCCTCAAGTATGAAGACATCTACGGCAGCCGACCACTGATGGAAGCACTTTTTCAGTATCTTGGGCTGGACCCGGCGCAAGAGGAAATTGATAGGGGGATTGAACAGACACTGACCAAAAATGCCGAGCTGCGAGCTAGTCCACATCAATTGCTGCCTGAACAGCGAGAGTTTGTCATGAAACACGCCGATCTTGCGGCTTATGACGCCGTCCATGCTCTGTATCAGGCGCAGCGACAGCGCCAGGGCCCTGCGGCAATAGAGTGAGTATTCATCGGGTGTTTGATTCTGCTGGCTCTAGCACCTCTAGCGTCTGATTAGGTTGGACTGTTGGTATCTGTTGCACAATGCCGCTGGGCCAAGCGACCTCTACCGACAACGTTTCGTCCGCTGCAAGTTGTCCCAAGCCGAAATGTATGCGCGTGTCGTTCTGGGTCATCGCGTGGAGCCCGTGCGCAGCGAATCGTACCTGGGTACCATGATGGCTGGTGACGCGGATAGTGGCGCCTATGCCCTCAATATTAGAGCTAGTGCCTGTCAGGCTTATAGTCAACCAGCCATTGTCGGCTTCGTTTCTACCGAGAAACAGGTCGTATGTACCTCGCCTGAATACATCCTTTAGCTTTGCGCCTTTTGAACCGTTGGCGACCAAAAAGTCCAGGTTGCCGTCGTTATTAAAGTCAGCTAGAGCCACTGATTTAGCGCGCCCGTTGTCTTCGCTCGGAGCAAAACCGTCACCTGTGAGTGGAGTAAATTGGGGTACTGCCAGCCTAGTGCCTTTCACTTTAAGCATTTTGTTTCCCCTGTTTTCCCAAACCGCATTAACTTCATTTACGCCGATCTCGGCTGGGGTGTAGTCACTGTTGACTGTGTAGACATCCAGATCGCCGTCATTGTCGAAGTCGCCTGCCACGGCATTGAGGCTGTTGAAGCGCTCGGCCCTGATTCCTGCGGCCTTGCTGACTTCGATAAATTTATCGCCGTCACGTAAATAGAGACGATCGGCTCCTGGATCGCCGCGCTTTTTCGCAATTGCCAGCCAAATGTCAGCTAGCCCATCCCCGTTAAAATCTTGTACCAGTACGTCTTTCGCGATGGATTTACGAAGGGATTTGGGTATTCGAAGAGTGTCGCCGGGCGCCAGGTAGCGGCCGTCACGCCAAAGTACGATTTCATTGCTTAAGTTACTATCGCGGAGTAGGAAGAGGTCAGTATATTTGTCGCCATCAAAATCAGCGGGTACTGCGAGTACCGCTCCTTGAGAAAACTGCCCGAGGGCGTTCTTTGCTAGTTCAAACTGGTTGCCTTCCTTTTGAATGAAAATAGCCGAGGGGTACTGCCCGTCGTCTCGGGCGGAGTTGCCGATAAAGAAATCCAGACGTGAGTCGTTGTTGATATCCAGCGGGGTGGCGAGCCGGCCGCGGCCGTGCGCATATATTAGTCCCCGCGAGTTGGCGCCACTTGGAGTTGCTTCTGGGAAATGCAATTGGGGCGCGCCATTGTGCAAGCCCGCGTTGATGAATAGCTGGTTGCCAATGCGTTCTATCGGTTTCGTGACTTTTCCGCCTTTGCCGCCGCCTTGAAGCTGAAGTAGATCCTTGTCGCCATCGCCATCGAAATCTACCCAGACAGCGCCATGCTGATCACCGCCAGGAGGCATATTGTGTACTACGAAGGCCCCTGCACCCTCATCCAGACGGTTAAGCAATAAGGCAGCCTCGTCGTGCGTATTATTGTGATGCTGGCTCAGCCATATGTCCATGTCGCCGTCGTTGTCGACATCGCCTATGGCCATTCCCCACGAGCCGATTTTCCGATCGTAGGCAAGCAGCTTATGACGAGCATCGAAATGGATCTTGCTTGTGTGGCCGCGCGATATTTCCGGCGAATGGACGTTATTGGCTTGGTCGTGAGTCGCTACCTGTTCGATAGAGGGTTTTTCGCATCCAGCTGTGAATGTTGTCAGGGATGCTAATAGAAATACGGTCGCTGGGCGAAATCGTATGTAATAGCTGATCATGTGATGGCTTCGAGAGCTTGCTTGAAGGTAGTAGTTTACCTGACCTCCGCAATAATGCGCAGTGGCCCGCCACTGCCTCCGCGAATCTTTGTCGGCAGCGCGATCACATAAACGCCAATAGCCGGTAGCTTGTCCAGGTTCGCCACGTTCTCAAATGCAGGGATGTTGTGGGTCATCAAATTGACGTGGGCGGCGAAGTCCTTGGAATCGCCATAGTCGATGCTGGCGGTATCGATACCCACGGCGTGGACGCGTCGCGCTTCGGCGAGCAGGGTAGCCGCATCAGGTGCCAGGCCAGGGAAACAGAGCTCAGCTACCCCCTCAGCACCACGTTTTGCTGTGCCCAGGTATTTCTCTGCGTCGGGCCAGTAGGCGCCGAAGCCGGTTCTGAGTAGTACGATCGTCCCTGCTTTTATCGTGCCGTATGAATTCTCCCAGCTTTTGATGTCGGCGATGGACACCTGATAGTCGCAGTTGTCCCTGGCTCGCTCGCTGACGTCGATTACCACGGCATCGCCGATCAATTGGTCTAGCGGGATCTCGTCGACGTGTCGTTTTCCCTCAGCGAAGTGGATAGGGGCATCGATATGAGTGCCGCCGTGCTCTGCCGTGGTGAAGGTGTATGCCGAGTAATACCAGCCACCGTCAGTGTGACCTTCAAAGTCTGTGCGCAGTTCGAAACGTTGGGCAGTGGGCCAGAATACGGCTTCATCCGAGAGGTCGTAGGTCAGGTCGACCCACTCGCCCGCAGCGGCGGGCCCTTGCAGAAGCATTGTGCCTGCAAGGGAAAGTCCTATCAGGGAAGGGAATTTGAATCTGCGCATACCATCACGGCTCTAGCGGGGTTGGGCGAATACCTGTGTCCAATAGTAAGTATAGGTGCTGCTGCCATTGGAGACACGCGAGCTGCCGAACTGGGTGAAGCGAGACGTCATCATGTTGGCGCAGTGGCCATCGCTGGTCGCCCACTGGTCCATAGCGCCGTCGACTGAGCTACGGCCAGCGGCCAGGTTTTCGCCGTAGGCACGCCAGTTGTAGCCAGCGTCATCGATCCTGTTGCGAGCGCTGGATTGGTCAGAACCTGTGTGGGAGAAGAAATTGTTCTCGGCCATATCTGTCGAGTGCCTGACCGCGGCGGCTTTGAGTTTGCAGTTCCAGCTCAACGCGCCTACCGCAGGGAATATGCCCTCGCTGCCGCAATCCTGTGTCTGGGAGCGGAATGCATTAACCGCGTCCAGCATCTCCTGGTCGAGCGAGGTTTTGTCGCAGTCTATGGGTTCAGGGTCCGGCGCGGGATCAGGTGTTTGGGAGTTGTCCGTCTCATCGCAGGCATCGCCGTCGCCGTCGCCATCCGTGTCAGCCTGGCTTGGGTTGTAGGTGTCCCTGCAGTTGTCATCTCCGTCTGCTACGCCATCGTTGTCCCTGTCGGTAAAGTCGTCGCAGGAGTTACCGATGCCATCGTTATCAGAATCAGCTTGAGCGGGATTATATACCGCGGGGCAGTTGTCGCCGTCGAGGTTGGCATAGCCGGAGGGGCGGAGTACGGCAAAGATGCTGTTGTCGGCATCGCCGAAGCCGTCGCTGTCGATATCGCGGAAAAACTCGCGCTCTTCAAAGCCCTCGTCGACTTCGCCATCACAATTATTGTCGACGCTGTCGTACTCTTCCACTGCTCCAGGGAAAATCTCGCCGTTGTTGTCGTCGCAATCGCCCGCGTTCGCAACATAGCCATCTTGCGGCTCGTCAATGCTGATGGTGTCTGAATTCACCCCAAAACCATCGCCATCGACATCGCGGAATAGCAGATCGGCAGGGTCTACGGTGCCGAGGCCTTCGTCAATTTGCGTGTTGCAGTTGTTGTCGATGCCGTCGTCAAGCTCGTCGCGCCAGGGATAGATGGCTGGATTGCTGTCGTCGCAGTCGCGGTTGTTAACCACATAACCCAGAGGCCGTTCAGCGCTGGTCAGTGTGTCTTCGGGGGAGCCAAAGAGGTCACCGTCGGCATCTCGATGCCAGGTGCGGACAAACGATTGGTGCTCGAATTTGGCCCACAGGCCAATGTCGATGTCCTGCTCCTGGTCGGCGAATTCTTCTGGCAATGGGGCTACGGTGGCCTCGCAGATGTGAGTGACTGAGCGGGCGCAGATGCCCTGCCAGCGAACAAACCGATATCCCTCTGCAGGGACAGCGGTGAACGTGTCGGATATTTCCTCAGTGATCTCGAACGCGCAGCTGGGCTGCTCGCAACTGTATAGATTAGAGGCGGACTCGATATGGCCTTTTGCGTCAGTAGTGATAACCAGGCGACAGCCACCCAACAGCAGTGCCACTGTGGCGTAGGCTGCAAGCCGTGAAACAGTTTTCGTCGATATGTGTTGTCGCATGGTACCTGGCTATTTTTTGAACACTCGCAACCGATGATTTAAGGCGAAACGGCGGTGTCAGGCCACGAAAAACTCCAGAAATCTCCAGATAGCCGCGGAAATGAGAACCATGTCTCAAGTTTTGACCTCTTCATTGCTGATCCAAAGCGCTTGTAAACTGTTTAAAAAACAAACTTTTGCTGTACGATGAGGTTAAAAATAACAACACTTATAACGAATCAGAACGACGAGAGGCAGGGGCATCATGCTTGAGACGGTCGATACCATTCCCCCCAAACCGGAGGGCACGTCCTCCGGGGATTTCCGGGTGGGCGTGTTGGTTGAAGTTACAGGGGATTCTTTCAGTGCACGGCTGGATAATGCGGGCACTGAAGCGGCGGCAGCCGAAGGCATAATTGCCGGTCAGGTCGGGTCGTATCTCAAGATCCGCAATGCCGGAATGGACACCCTGGTGATGGTTGAGCGCTGCTGGATGGCGGATAAACAGGGCGTGTCGGAGCAGATGGTCCAGTTGAGTCCGCTTGGGGAATTGCCTCACAGCGGCGGGTTTCAGCGGGGTGTGTCCCAGTACCCAGCCAGTGATGCTGAGCTGTATACCATTCAGGAATCCAACCTGGAGGGTATCTTCACTACCCACAGCGATGCAGAGTTTCACGTTGGTCAGTTGTCATCGTTCGACTCTATCGACGTCCATCTGGATGCCTCTGCGTTTTTTGGTCGGCACTCCGCGATCCTCGGTCAGTCCGGTTCGGGTAAGTCATGGACAGTGACGAGCGTCATTCAATCGGCGCTCCGCAGTATGCCCCAGGCACATATTATTTTGCTGGATATGCACGGCGAGTACTGCGACAAGGAAGTGAATGGCATAGTCAGCCGCGCTCCCTTCCCCGCGGACCTCTGCCGCAGCTTCCGGGCCGAGGAGCTCGAGTTTCCCTATTGGCTGCTATCGTTTTCAGAGTTCTGCGAACTGGTGATAAACCCGGAGGACGAACATGCTTCGGTGCAGATGTCGTACCTGCGGTCTGCTCTCACCCGTTTGAAAGAGGAAAGCAATGAGCACCTTGAATTGGGCCACATTACCGTAGATTCGCCTCTCTACTACTCTATCAAGGAATTGATGGACAACATCAAGGCCGCCAACCGTGCCGCCACTGATTTTGGCAAAAAGAAGTCGCCTCTCAATGGCAAGTTCGATCAGGTAATGGTGCGCCTGGAGGGATTAATCAACGATACGCGCTATGACTTCATGATGAAGCCCACCAAGCGCAATTCTACCGAGAAGTTGCCAGACCTGATGCGCGATCTGGTTGGGCTGGGTAGCCCAAGTGCGTCCATCACCATTCTCGATCTCAGCTCGGTGCCCTTCGATGTGGCGCCGCTGGTGTGCGCCCAAATTGGCCGGCTCGCCTACGAATTTAATTTTTGGAATCCCCGCTGCACGGAATTCCCGATCTTCCTGGTCTGTGAAGAAGCCCACGAGTATATTCCGCGCGAAAGCATGGCCAGGTTTAACGAGGCACGCAGGGCGATGGAGCGCATCTCCAAGAACGGACGTAAGTACGGTGTTGGGCTGTGTGTTGTGAGCCAGCGCCCGGCAGACGTATCTGAAACAGTACTCGCCCAGTGCAGTTCCTTCCTGTGCCTGCGTATCTCCAACCCGGACGACCAGGACTATGTGCGCGCGATGGTGCCCGACGCCGCACGCGGCACGTTCTCCGCATTAACCTCGCTGTCAAAAGGTGAGGCAGTAGTGCTCGGCGAAGCGGCGCCTATGCCGGTGCGGCTCAAGGTGCGCCGGCCTGATCCACCGCCTAATTCAACTGATGTGGATTACGCCGGGAAATGGCGTGATGGTGGCTTGCCGATTGACGTCGACCAGATGGTGGCTAACTGGCACGCGCAGGAGCGCTAGCCAGGCTGCGATCGGTGTCGTCTAGGCTGTGACGCTGAGTATCGCTGCGGTGTAGACGGCGAAGACGACGGCGGCCGCCTTGAAGGTTCGTGGAGCGGCGATGATGAGTAGCATCAGCAAAGCGCCGGCTGCCGGCACACCCAGAGAGGGCAGCATTTTGTTGCCGAACATGGTGATGTTCACGTAGGGTCCGATGCCGAAATAGAGCAATAACGAGAGTGCGGACAAGCGTCCCAGGCCCTGGCTGTGCTCCAGAAAATTCAACTCGCCGCCACCCTCTGGCACCGGTAGTGCCATTTCTGCGGCACCGTAGACGCAGATAGCGCCTGCTGTCAGCACGGCAAAATCCGGGAAGCTCCAGTCCGAGATCTCTCTTAGCCCCCAGCCCACCCACCAAAATTGCAGGGCGTAACTGAGAACGCACACGGCCCACAATGCTGTAGACCAGTGAAAGCTGACGTCGCGGTGGGCGCGAATGAGCATGCCCATCGTATGCAGAAGTCGGGTGATTGCCAGGCCCAGGATGATGGAGATGGCGACAAAGACGTATTCGTGTTGGGTCACGCCGGTCGCGCCTTTTTCCCGTGATTATTGATGGCGAGTGTAGTGCGATTGCCGAATATAGTCCATTGGGTGGGCAGCCGAGGAATCCGATAGGCGACCAAGGTCTTATTGCTTCAGTCTGGCGGCGGGAGTGAAATAGTGCTCTGGATATTTGCCACTGAATCCGTGAATTCAGCTACAGGAGCATTATAAATGACAACACATCCGCTCAAGACCGCAACCTTACTACTGGCGACCAGCGTTGTGCTGGGGTGTGCCGGCTCAAGCAATAGTTATGATTCACAGCCTTATGTGACGAACGGCGGCGATACCGTGGTCAGGGTTAAGGACCGTGAGGGCCGCTGTATTCGCACGCCAGCCTGGACGGAAGAAACTGCTACCAGGGAGTGTGATCCTCAGTTGTTCCCTGCGGAAACGGCTGTAGTGGCTGCTCCTGTTTATGAAAGCCTCACCCTCTCCGCCAATGCCCTGTTTGGGTTCGACAGTGCCGTGATCAAACAGGAAGGTCTGGCGGCGCTGCAGCAACTGGGCGACAAGATCGAGGCCAAGGGCGCAGAGGTTGTGGATATCGACATTATCGGGCACACCGACAGCGTCGGCGCTGAAGATTATAACCAGCAGCTGTCCGAGCGCCGAGCATCAGCCATGCGCGATTTCCTGGTGAACGAGCGCGGTATAGATAGCAGTATTATTGACGTGAGCGGTATGGGAGAGAGCTCGCCTATTGGCGATAACGGGACCGCCGAGGGCCGCGCCCAGAACCGTCGGGTTGAAGTGCGTGTGGGAGTCAAGGCGCCCCAGTAGTCAGCTCTCGAGGTCGTCCCTGGTCTCCCTGATCTGGTATATGGCCTCTTCGGGATCCATCGCATGCAGGAAGATGAGATACTGCCCTCGGAAAGTACCGATACTCATCTTGTCGGTATCGTACTCGACTCGCAGTCTCAGGTAGTAGGTTTGACCAGCCTTCATGTTCAGGATGTACTTGCGGTCAGTCTGCTTCCAATTGGCGCTTTCGGTAAGCCCGGTGGCCACGAATTCGTGTTTGCCCGCTGGTAATTCCAAGCGGAAGTGCCGATTGTATTTCAAGAAACCAGAACCCTCGCCATCCACCATTATCTCTGGGTATTTGGTGCGCAGCGGTTTCTTGCCAGGGTTGCTCGCTGCCGGGCGATAGACATACACCACGGCATTGGTTTCTAGCTCAGGGCCGCGGGGTGAGAAATAGTCTGCGTGCACGTTTGTCGTCATCAGGCAGGCGAGCAGGGCAGCTACGCGGGGGATTCTGTACGACATTGATGGCCTCTCCTGATGATGTGTTATCGAGTGTACCCTCCGCGCTATAGATTGCGATATGATCTGAACGTCATTTTTGCAGTATCGAGTTTGTCTGGTGCCCCAATTCACTATCCTGATTCCAACTTTCGATCATCAGGACACGATTGAGTGGGCTATTCGCTCCGTATTGGACCAGCGTAATCAAGACTTTGAGCTCTTTGTCGTTGGTGATGGTGCGCCTCAAAGGACCACCGAAATAGTGAATCGCCTGATGTGCCGCGATGCAAGGATTCGTTACTTTGCTAATCCAAAGGATCCTGCACAGGGAGAGATCTACCGTCATCATGCGCTGGCCGAAGCCAAGGGAGAATATGTGTGTTATCTCTCCGATGACGATTTGTGGTTGCCCGAACACCTCGATGTCATGGCTGAGGGGCTCGCCGATAGCGACTTTGTTCATACGATCCATACCGGTGTGTCGCCCGAAGGGGAAATTTACGCCCTTAGCGGAGACTACGCTCAGGTAAGCTGGCGCAAGCGCATTCAAGCGAAAAACTACACTCTTCATGGGCTCAGTTTTGCTGGGCACAAATTGGCGAGCTATCATGAGCTGCCATACGGCTGGCGACCCCGTCCACTGGGAACACCCTGCGATGTCCATATGTGGCGCCAGTGGTTGGCTCAGCCGGATGTGAAGTTCCGAACGGTGTCTAGAGTCACCGGTCTACATTTTGATGCTCCGCCGAGGCGCGATTGGTCGGTAGAAAGACGTGTCGACGAGCTTTGTGCTTGGTTTGGCCGCTCTCGAGAGAGCTCCTTCGCTAGTTGGTTAGGGCAGCAGGTCCTGGCCTTTCATCAGCGTCACTCACGGCGAGAGGAGCAGATACTCGAACTCGTAGATGTCTGCAGCGAGGCTGGTGCATTGGCTAAAGCAGCTGAATTGTTGGAAGAGATAATCGAATGCAATCAACGAGAGTGGCGTCATTTCAAGAGTCTGGCTGACATTTACCTGACGCAGGGAAGGGTAAGCAGGGCCCTGGCACTGCTTGACCAGGCGCTGTGCTTGTTTCCGGCAGTGCGTCATGTCTATTCGTTTTATGGTGAAGTTTTATTCACACACGGGCGGCACCAGCAGGCACTGTCGATCTTCGAAAGAGCAACCGAATTGCCCAATACGGACTATGACGATTTTTTGCGTCTCGCCAAGGCGCAGATCGAACTTGGTGCAGACCATGATGCTATCGCAGTGCTCAGTATCGGGGGGCGGAAGTTTCCGGAAATCGCGGATTTCGCCGATCTCTTGTCTCGTTACCAGATAAATTCGCCAGATGAGGATGGACTATGATTAATGAAAATGCTGTTAAGGATGGAGCCGTCATTACCCAGGATTGGCAGGTAGAGCGCCAGGATATAACCGGGGTTCACTGCAAGGAAGTACTCCATGTGCCACGCGATCACGGCGTCATTACCGAAATGTATCGCCCGGAGTGGGACCCCACCGGCTTGCCAGTGGGGCACTGCTACCAGTCTCGACTTTTTCCGGGCGCTATCGGCGCTTGGAGTTGTCACGCAAAACAGATAGATCGACTATTCGTTAATCAAGGTCACATGAAAGTAGTCATGTACGACGGCAGAGAAGATAGCCCAACCTTTGGTACGGTGAATGAGTTCCATGTAGGCGATACTCGGCCTACGTTTTTGGTGATTCCGACAGGTGTCTGGCATGGCGTGCAGAACCTGGGAGCGGGTGATGTCCTGATGCTCAATTTCCCAACCATTGCCTACCAATACCATGATCCAGATCACTATCGACTTCCATTCGACAGCGACGAGATTCCCTATTCATGGGATATCGGCGTTCGCAACACTGCACGGTTGCGAGCAGATGCCAAGAAACCCAGAGTTTAAGCTGATAAGACATGAAGATTCTTCTCCATATAGGTTCGGGTAAATGTGGATCCACCGCCATTCAGGCGTGTCTTATGCGAAATCGCGAATTATTCGCCCAGAATGGCTTTTATTATCCCCTTCCTCTGAAAGGTTATGGTGAAAACCACGCAGGATACTTCATAGACGGCGCTGAAGATGACTTTGCGAAGCTGATCGATGAACTGGAGAACCTGGCATCTTGCGGCAGATATTCGTGGGCAATCCTTTCTTCGGAAAGCCTGTTTCGGCTGGATAGCGAGGAAATACTTAGCAAGTTAGGTGCGCTCAAAACCTTCGATATTCGGGTTCTGTTTTACGTTAGAGATCAAGCCGAGCTAATCCAGAGTGGGATGCTACAGAAGCTAAAAGGGAACCCTTCCACCATTGAATTCTCCCCTCGATTGTCCCCGACGAGGGATTTTTCCAAAATCGTAGCCAGGTGGGAGAAATTCTCAGGAAATCGAGCGCTAATTTCACGCTACGATCGCGACTCTTTTCCAAAGCGAGATGTTTTATACGATTTTTTCAGGGTTATCGGTTTTGAAGCTTTTGCCGGCTTGCAGATACCGCCGCGCGATCTTAATGATAGCCTAACTGTTGAGTCCGGATCTGCGCTTAGTATGTTGGCCGAAAGCTTTGAGGTTGATTCTGGCGATTGGAGCAATTTAGTGGAAGCGTTTTTATTGGCGCAAAGAAACTTTACACTAAACAAGTATTTCCTCAGTGAGGCCGAGGTAGAGAAAGTACGACAGCACTACCAGGCGGGGAATCGAGCGCTCGAACTCGAATATGGCCTCGCCCCCATTACTGGGAGTACCGCTTGCTGGCGCGACGAAACGACAGCCCCATCAAGTTTGCACCCACAACTTCTTGCTGCTGCACTAGAGATCTATGCCATTCCAGCAATAGGAGGAGAGCGATCGCTGTCAAAGAAAAAATTGTTGCGAATCCTGGGGTCCGGTTGGGGGCGGAGTCACCCGTGGGGAGTTTGGAATCACGGCCTTGAATCCAGCGTATGTTTCAGGGTGGGCAAAGTCAGAAATAGAACTCACTATCGCGCGGTAGAACTCCATTTCAGCGGGCGTTATGGTAAAGAGCAGAAGCGATGCTCTGACGTGACCATTAATGGTCAGGCATTTTCATCGGTAGACCTGTCCGATTGGTCCACAACCATTTTGATGGACGATCTGAATGACATTATGCTGATTGAATGTGAGATTCGGCATGATTCACTCGACCAGCGCAGGGTGTACGGTCTAGAGAATGTTGTAGTGAATTTTGTCCCGCGCTTACAAGCTTGCGCACCTTTAAAAGGTATAAAATCGTGAACAATTCTTTCCATATTCTGCTTGCCTCAATATTCAGCGTACTGGTCGCCGGGACTTTTCAGGCACACGCAAATGAAAATCAACTATCTGCAGAAGAGCAGGCCCAGGGCTGGGAACTACTTTTCAACGGCAGCGACCTCAGCCATTGGCGCAATTTCAAACAGAAAGACCTGAATGAAAAGTGGGTTGTGGTCGACGGCACCATGAAGCTGAGCGGCAAGGGTGGCGGCGATATTATGACGCGCAAGTCCTATCGCAATTTTGACCTGCGATTGGAGTGGAACATATCTGAGGGCGGTAACAGCGGCATATTCATTCTCGTCGACGAAGCCGGCGACAAAATTTACTCGCGAGCGCCCGAGATTCAGATACTCGACAACGAGCGCCACCTGGACAGAATGATCGATTCTCATCGGTCCGGTTCACTCTACGATATGGTGCCCTCACATCCTTCCTCCCACAGGCCCGCCGGGCAGTGGAATCAAGTCCGTATCAAGTTTGTGGATGGCTTTCTCGAGGTCTGGCAAAACGAGGTGAAGACGGTGAATATCACCCTGGGCGACAGCGCCTGGGAGACACTGCTGGACGCGAGTAAATTCGGTGGCGGCGTGATGGGGCTCTTCAGCGACTTCGAGGGCTTCGGGGAGGGCAGGGAAGGCCACATCGGCCTGCAGGATCACAGTGACCCGGTTTCATTTCGCAACTTGAAAATACTGCCGTTGGATTGATTGCTAAAACGTCTCGGGTAAAAATATACGCTGCGCTTTTACGAGGAAAACTTCATGGCAGGCTCACTTCAGGATCAGTTGCTCAAGGCCGGGCTAACCGACGCCAAAAAAGCCAAGCAGATGGCCAAGGACAAGCGCAAGCAAGCCAAAGTCGCGAAAAGTAGCGGCATCGAAGTCGTTGATGAGAACAAGCAGGCTGCCCGCCAGGCCATAGAAGATAAAGCACAACGCGATCGCGAGCTAAATCAGGTGCTCAACGATAAAGCCCGGCGCAAAGCGATCAATGCCCAGATCAAGCAGCTGATAGAAAGCAGCAAGCTGGAAAAAGGAAGAGGCGAGATCGGCTACAACTTCACTGACGGTAACAAAGTAAAGAAGATC
Organism: Halioglobus maricola; assembly: GCF_009388985.1. Taxonomy (NCBI): domain Bacteria; kingdom Pseudomonadati; phylum Pseudomonadota; class Gammaproteobacteria; order Cellvibrionales; family Halieaceae; genus Halioglobus; species Halioglobus maricola. Next base: position 222,268 of record NZ_CP036422.1, read on the forward strand.
TATGTCGCCGCTCTGGAGCAGAAACAGCTCACCGCGGGCGTACTCGCCATTGCCAAGCAGGGCGATCAATACGAGATCGTTCCGCGCCCGGTCGCGGACAAGATCGCCGAGCGCGACCCCGCCCGAGTGATTTTTAGCACAGAGGAAGCGGGAGCGGAACTCACAGAAGAAGAGAAAGATTGGTACAAGGACTATGAGGTTCCCGACGACCTCATGTGGTAGCGAGGCGGTTGAAGGTTGACTTTACTTACTTCCGGTAGGGATGGGGCAGCTACTTGCTGTATGTGCTCATTCGGTGGCGGGTTCTTCTCCCCTCAGTTTGTCACGCACATTCATTAGTACCTTGCCGTACATGTTTTCGCCGCGTCGGTCTCGGCCGCAACCCCAAAAATAGTCGTAGTTGCTGTTCTCGACGAGAGTTTTATCGCCAGTGTCGATCAGTGCCTGGCCGATCGCAGGATAGGTGCGGCACTTTGTATAAACGGCCCGTGTCATGTAGGTGACCTTCATTTTTTTCCAGTCCTCACGGCGTTTGCGCCAGCGTGTTCTCCCGAGTTTTCGTGCCCGCTTCGGATGCTCGGCAAGTCTAATCTGCTCCTGGTAGTCTTTGTCTCCAAACTTCATCGCCTGATAGTAGTGCTCCACCGATGGCCATTCGCGATCTTCCAGCAAAAAGCTGTGATGCGAGAAACTACCGAAGTCATTATTGACATCGCTGCGCGAAAAGAAATCTGCATCAAGTATATCGGGTGGAAACATAGGAGCCTTATCGTCGAATTAGTTTCAGCTTGAGGGACAGGGTACCTCGAACAACCTGCAGGACACCACTGGGCTACTTTCAATATATGCCAACTACGCTAGTCTGTAACAAAACACTCTTCGATACTTAGCCAGGGGAAATTCTCGATGGCGCTGCACAGCAAAGACAGAATTCGGGGCAGGATGGATGATGACATTTACGCCTCTTCGGACCTGAATGGGCCAGTGCCTAAATACCGGATACCCGAAGGCGAGCAGGACCCTCGCCATGCCTATCAGCTAGTGCATGACGAGCTGATTCTTGATGGCAACTCGCGCCAGAACCTCGCCACGTTCTGTCAGACCTGGTTAGAGCCTGAGGTGCACCAGCTGATGGATGAATGCGCCGACAAAAACATGATCGACAAGGACGAATATCCGCAAACGGCTGAAATAGAGGCGCGTTGCGTGCATATGCTGGCCGATTTGTGGGGCGCTCCGGACGTTCTCAACACTATCGGCTGTTCGACCACTGGCTCGAGCGAGGCGGCCATGCTGGGAGGGCTTGCCATGAAATGGAAGTGGCGTTCCAGACGCGAAGCGGCAGGGCTTCCTGCGGAGCGGCCCAATATGGTGTGTGGTCCGGTACAGATCTGCTGGCACAAGTTTGCCCGCTATTTTGATGTGGAGCTCAGGGAGATTCCCCTGGAAGGTGAGCGCTTGATCATGAGCGCGGAAGACGTGCTCAAACGCTGTGATGAGAACACTATCGGTGTCGTGCCCACACTGGGTGTTACTTTCACCTGCCAGTATGAGCCCGTGCAGGCGGTGTGCGAGATGTTGGACAAATTGGAGGCCGAGACAGGCCTGGATATTCCTGTCCATGTAGATGCGGCCAGTGGTGGTTTTCTGGCGCCTTTTTGCGCGCCTGACATCGCGTGGGACTTCCGCCTCCCCAGAGTGAAGTCCATCAATGCTTCCGGTCACAAGTTTGGGCTGGCACCATTGGGTGTTGGCTGGGCGCTTTGGCGGGAGGCAGATGATCTCCCCGATGATCTGGTCTTCGATGTTAACTATCTCGGCGGCAATATGCCGACATTCGCCCTGAATTTCTCCCGGCCGGGGGGGCAGATAGTCGCCCAGTATTACAACCTGATTCGACTCGGCCGCGAGGGCTATCGCAAGATCCACACGGCCTGTTATCAAACGGCCCAGTATTTGGCCAATGAGATCGCTGCGATGGGCCCCTTCGATCTTCTTTACGATGGTGATTCGGAAGCCGGGATTCCTGCACTCTGTTGGCGCTTCAAGCCGGGCTACGATGCGAGCTATTCGCTCTATGACTTCGCTGACCGTCTGCGCGGGCGCGGCTGGCAAGTGCCGGCCTACTCTATGCCGGCCAATCGCACGGATCTGGTCATCCAGCGTATTCTGGTTCGGCACGGTTTCAGCCGGGATATGGCAGAACTGCTGCTGGCGGATATGCGCCGCTGCCTCGCCCATTTCGAGGGGCATCCGGTAAGCACCCCGCTCAATCAAGCCGAAGCCGGTGGGTTTCACCATTAAGTGCGCAAATGATATTTGGAGCGATATGATGCGATGTGCCAGTGTTGTTTTTGTTCTTCTCTGGGCTCTCCAGGGATGTTCGGGCGGGGAGCCTGTGCCTGCTGAGAGGTACCAGCAAAGCGACGGATTTGTTACGAAGGCAATTGCCAATATTGAGAGCAACCCCGACCTTCAGCTCGTTGTCGATATCGATCACTCCCGTCTGGGACATGGTGCCGGATCACCCATGCCACCGTCTCGGGTGTTGATATTTTCTGACGCGCGCCTGGAGAGCGAACTTATTCAGCATAATCCATTGGTAGCGCTGGATTTGCCGCTCCGCGTATTGGCTTTCGAATCGTCTTCAAGTCAGAAGAGCAATGTCATCTACAACGCTTTCGACTATGTCGCCTCTAGACATCGGCTCACCGGCGACAATATTCCCGAGCTGGCCGAGCGCTATGGAGAGGCGATGAGCGCAGCTGTGGTTGGATTGCCCCAGGATGCGTTGGCGGTCTTTGCGAATGACAACATGCAAGCCGAGGGAATTGTCACTATCGAGAGCCCGTACGGGTTTAACGAAACTCTGAGCAGAGTCAAGACTGCGATAGAATCGCAGGATGACACAGTCTATTTTGGCGAGGTCGATTTCCAGGCCAATGCCGCTTCAGTGGGCGTCGACTTGATGCCGTCCCATATGATCTTGTTCGGCGGTCCCGGCCCGGGAGGAAAGGCAATGGCAAAGTCTCCGACGCTAGGCCTGGATGCTTTTTGTCAGAAGTTTCTGATCTGGCAAGACCAGGCTGGCGTCGTGCGGCTGTCTTTCAACGATCTGCTTGCGTTGGCTCGTAGACAGCAGGTCTCAATTGCGCCAGCACTCAGGGTTATCAATTTCCGCCTGAACAAGGTCTTCGAGGAGGCATTGCTCGCAGGCGAATAAAGCAAAAGAAGGGGAAAGAGGAAGCAATTATGACTAAAGAAAGTTGGTTTTTAATCGTCGCTGGGATTGGGCTGACGCCTATTGCACTGGCGTATGGTGCCGCTCCCTCTGTGAGCATGCCGATGCTGTATGGTGTCGAGGTCAATGATGTGAGCACGACGCATATCCTCCGAGCGGTGATGGGCCTCTATTTGATGATGGCGCTGTTCTGGCTAGCGGGCGCCCGGAACGCTTTGTTTACACTCCCTGCTTTGTACAGTGTGGTCGTTTTTATGCTTGGGCTAGCCGCCGGTAGGGCACTTAGCCTGATACTGGATGGGATGCCCAGCCCGATGTTGGTAGTGTATCTCTTGTTGGAAATAGGTTTTGGTGTGATCGGCACTATGCTGATCAGGGGGTACAGTGCCCGGCCAGCGGACTAGCCCTTCTGCGCCCGTCGCAGATTCGCTGCCGATGCAGCATCGGAGGCTAGTCTCTACTATAATATGGGTGTCGGTCGAGATGTATTGGTCCTCGGGACATTCACTTTAATCGGATAGAGCGTCAGCAGGGATGATGGAATCGGTGCCTGAACAACAGGGGTCAATGCTGACAGTTTATCTCGGCCTGTCTTTGCTGTTCCTGATTCTGTGTTTTCTCAGCCTCAGATTTCCTGCAGGCTCCCCCCATGAGCATCGTGCCAGACGGTTCATGGCTATTTTTCTGGGAGTTCAGTCTGCCTGGTATCTCGCGTTTTACGCCACGCTCGCCACCAGCGGGGAGAATCGGCTCTACCCGACCTTACAAGATGGGCTGGGCTTTCTGAGCTACACGCTGACCGTGCCCATGTTTCACGCCTTCGCCAATCGGGCAACTCCGAGCTACAACTGGTGGATCATGGCAGGCACCCTGATATTGGCAGTTCCAGTCACTGTCGCGGTCCCAAGCTACATAGATAAACTGCACATAGGTAATCTCGCCACTATCGCCATCATGGCGGTCAACATTAAGGCCATTGGCACGTATATGCGCGTCACCAACAACGTTGCGGCGAGTATTTTGTGGTATCTGGTTTTGTTGTTCGCGTCGCTGCTCTGTCTCCGCTCTCTCGCCCTTTTCGTTGATCCGGGTGTGGCGGTCTGGAACGAGAGTTTCCTCAGTTTCTTGCTGCCTCTGATGTCGCTGTCGGTTACGATTTTGATTCTGGCGTCGGTTGGCTTGACCGCGCAACAGAGCCTGATTCGGCTCGCGCTGCGTGATCAACTTACAGGGCTTCGAAACCGCCATGCGTTAATGGAAGACTACCAGTCCTTTATCAGTCGATTGAGTCGCAGTGGAAATGCTTTTGCGCTGTTGGTCTGCGATATTGATCACTTCAAATTGGTCAATGACAAATATACTCATGAGGCCGGTGACAAAGTTCTTAAAGCTTTTGCTCAGCGACTGAACCGGGTATTGCGTGAGGAAGATATCGCTGCGCGAGTAGGTGGCGAGGAGTTTGTGTTATTGGTGAGTGATGCCAGTCCACAAATTTTGGCGCGTATTTGCGAGCGCCTGCTGGAGGAAGTACGCAGCATGGCTTTCCCTGATATCAGCCCTGATCTTGTGATCACCACTAGTATTGGCGCAGTGCTGGTGGACGATGAGAACATCAAGTTTGAGAGCGCCTTCCGCGCTGCTGACGAGCAGTTGTATGCAGTGAAAGCCGGAGGACGCGATGCGTTTGCCCTGTCGCGCAGTCAGATCGAAAATTCTCAGGGCTAGTGTTGGCCAACCCGGTTCGCAGCGGAGTTAATCTCTACCGCACCAAAATCCTGTTCAAGGCGTATACTCTCTAACTTGTTGATCTTGGAGGCCAAACCACGTGGATCGAAATTTTAAAGACAAGACCATTATCATTACTGGCGCGTCCGCAGGTGTGGGTGCAGATTGTGCCCGAGCCTTTGCTGATGCTGGCGCCAATCTGGTGTTGGCTGCGAGAGGCCCGGAGGCGCTTGCGAACATAGAAACCGAGCTCAGTTCGCGCTGCAAAGTGCTGACCGTGGCGATGGATGTGGCTGACGACAATGCCTGTGTCGAGCTATTACAGCGCGCACAAGATCACTTTGGCAGTGTAGATGTCCTGATTAATAACGCTGGGATGCACGCCCGAGGCGATGTCGAGAAGGTTAGCGGCTCAGACATGGCGAGCATGGTGGATGTCAATTTGCGCGCACCCTTGTTTCTGACCAACGCGGCACTGCCATACATGAGAAAAGCCGGTGGAGGCGCAATTGTTATGGTGGGTTCGCTGGCAGGGCGGACGCCTATGCAGGGCGCTGCGACATACTCGGCCACGAAAGCGGGGCTACGTGCGTTCACCTATGGAGTGCACGACGAATTGCGGGGGAGCGGTATCCATGTGGGCGTTGTGTCACCTGGCCCGATTGATACCGGTTTCATAATGGATGAGATAGATCTGGTCGAAGATATCGTTTTCTCCCAGCCTATGAGCACAGCGGAGGAGGTGGCCGAGGCCGTGCTCAGCGTAGCCAATGGGGAGCAGGTGGAAATTTGCTTGCCTGCCTCGAGTGGCAGGCTGACGACACTGTCCTATCTGTTTGCAGGCTTGCGGCGCAAGATGCGACCCCGGCTCTACGAGATGGGGCGGCGTAATAAGGAAAAATATCGCCAACGCGGTTAGATTCATCAGACCGTAATCTGTGCAAGTATCTCTAACTAGGTATGACGTCACGACCTGTTGTGTACTGCTACTTTTAGCTTTGAATTTGCTTTAGTCACTGAAGAATTTGACTTGCTCAATGCCAAGACCAAGGTGGCGTTGGTCATCGGAAACCCCCTCCGCGGCAGGAGACGTCGCATCTGGCAGGCCGAAGCTAATTTTTGAAGTGTGCCCAGGCTCAAGGTCAACGAGAAACTCGGTGTTCTCACCCGCCCGTACTTCAATAGTTATTGCTGGGCCTTCGCCAGTTTTCACCACGACCCTTGATGGCCGATCCTTGGGGAAAGTAGATCCTTTAATTTCAACCCGACTAGCTGACTTTGGTAGATGCATTGTTGCTTCATCTGCGTTGGTCCAGACGCCCCAGTCCTCCTGATGACTCCAGCCATAGCCAAGAAGACCTGTCGCCGATATAGCCTCGCCAGTGATCGTGCTCTGGCCGTGGTTTGTAATTAACTGGTCTAGATCTTCAATGGCTCTCAGGGCTTCCCTGGCGTCGGCAATACCCTCCAACACCGCGGGATGAACAGGCCGCTCAAGACCTGTCGCCTCGGAAGGGTCGTAGTCAAGAGCAGTAGAATCGATTGAGGCCACAGCCAGGAATTCGCGCGCGAAATTGCGAATGCTGACGTCTGTCTGAGGGGTGTCGTAAAAAAACCCACGTTCGCCTCGTGCTACGGCTAGCCGGTCGATTAGCTGTGCAAGGACATGCGGTCGCAGCTTTTCTTCGGCCAGCTGCGAAGCAGTTTGCCACATACCAGCGCCCATCGACATCCAGCCACGTCGGCGCTTCCACTCCGGAAGTCTCTGCCAACGCATAAATGTGTTCGTATCGTGAAGTCGCTTGAAATACATTGCATCCGCAACGCGTATGAAGCTGCCCTGACGGGCCATTCGTGTGAGGAAAACAAATTCCTCTTGGTGGCTTTCGTGGCGAGTGACGGGGATTGGATCCTGGATGTCGGGGAGCCATATTGCTCGCATCACACCCCTTAATGGTTCGTAGCGAATTGCTTCTATATGCTGCATGACCCTGGACAACGGCGCGCCTTGGATGCTCGGAGTAGAGTCGCGTCGAAATTCTGCTCCAAACCATTGAACGTCTGTATATGCGACGGCGGCGTCAGGCCTTGCAGCCAAACTTGTCAGTAGCGCTTCGAGATAGCCAGTGGAAGCGAGATCATCTTGCTGCCAGTAACAGAAAAATTCCCGATCACATGCCTGCATCAGCCAGTTTAGGTTCCCGGGCCAACCAAGCCGATCAGTTTGAACAACCACGTCAATGCGAGGATCGGCGGCGAGACGCCTACAGACCGGAAGTGTTGGGTCATCAGCGCCGTCGACGCTCATAACGAGGTGAAAATCTCTATGGGTCTGCGCCACAATCGAGCGGACAGTCTCTTCGATGACATCGACGCCACGAAATACCGGCATGGCAATGAAGACCCCGCTCATAATGGAGAGATCCTGTCTGCAGTTTGCAAGGCAAAAAGAGGGGCAGTGGTGTACTTCCCCGTGTCGACTGAATGATACCAGCCGTCCATTGTTATAGGTCCGGTAGAGGAGCGCTTGTGTAATGTGCTTTCAGGGTCATCGACTTCAGTGCTGCCTAGTGCATAGATTACTCCGCCAGCCACTTCGCAGTTCGAGGGTTTTACCTTGTTAGCACCGAGGATTACTGTTGATAGGCCAGCAATTATTCCTTCCTGGATCTGCGAGGCAATTTCTTCAGATGGCGGTTGTGGCCACTGTGGAGGCTCAATGTCGGATGTCCATCCCCTGCGCCCTGCTGGGTACCACGAGAGGTAGGTAGATTCGCCGTATCGCACTACATCTCCAAAAGGTCCCAGAACGATTGTGGCTGACTGGAAAGCGACCGGCGCACTAGCGCCTAGTCGGAGAAAATATTTCATGCGGAAGTTCCATGGCTCGGTTGGCTTGATGCCGAGCGTTGAATCAATCGCTAGCCTACCAGCCCATGCGCAGTTAACGACATGGTCGTATGGACCGTATATCAGTTTGGACCCGTGTTGGTCCAATGTCCTCAATGAGCGTTCATCTCTGTCTATCGAGTTGACTTTGGCGCCGGCTAGAAATCGAATCCGCGGTTCGTTTGCAATTGCTTTGACGAGAAGGTCTGCCAGCGCATGGGGGTCTACCGCTCGTTCGTCGGTACGATAGACTGCTGCTACAGTGCTGCCATATCTGTTTTTCCACTCCCGTTCCGGTAGAGTTACGGCCTGCTGTAGTGTTCTCTGGCCCAGATAGTTCCAGTTGTCAGTGCCTTGAATACGTCGATCGATTTCGCGATACGCTGCATTCAGTGCTTCTGCACTCAAAATGCTGTCCTTGTGAATGACGTATTCAAAATGCTCTGATACTGGCACCTGATCAAAGTCTGGGCCGACCCAGCGGCGGAGAAGCGGTGTAAATACCTTGGCACCAGATATCATTAAATCGGCTGTTGCCATGCAGGGGTCGTTCGCATAAACATAGCCGAGGTGAATTTTCCCCTCGGTGTGTCGTGAGCTGCCATTGAGCGGCTGGTCTTCCAGGTCGAAGAGATCAACTTCGATGCCCCGGCTAGCGAGCTCCAAGGCTATCGACGTGCCCTGAATGCCGGCACCAATAACTGCTGTTTTCATTTGAATCTCGATTGCTCTCTGAAGTGCACACCGGGTAATAGGTATGTGCGGGGCGATTGTAGAACACTTCCTTGAAATGAAATACGTCTGTCTTCCATTGAAAAAGGCTGAAAAAGAAGCGAAAGTCTGTCTACGCAACACTCAGGAAGTGTGTGAGGTTGGCACATGATACATTCTTGATTGGGTATTGGCCTTAACTGGAGCGCAGGTATTGTTCTCAAAATTCCACCATCTAGGGTTGGTTTTTGCCTTGGTTTCCGTTTCCTGCTCTGGGAACAGGGTGGTCACGGTAGCTGATCCGGTAGATGACAGGCCATTTGTCTGGAAGGTGCAGTGTGAATCTTCACTAAAGCCCAGGGTCAAGCCAGGGGATGATCCTGAAACTGCAGTAGCCAAGGGTTGGATTGTCGCGCGGACGCCTGGTGACTATGAGATAAGTGTCCTCGGCCGAATGGAGGATGGATTTCTCCAGGTCGAGGAGGTTTTAAGCGATGACCCCGACTGGAGCCTGGATCAGACCCAGCCCTATGTGCACCTTCGCAAGGTGTGTCGCGACACTCTTTCGAACCGAAGAAATGGAGGGCTTTATCGGCCAGGTCTGGTGAGAACGTCGCACGAAGATTCGGGTGTCTACACTTCGCTGGTTTTTGATGAGTGGTCAGAGCGCGATCATGTTACGCGGCTGGTCATTTTCGGCGACAGTCTCAGCGATACGGGACGTCTCAAGCGGAGATTGAAAATGGTGCCGCGCCCGCCTTACTGGGTGGGTCGATTCGCCAACGGCCCGGTCTGGAGCGATTATCTGGAAGTATCAGCGCAGCTGGCGGTGCAAAACCATGCCCGTGGCGGAGCGATGGCTACCCAGCGCGAGCCCATGGATAGCGAGGAGCTGATCCAGCGGATCTATACGAACGGACAGTTTTTTGTCAGCGGCAGTATCACCCATCAGATCGATGGGTATACCGCCAATGATGTAGGCGACAGTGGGGTTGTTCGTGCCGATGCATCTGTGGCGATCTTGTGGGCGGGGGCGAATGACTATATCTCCAAAGAAGCTTTTGACAGTTCTATAAGCTTGCTCTTGAGCAAGCCGTACGCAGAAGATGGCTATGCGAGTATTGTCTCGAAAGTGACTGATGCCCTGGAGCTTAATCTGGCGCAGTTAAGGGAGCTGGGCTTCAAGCGCATGATGCTTGTTAACCTCCCTAACCTCGGCCTGACGCCTATGGTGCTCCAAAATGATAGTTACATGGTTTCGCGCAAGTACGAGAGTGAGGAGGCGAGGCTGATAGATTTCTCGACGCGGCTTGCAGAGCTAACGCGGCGGCACAATCAGGAGCTGGTGACTATGGTCGACAGATTCCTGGCTGATTCGCCAGGCGTGGAGGTGATTGTGATGGACGCTGATGCGGCGTTCGCCCAGGTGACCGATCCTGAATTCGGCGGTGACATCCTGGGGTTTGATCTTGAATCCAGAAAGGTGCAGGTTGAATTTGAGGGCCGCGAGGTGGCAATTCAGAATCAGTGCTACTCCGGAATGACGATGGGCGTTTTTTCGCCAACTGCGAATGTCTGTGACGAGGCATCGCGCGCTGTCTTCTGGGATTTAGTGCATCCCACCACATTCTTCCACTGCTGGATGGCCTACATGATGGGGGATTTAATGTTCAATGAGGGCTGGATCGGGCCGATGCCGCCTTTGGAAGAATACCGGGGGTGGTGCGAGATGGTAGCGGATGCCTATTGATCGGGTGACAGATCATTCAGCCAGACCACGATCATCGTTCATTGCCCCACCGCTAACATTCAGGCAACTGCTACACTTTGAAGAAATAACTTGGATTCTGGTGGCATCACATGACAGATATTCCCTTGTCCACCTGGGCGGCCATGGCCGAAATTATCGGCGCCGGCAGCATCATTACAGGGCTTCTTGTCGTACTGTTTCAAATACGTCAATTCAGGGTTCAGCAACGCAATGCCGTGGCGATCAATTTGGCCCAAACCTTTTATAGCCCCGACCTTGCACAGGCGCTCAGCCTGATGCAAAACGTGCCGGATGGGATCAGCCTTGCAGAAATTCGGGCTCGTGGCCCTGAGTATGAGCAGGCGGCTATCACGGTGTGCACTTCTTTCGAAACCATGGGGTTGTTGGTACACGAAAAGATTGCGCCGATGGGCCTGGTGCTGGATCTTGCCGGAGGGATTGTATCCACGATGAGTCGAAAGCTGGCCCGTTGGCAGGAGGACCTGCGAGAAGAACAGCAACAGCCTTCCTGGGGTGAGTGGTTCGAATGGTTAGGCGACCAGGCGCGAGCGATCAAGCATGAGCAGCCGCCGGCGCACATCCGCCTGGACCAGGGGGCTGGCGGCAGTTGATGACTATAACTCGCTGCCGGCCGCTCGCGTAATTCCCATGACCTGCTTCGTAAAGACCGTGGTTTTCGCTCTCCTGACCGCTGTGCTGTCGACCAGTGCCCTGGCAGCCGAGTATGGCTGTCGAGACGGCTCCTTTCCCGATGCTGTGCATGAGGGAGAAAGCTTGCGCCTGGCCACGCTGAATGTCGCACATGGAAGAGGTGATGGACTCAACCAGTTGCTGATTGGTCGGCGCAAGATAGAGCGAAATCTCGATAGTGTAGCCATGATGTTGGCCGATGTGGCTGTCGATGTAGTGGCTTTGCAAGAGCTCGATGTGGAGTCGCTCTGGAGTGGGAATTTCGATCACGCTGAGCGATTGATGACGCAATCGCCGCAGGATTGTGCGGTGCTGGGCCTGCACGCCCAGACATGGCTGTACCGCTTTGGCACCGCCATTCTGTCTCGTCTGCAACTCACTGATCCCGTAGTGACAACGTTCGAACCTACACCGCCGACGACTACCAAGGGATTGGTCGCCGCTACACTGAACTGGCGTCGGGGAGATGAGGTGGTACCGGTGCGTCTGGTGTCGGTGCATCTTGATTTCTCTCGCCGTTCGGCTCGCAGGAGGCAAGTGGGCGCTATCATCGAGGCCGCGAAGAGTTCCAGTGAGCCCATGATTGTCATGGGTGACTTTAATGAACAATGGCACAGTGAGGACTCGATCGTACGCCATCTGGTTGAGGAGGCGGGTTTGATTGCTTTTGAGCCTGAATCCAAGGCGCACCCAACCTATAAGGCCAAGCGGCTCGACTGGGTTTTACTGTCTGAAGAACTGGAGTTCGAAAGCCACCAGGTGATGGAAGAAGTTGTATCGGATCACCGTCTGGTGGTGGCACAAATTCGCTGGCGCAAAGAGCAATGATAGAGGGGAGTACGTCATGAGGTTTAGCCTGCTGTTCCTGGTCGTATTCCTTCACGCCTGCGCCACAACCGATATTCCCGCAAACCAGTGTCCGGCTGACCGGCAGGCCCTGGAAAATTGCCCGCCGCTGGACGCAGTCGACGATCCAGAGCTTAACGCGTGGTACGACGCACGAACTCGCTTGCCGCCCAAGTTCGAGGGAAGAGACTCCCTGGAGCTGGGAATAGAAGCGCAGATCCCGGTCCAGAATGCCCGTGCCAAATTGCTGGGAAGCAGCGAAGTAGAGGCGATCCGCTCTCTTACAGTCAAAATACATATGGTGGAGAATGCCCGCCATAGTATCGACGCGAGCTACTACATTTTTCAGGATGATCTGGCGGGGAGAGCCCTGCTTGGCGCGATGTGTGAAGCTGTGCAGCGTGGCGTCGATTTGCGTTTAATGGTCGATTCAATTGGTTCTGTTACTCTCGACAAGACCTGGCTCCGCGCGCTGCACAGCTGCCAGATAGGCGCGGGGTTTGTGCGGAATTCCACGGGCGAGGTCACCAATCGTCGGGCGCGAGTACAGATCTTCATCTTCAATGCCTTGAGCAAGTCACCGATTACCGCCAACCGGAGGTCGCACGACAAACTGCTGGTGGTCGACGGTTTTGTGCCGGAGAGGGCCATCGTGATTACCGGTGGCCGCAATGTTTCTCTGTCCTACTTCGGCATCCTTGAAGACGGCTCACCGAACCCGGATACCTACAACGATGCTGAAATCCTTCTAAGACCGGAGTTGGGGGTAGAAAAAGAGAGCACGGTAGGCGAAGTCGCTGAAGTCTATTTCACATTGCTTTCTCTGTACAAAAACAATAAGTACCTGCGTTCAAAGCAATTTCTGACCGGCACCGACTTATATCTGGACAGGCGTAAAGCCTTGTCTCGTTCACTGAGCGAATTGAAGTCGCTTGAGAGTTTGAAACCTCACTTCGAAGCTATGCCTGACTACCTGGAGACCGAATGGCGAGAGGCCGATGTGCGGCTGGCCCATGAATTCGCAAATCTCAGTAACGAAACGGTGGTGACGGAGGCGGTGGCGAACCTTACCAATAATCCGAACTCCATCATGTATTTGCTCGAGCACTCCAGGGAAGACAATCGCAATAGATCGGAGTCCAGGGTGGTATCACCCTATTTGTTTCTAGCACGCTACTACGATAAAGAGGGCAATCTACTGCTGGATGAAGCGGAACGGGTTCTCGAGTGGCTTGCGGAGGACCCGAGCCGCAGTTACGAGATGATCACCAACTCAGTGTTAACCTCGGATAATGTCCCTGCACAGGCCATCGTCGATATGGATATGGCGCCGCGGATGTTGCTGGATGATGATCATAAAGAGGGTTGGCTGGCGCACGCCGAGGGAAGTGAGCTTAGTGCCGAGTTGGTCGGAAGCGAAACCTGGGCCAACCTGGTCAATCACCCGCAGCTCAAAATCTACGAGACAGGCCGTCTGGACGATGCCTATTTCGGTGGTGACAAACACTATGGCAAGCTGCACTCGAAGTATCTTCTGGGAGATGAGGTCGGTTTTATTGGCACCGCGAACTTCGATTACCGCTCTCGCCTTTTTAACAATGAGATGGGATTCTTCTTCGAAAGCCCGGAGTTGGCGCAGGATCTTATTGAAGATTTTGAGCTGTTGAAGAGCGAGTCCTACCACTGGGGTACACCCGAATGGCTTGATATGCGGCGTCAGTTGATGGAGGGCAAAGGACTGAAGGCTGGCGCAGTGCGCAATCAACGCAAGGTCTTCAATGTTTTGCGTAAGACCAAGCTGGAATACCTCTTCTAGCCAAAAAGGTCTCTGCATCCAGTGGCTGCCGGCCAGGCGGCGCCCAGTATTGCGTGTTAGTATCTCGCGCTTCAAGACTCAGAAGATTTGACCCCGGTTTGAAAGCAAGCACTTCCCGTATACACGTCATCGATGCCATTCGTGGTTTCGCCGTGCTGGGTATTCTCATCGCCAATATCCAGAGTTGGAGTGGATACAAGTTTATCCCCTTCGACGTTGTGGCAACGCTACCTTACTTCCATCTGGACGCGCTGTTCCTGCAGCTCCATGAAATTCTGGTGGATGGAAAGTTCTACGCAATATTCTCAATATTATTTGGTGCTGGATTCGGCATTCAGTACGAAAGAAACCGGGAGAAAGGACCTGCATTTATCAGCAAGTACCGCAAGCGGACCGGTTTGTTGCTGATCTTCGGTATCGTGCACACGCTGTGCTGGTCGGGTGACATTCTTGGCCTTTACGCTCTATTGGCTTTTGTTTTAGTGATGCTCAGGAAAATCGCCGTACAGCATCTCTTGCCCGTAGCGGTGGCACTGCTGCTGTTTTTTCTATTGCCGCAGGTTCTTGCCTCGGTGTTCTATGAGCATCCCGCTGGTGTTGCGAAGGTCGCTCTCAAGACCTTCCCCGATGCAACGCCACTGGAACTAACGGCGTCGTTTGGTACTGGTGGCTGGGCAGATGTCCTGCGGATGAACCTGCATAACATTTACTGGCGCTGGCACGATTTTCTGCCTAATGGTCGTATTTCTCGGGTGCTTGGGTTGTTCTTGCTTGGTTTTTATCTGGCCAGATCGGGCTATTTCACCTCAGGTATATACAGCAAAAGTCGACTGGCGGTGTTTCTTTCAATCGGAATACTGGCAACTGCGACAGCGGTGTCTACTGATACGAATATCACGCAGTGGGCCGTGTCCTCGCAGGACGTGATCTTGAAAGGCGTCCTGGTCCTGGGGCAGATATGCCAGGCCATGGCCTACATGTCGATGCTGGCGATGATATACGCCAGTACCCGCGGAGAAAGCCTGCTGAGCCCCTTCACCCTGATCGGCCGGATGGCATTTACCAGTTATCTTCTACAGACGGTGATTGGCATGACGCTATTTTATGGCGTCGGATTTGGCTATTGGGGCAGCATGGGCCTGGCCCAATTGTGGTTGTTGGCGCTGCTGATCTACACGCTGCAGGTGTTGTTCTGTGCGCTCTGGCTGAAGTTCTACCAGAAAGGACCGGTCGAGTGGCTTTGGGCATCGTTGACGGCGGGTAGAATGGCAGCGAATCGACGGTCATGAACTCAGGCCGATCTCCGTGAAACCGGCCTTTGAGTTCTAGAGGCGGCCCTCTTTGGTCCTAGCGGCGGTACTTCTTCTTGTCCAAACCGGTAAGCGCTGCTGGGTCGAGTATTTCGTTGACCTGCTCCTCGGTCAAAATATCCTGTTCTCTGATGATCTCGAGAATACCCTTGTTGGTGCGATACGCCTCAGCCGCGAGCTCGGTAGCGCGCTCATAGCCAATCACGGGATTGAGAGCGGTCACGATACCCACGGTGCGCTCGATATACGCTTCCAGGGTATTTTCGTTAACGGTGATGCCATCGACGCAGCGTTCACGCAGGGTCTGCATGGCGTTGCCCAGCAATCGCTGGGAATCGAGAATCGCAATGGCTTCCAGCGGCTCGTAAGCGTTGAGTTGTAATTGACCGTTGCGAGCGGCAAGGCTGACTGACACATCATTACCAATCACCCGATAGGACACCAGATTCATCAGTTCCGCGATCACCGGATTGACCTTGCCCGGCATAATAGACGATCCGGGCTGCATGGGCGGCAGGTTGATCTCACCCAGGCCCGCCCGCGGGCCGGACGACAGGAGAATCAGGTCGCTGGAGATCTTGGACAGCTTGATTGCGAGGCTGCGCAACGCGGCTGACTCGGCAACGAAAGCGTGCTGGTCCCAGGTTGCGGCGAAAAGATCATCTGCGAGAGTGATTGGCTTGCCGGTCTGTTTCGCCAGGTGTCGGGTGGTCTTCTCGGCATAGCCCTTGGGGGCGTTGAGACCTGAACCAATCGCAGTTGCGCCCATATTGATACTGAAGAGGGGCTTCTCGGCATCGCGTAAAAAGGAAATCTCGGTTTCCAGTGCTGCTGCAAAGGCGTGGAATTCCTGTCCCAGGGTCATCGGAACAGCATCCTGCATTTCGGTGCGCCCCATCTTCAAAATGTCGATGAACTCATCGCCCTTGTTTCTGAAGGCCTCGATAAGGTTCTCGATCTCTGCGACAAGTTTGTCATTGTTCTGGAAGATGGCGACTTTCAGGGCAGTAGGATACGAGTCGTTGGTCGACTGGGACATATTGAGGTGGTCGTGAGGCTCAATGATGTCGTATTCACCTAACTGATGGCCGGTTAGTTCTAGTGCCACATTCGCCATCACCTCGTTGACGTTCATGTTGGTCGAGGTGCCTGCGCCGCCCTGGTAGGGATCGATGGGGAACTGGTCATGGTAGTTGCCGGCTATAATGGCTTCGCCAGCCTTGATGATCGCGTCGCGTACTTCCCTGTCCATCTTTCCGACGTCGGTATTGCCCTTTGCCGCGGCCATTTTGGTGTGGGCAAAACCGGCAATGAGTTCCGGGTAGTCACTGATCTGGCGGCCAGAAATTTGGAAATTCTCGAGGGCACGCGCGGTTTGTACTCCATAGTATGCCGAGGCCGGGACCGCTTTCTCGCCGAGCAGGTCATGCTCGATACGCATTTTCGGGGCGGTTTCGGAAATTGCCTGGACGCAGACCGCGCTCATCCCAACGACCAGAACGGAATTGCCCAGTGTACGGCGCCAGTTTTTCATCGATAGTTACTCCTGTGTCCATGAAGGTCGCTAGAAAGTATAGACAGTCCTGCGACGGCCACGGTACTTTTCACGGCTTGACCCCCCGAACACCGTTTGCGATGCTGCTGGCGCAACGATTGCCCAGCGTCAGCTTATTCACTCCCGGGTAAAGGGAAGGGGTCTCCATGTTAGTGTTGGAACTCGGCATACTTCTTACCTGCATTTTGCTGGGGGCTCGCCGCGGTGGTATAGCCTTGGGAACCATCTCGGGCATCGGGCTGGTTATCTTTGTCTTCCTCTTCGATATGCCTCCCGGCCAGCCGCCCGCTGTTGTGCTCGGAATGATCCTCGCGGTGATAACCGCACTTGCGATGATGGAGGCAGCCGGTGGCCTGCAGTTCCTGGTGGAGACTGCAGAGAAGCTATTGCGGCGTAATCCCTCGCGCATTACTTTTGTTGCCCCGCTAGTCACCTACCTTTTGATATTCGGCGCCGGTACCCAGCACGTCATTTACTCGCTGTTGCCGGTGATTGCCGAGGTATCTCGCAAGGCAGGTGTGCGGCCTGAGCGACCACTTTCTATTAGCGTTATCGCAGCGCAGCAAGGCTTGATAGCCTCACCGATCTCTGCTGTCAGTGTTGCCCTTGTGGCAGCGCTGGCCGGTTTCGAGGTTGGGCTTGCAGACATTATGATGGTGGTCATACCGGCGACTCTGGTTGGGCTCGCCGTTGGCACGCTATCCGTTGCCTGGCGAGGTGCGCCACTTGCCGAAGACTCGGACTATCAGGCGCGATTAAAGGACCTTGGCATTGATACTGAAGCGACGGCGGCTCCTCTGGCAGGTAAGGCTCGGCGCCGGGGCGCCGGCGCCTGTGCTGTGTTTCTGGTATCCGTTGCGCTAATTGTTATCATCGGCATATTTCCTGAGCTCCGGCCCGTGCATGGCGCTGACAGCGCCGGGGTGCCGCTGCAAATTGATATGGCCGCCGCGATCATGGTGATCATGCTGGGCGCGGCTGGCCTGGTAACCCTGCTGTTCGATGCCAGTCCTGCGCGTGCGATGAAAGGTGAGCTGATGCGCAGCGGACTGGTGGCGATAATTTCCATTCTGGGCGTGTCCTGGCTGGGGGCGTCATTTTTTGCAGCCAACGAGGTGCAGATTATTGCTGCCATTTCCTCGGTCATTGAGACCAGCCCATGGCTTTTTGCGCTCGGCTTGTTCGTCCTCAGTATTCTGTTGTTCAGCCAGGCCGCTACGATCGTGATTCTGGCGCCTATCGGCTTGGCACTGGGCCTTCCACCCCACCTGATGGTTGGGTTGTATCCTGCAGTGAACGGCAATTTTTTCTTGCCCACCTACGGCACAGTATTGGCAGCCGTTTCATTCGATAGAACCGGTACCACGCGTATCGGGAAGTATGTGCTCAATCATAGTTTCATGCGCCCGGGCCTGGCCGCGACTTTTTCAAGTACCCTGACAGCGCTGGCTTTGAGTCAGTGGTTGCTAGGCTGATTCTCAGCAGTCAGTCGTCTCTTCGATTGCTGCCTGCGGTTGCAAAACAGAGCTCACCGACAGATCAAAGCGTAGTGCACCCGCCAGACACCGCTCTCTCAGCTGGGTGCCCACCTCTATGCCCCGCTGAACGATGCCACTCGCTTCTCCGGCAGACAGTCGGTAATTTTGCCGCACAGCCTGGGCAATGGGGCCCGATTGTTCGAAATCGGCCGCCAACGATGTGATGCGTCGGTACAGGCCAGGGTCCATGTGGTGCCAGCTGTCGAGCATTCCGGTGCGACGGGCGTAGTTGGCATAGCTTGAGCGTACACCGGCATCATTGTCATTTAGTACGCTGACCTGCAACTTTGTAGCGGTGGATGCGTCCGGCTTTGATGGGCTTTGATGCAGGGCCTTGCCTTCGGTCCAGAGCCAGCGCCATTGGTAGTCGATATTGCCGATGCGATCCTGTTGCCGGAGAATCGTATCGAGGATAACGATCTCCGTGATTTCATGCATCCACCAAGCTACCTGCGCTGGCGAGATGGTTTCTGGTAGTGCCTTCGCCATGGCGGTATCTGCGCGCGCCTGTTTCAACCCTGAAACGATTGCTTGGGATAGTGGCAGATCGGTCCGCAATGCGAGGAATGGGGCTGTCTGTTGGAAGTCCCGGTTTTGACCGTCACCCCAACCCGATTTGCGTGTGCCGTTTACTTCAGGCCCGTAGCGATGGCCGCTTTCCAGCAGTAGGACCCCCCAGAGACTCTCGCCATCAGTGCTTATGATTTCTCTGCTGTGGCTGTAAGCGGGAGGATTCGAGAGCGCTTTGTCCATTTCCTGCCAGCCGGCGTGGAGCATTGTGAGTCGCTTCGAATCACTATAATTCAAGCCGGGACCCACAACTCTTTGTCGATAGGCGGATACGGGAAACTGCGCCATTACGGCGACAGGCACCTGTATCCGTGTCTGCAGCAGTCGACTCATGTGGTAGTAGAGCAGGGAGGCGGGCGCAAATGTTCCGCTGGTCTCACGCCCGTTCATACTGTTCTTGAAAATAGCGAGCTCGCGGCGAGCCTCGTCTCTGGCGTGGCCGCCGACTTGGCAGATCGCTTTTTCGTAGTCGCTCTTTCTGCCTTCCCAGGCGGTCGTGGTCAGGTCGTAGATCAATGCGCCCGGGCTGGTGCTCCAGGTTTTGGGGCAGATCGCAGTTGAGGTGTTGGTGAAATCAATGCCGCAGAAGGCGTCTTCTTCTGCACTGTCCCCGGGGGCAAGCGCTTCAACAAGAGGGGCAGTCTTGATGCATTTCATCTCTAGCGCAGACTCGGCTTCTGCTTGCAAGCCGATGCTTTGCAAGCAGATAAAGACACAGCTTGCCCGCAAGATGGTACGGCGAGTGATCCCGTTGAGCATGATGCTGTCTCCCTGGAGGGAAGATGGGTGGAAAGCGCCAAAAGAATACAATAGTTGCCGGGCTTGTTCTATTTTTACCCTGAAGGGAAAACTGCCATACTCGGGCAAATCCATATAGAAAATATTCACTGTGGAATACTTGCTAGCGCCGTTGGTCATATTTCAGCAAATACCTCTGTTGGCCGTATTGGTCGCGTTGCTGCTTCTTATAACCCTGCTTGGTAAGACGCAGAGAGAGATACCTCGGCCAACCCGTCTGGTGGTTGCTAGCGCTCTCTGCTGGGTCGCATATGGGGTATGGGAGTACCGCGTACTCGTTTGGTCTGAGACGGTTATCGCTCCGATCAGAGTGGACCTGTTGGTGATCTACCCGCTTCTGGCCCTTCTCACGGTGTGGTCGCTGCTCGCAATCTGGCGTTGGCGTAAAGCACCTGAGGGAGGTGGAAGCTGATGCACGCAAGAATCGGCACACCCGTTTTTCTAGCCGCTCTATTTTTGACTATCTGCTGGCCCAGTTTTGCCAGAGAGCCACTTGAGATAGTTATCATTTCCGACATTAATGGCCGTTACGGTAGCACTGGCTATCACAGGCGTGTTGCGGTGGCGGTTAGCCAGATTATCAGCCTTGAACCGGATCTAGTCATCAGCACCGGTGACATGGTCGCGGGGCAGCGGCCTTCGCCAAAACTGCAGCGGCTGGAGCTGGACGCCATGTGGGACAGTTTTCACCAGACGATAAGGCGTCCTCTGGAGGCAGCCGGTATCCCAGTGATAATGACCCCCGGAAACCACGATGCCTCCGCCTATCCTGGTTTCGAGGGAGAGCGGGCGGCCTATGCTGACTACCATCGTGCTCATCCGCCTACTGTGACCTTAGAGCCCGGTGGATTCTTTCCGTTTTACTTCTCGCTGGAATTTGGCGGACTGTTGCTGGCTTCGCTGGATGCAACGCGCAGTGGTGAACTGCCTGTAGAGCAGCGGGATTGGCTGCGAGCCAAATTGCAGGGTGAACACCTGGCAGCGCCCAAAATTCTATTCGGCCACTTGCCTATGCAGCCCATTGCTTCCGGCCGAGAGAGCGACGTCATAAATGATACGGCGCTGGAGCAACTGCTTCAGCAGAGTGGCAATGTGAGTTATCTCAGCGGGCATCACCATGCGTATTATCCGGGCCAGCGGCAGGGTATAAACATGTTCAGCATGGGAAACCTTGGCGGTAACCAGCGGAAGTTGATTGATGGTGGCAACGCTACCGGTTTCAGCTTCGCCCTAATGCGAGTTGACTCACTGGGAGTGGCAACGATAAAGGCATTCGCTGGGCCGGGTTTTGAGGACACCGTGCCGATCACTTCGTTGCCAGCGCAATTAGGAAATGGAGATCATCAACTTACTCGTTATAGAGGGAGTAGCGGTAACTTGGAGAATGCTCTGGATGAATAGAATAGCCTTCGTCGGAATAGTAATAGTATTGGGAATGGCGAGCGCAATGTCGCAGGCAGACTCGATGCGTGCTAGATGTGGATTTTCTGCAACAGCAGACGCCTCGCCAGCGAGCAACGCTTCTTGCACCTTTTCTCAGCGTCAGGGTTTTATCAGTGTAAGAATTGACGGAGGAAGAGATTTCGAGTTTTCACCGACAGGTGATGCGCCTGGAAACTACGTCGATCAACAGGGTAAATCCGTCTATCGCCTGGCAGGGCTCGGTGATGCTGGCCAGTTATTCAGACTGCCTGATTCCCACTTGTATGTTTTCTGGGATCGCGATAGCTGGCGTTGCGACAGGCAGCAAATCGCAACTCCCGGGCAGTGCACCCTACGTCACGACGCTCTGGGTTTTGACGTTGAGGTGACGGGTGAACGCAGTCTTAGTGTTCGGTCCACAGGGTTGTCACCTGCCGCTGATGAGTTGCTCGCAGAGTTGGACGGCACGGCCTATCAGGCCGAACTCGCTGATCTCGACGCCGACGGCTGGCCCGAAATCTATGTTTATGTCAGTTCAACGGGTAGCGGTAGCTACGGATCCCTGATCGCCTTTGCAGTAAACCAGGGAAAGTCACTCTCGCCCATTTACCTGCCGCCATTGAAGCAAACTCCGGAGGCGGTAAAAGGCTATATGGGGCACGACGAATTTGCTGTGGTAGAAAATAATCTGGTACGACGGTTCCCGATTTATGCGGCTAGCGACACGAATGCAGCGGCCAGCGCGGGAACGCGGCAACTGCAATATCGCTTGGAGAAGGGCGAGGCCGGCTGGGTTCTGGCAGTAGATCGAGTTGTTGAGTTCTAGTTGAGGCCGGCCCAGTTGATGAGGAATTTCGCCACGCGCTCCCCGAGAACCTCAGCACCCTTGTTACCTTGCGGGCCGCTGGCTCCCCAACCCAGGCCGTTGCGGCAGTCCGCAAAGTCTGCGAGTTTTTTCCCCGCTGCGTCGGTCAGTTGTCCAGATATACATACCTTGCTCTCGCCGGCACCAAGGCCAACCCAGACTCGCAGGTTCTGGCTGCCTGGATCCAGCTTGGTGAAATGACCGGTTAGGTTCATCGCGTTTTCTGCGGGCCCTTCCTTCGACTCATCAAGCGTTACGGCGGTAAAGCCGGAATTTCTAAGAGTACTTACGATGTCAGTGGCCAGGAGATGCGGGGCGGATTTGGCCATGGCCTGCGCTGTATCTTCAAATTTGGGGTTTCCCAGGTCGGCATCTGCCGTGCCGAAGGGGTGAACATGGATAGGCGCGGCTGAATCGATTTTGTCTATGTAAGTGTTTGTGTAGTCCATGTTGCCCTGGGCGAAAATACTCTGGCTCAGAGTGAGAGAAACAAGAGCGGCGGGGCCAATGAGACGAATTGTGCTTCGGGTCATACTGTTCATTCTCCAATGTTGGCAATCACATTAGTAACCGCGGGTCGGAAAACCGTTCTCCGGGGTACAGGTGTGGCAAACGTGGCCGTCGGGGTCGCGCCACTTCGCAACGTGACGGTCATAATAGAAGCCGCCGTACTCACCCTTGTAGTGCTCGCTTTTCTTGTGGTGATGGGAGTGTTTCAGGTGGGTATGTATTTCCACGCCCTTGAAGTGACCATCGTGGAACTTGCAGCTGCCAGTGGCGGTCTGGCCATCCCAGTGTATTGTCCAGAGCAGGTTGTGGTGATGGTGGCCATTCTGGGAGAACCCGGCCATCGGTATGTCCTGGAATTCCGCGGTTTCCGTCATGACTGCATTTTTGCATCTAGCGGCGTGATCCCCATGGTCAGAAGCTTGTGCGGCAGCTGCGGCGCAGCTTGCTGCCAAAAGGGCGACCCTGACAACAGTAGTGATGTTCATGTGGAACTCCTTGAGTTGAGCGAAGCGATATTTGATAGAAGGATAGGTAAGATACTCCGGTATTGCCACCCCTGATCATGTCGGCTTGGAGCGAGTGAGAAATGACAGAGACAGTATGCATGCGGCGCACTATCAGCATGACGATTCTATTCTTCTCAGCGTGTTTGGCTGCTTGTGGTGCGCGAGACACTGAGTCGCAAATTCAGCAGTTCTGTAGCACCTTGACAGAGGTAAATTCGGGCAGTGTCGATACGGTCGGGCTGAGTGAGCTCGACGGGCATACTGCTGTGGCTCTGGTGTTGCTGGAGAATTCGCCTCCCAGTTTAGCGAGTGATCTGGAGCGTATACACCAAACCGTGGGAGCCTGGGCCCGTTCGATAAGCGAGGGTCACTCGATGGTGGATACCTTTGACTTGTTGTCTGCCCCCGAACTCATCGGGAGCGAAGGGCGGGTGACTGACTTTGCTGCGAACCACTGCGACATCGATCTGGGCGGCCCCCAATGGATTGAGGCTCCTCCGCCATCGTCCGAGCAGTTGTGCCCTGCCTGGCCGCGCGTCGGCACGCCCCTTACCTTTAATCATTTCCCTAATCTTCCGGATATCGCGGGCTCTAACTACTTCGCGCAAAATTTTCTGATCTCGAAATTCGCGGCTATGCTGGGAATTGAGACGCTCAAGGGAGCCTTCGTGGTCGAACCTGGGGGGAGGGTAGTGTTTCGCGGTCAGTACCCTGAAACACGCTACTTCGCTTACCACCCCAATGATATGGACCTGAATAATCTGGAGACACTTAGGGATGAGAATCTGGAACCAGATACTGGCAGTGTCAATCCTTTCCGGGAGATTGCTTCATCGCTGGCCGAGAATCGTTACTCAGCGACATTGGTGTTTGGGCCGCAGCCGTCCCGCCCCGAGCCAAATACCAGCTACGTAGGTTTGCGCAAGGACGGTATGTCTGACAACAGTTTTGTGATCAACATGTTGAGGATGTATCACGTTGACAGTGGCAACGGCCCTGGATCTGGTGGAGTGCCGCTGCCCTCGTTAAGCATCTACGACGCCGAGGGTGAATTGACACTGCACTTTGAAGAGTGCGATATGTTCGCGCCCGGAAATGCGCCGGTGAGGACAGAGCAAGTCTTTCCAGCGCTCCCTGTCATTGATCATAGAGCGCGAAACCCTGCCCAATGGACGACCTCGTCAAACTTCGATGGCCCCTCCGACCTCATGGCCAATAGCGATGTGCAGTATCTGGCCACCCACTATAGCGAGTTGTTTGGCCACATTTTTGTTGTTCGCGGGAAGTACCTGACGCAACCGAATACGCGGAACGGTGAATCGCCAGCAGCCGAGGGTAAAGATGTCAGGCTGTTCAATTTGTGCACCTACAATTTTTGGAATGGCGGTGCCAGCCACTGCCTCTTGGGTAACCAATTGCAAAGGGATCCAGAGGGTTTTTACACTCTGGTGATATCGAAGCATGCGGATAAGCCGGAAAATTTGCAGGCCACTCACGCAAGCTGGATGGATTGGGGGCCTTACATGGACGGCCAACTGCAATACCGTTTTGTGTTTCGGGACAATCCGATTGTCGCTGCCATTGCCGCAGCGGCTGATGGAGGATCAGTCACCGAAGAAATAGAGCCCTACGTCCCGGCGGCTGTGGCTTGTGATCGAACGACCTATGAATCCGGTGGGTGGAGGGCATGCTTCGAGAAGGCGGGTATGGATAAGGTTCCCTACATGTAACCGACATTGCGTATTCAGGTGAGAACCGCCAGGCAGATCAAGCCGGTAACGGCACTGCCAGTGGCGGCCTTTCCCAGCACCGCCGGTGTGATTCCTGACAATTCCTGCAGTGGATTTTTACTCTTTCGTGTTCGGAGCAGTACCGGCCATTCAATGATTGAGCCAAAGGCGAAACTGGCAGCAGCACCTGCAACGAGGGCAGCGCGTCCGGTGGAGTCAATATCGATGGCCTGGGATATGAGCAGAAGGGCAGTCGCCCCGCCCAATGTGCCTGCGATGCTCATTGTATAAAACTGGCCCAGTCCATTTTTCTCGAAGTCCCAGTCAAACACAAACAGGCTGGGCTTGGCACTGAGCTTATAATTGGCCGAAGTCAGCTTTGCGCCGAAATAGTGGAACCATTCGTGCACGAGGTTAACCGTCAGAAAGCCCGCTGCGAGACCAGTGATTACGCTCAGTAGTGACGCCATTGACCAGCCGGTAAGTTGGTACCAGCCATCTGCCGCTGCAAACATGGAAAACACTGCCACCCAGGCTGCGAGATGAACCCCAGCCTGTTTCATCAATACTGCTGTCGGAGTCTCAGCCAATGCCCTGAATTTCTCTTCTGGGTTTTCCATTCAATCTGCCCCCTGCAGCTGCGCTGCCCCGGTAATGCGGGGTAGGTCGAGCACGGTGACGATGCCTGGATTGGCCTCGCACACCGCCGGGATTGCGTTGACCAGCCAGGCGGCAGCGGATGCGTTGCCACCTCCGCCAGCACCCGCTTCGACCGAATCGTCCCCGTGGACGCTGACCTGCAGCCTGGGGCTACCGGTGATAATAACCTGATGACAGCCTTGGCCGGACTCCGGGTACGGCCAGTCTGGCGCGCAGTCGTCGTCGATCCGGGTGATGTGTTCCAGCACGAAGAGGGGCTTGCCCTCGGAGTGGCCGACTACCTCGAAACGGAAAGCGCCTTGCGTACCCGTCTCGAACAGGCCCATGCCTGGCACATCGACGCTCTTCTCCAGAGCACGGCGCTCAACGTTTACCGCGATGCGTTCCACCGGCTTGCCCAAGGCCCGGGCCACGAGTTTGATCATGGGGGCCCACACCATCTCAATGGCGAAGTCGTGCAGCATCAATGGCAACTCGTCCATTGACTGGCCGAAGCCGATAACCTCGCGTACCACCTGTGGTTGGTCATACGAGGCGTAGTTGAAAACTTCGCGCGTGCGTATCTCGGTGATATTGGCGACAGCGCCCGACAGCACAACCGGTAGCATGTCCATGACCCAGCCGGGATCAATGCCTGAGACGAACAGCGACGCACCGCTCTTTTTACAAGCGTCTTCAATGGGGGCTAAAGCCTCCTGGGGAGTGGAGGAAGGGTCGAGATAGGCGTATAGACCGGGGGCCACGACACTGATGCCAGCCTCGAGGCAAGCGGTCACGTCTGCAATGGCCTCGACCGGCCGGGTATCCGCCGTCGCGCTATAAATCACCGCATCGGCACCGCCGCCGATGGCAGTCTCCCAGTCACGGGTTGCGAGAACACCACACTTCTCGACGCCGGCGATACTGCCAGCGTCCAGATTCTCCTTGGCGGCGCCAGAGACGATAACAGCGCTGAGTTCCAGGTCACTGTGGGATAGTACAGCCCTGATGGCCGGGCGACCGACATTGCCTGTGCCCCAGACAAGTACGCGCTTTTTCATAGTGAACCTCATCGTTATTATTTTTGTACGTGGTCACAGATCATGGAGATCAATGTCAATTAACGCAACAGCGACGCCCCACCTGCGAAACTAATCCGGAGATCCGCATATATTTTCGACCCACCGGGGAGGAATTCCAGAGATTTTATGTGGCAAGTGATCCGATTTGCGGGCAAATCGTGTATAAGAAAAGTAAGCCTTAAATCCAACACGGGTGGCGGCTGGACCCAAACAATACAAATAAGGGGTGACATCATGCGCGAGAAGCGCGTAGTAGTTTCAAGTCTGGCTCTGGGCATCGCCGCCAGCGCTGCGACCGTAGTGCCAATCCACGCTCAGGCCCAGATGGTGCTAGAGGAAGTGATAGTAACCGCACGGAAACGAGAAGAGTCGTTGCAAGAGACGCCCATTGCTGTAACGGCGCTATCGGCACAGGCGATGGAGGAACTGGGTGTCCGAGATATATCTGACTTGCGCAAAGTGGCGCCGAACGTGGACGTATACGACGGCAACGGCTCCACGGGTACCGGCAGTATTTATATTCGTGGTATTGGCGCGCGCAACGAAGGGGTAAATTTTGATTCCGGCGTTGGTCTCTATCTCGATGGCATATACGTGTCACGTACTTCTGGTGCGGTTCTGGACAACGTCGACCTGCAGTCCGTACAAGTGCTGCGTGGTCCGCAGGGGACGCTCTTTGGTAAGAACACTACCGGTGGAGCGGTTCTTTACACCACTAACAAACCCTCTGAGG
This sequence comes from Halioglobus maricola, assembly GCF_009388985.1. Taxonomy (NCBI): domain Bacteria; kingdom Pseudomonadati; phylum Pseudomonadota; class Gammaproteobacteria; order Cellvibrionales; family Halieaceae; genus Halioglobus; species Halioglobus maricola. The sequence goes on from NZ_CP036422.1 coordinate 249,215, forward strand.
AATTTGAGGGTCATGTGGAAGTGTTAGCGGGAAACTACGATCAGCGGACCGCCAAGGTCACCGTAAATGTGCCATTGATCGGTGACCAGCTGCTATCTCGCGTCTCTGTTTACAGCAATAGTCGTGACGGATATGTGACCAACCGGGCAAATGGCAACAGCTTCATCCCGGACGGCGAAGAGTTCAATGATATTGATCGCCAGGGGGCTCAGGTACAACTGCGCTGGGCCGCGAGCGATGATGTCACGTTGGACCTCAACTATATGTACAGCGAGACGGACCAGTCCGCTCGCGGTATGGATTGCGAGGTGGTGGACTCTATCCCCGGTTCAGGCTGGCAGGCTGAGTTGCAGAACCCCTTCATTATTGTTCCCTCTACCGGCCAGACCATTCAGGAATGGTGTGCGGAGAACAATGCGTTGGGTATCGACGATGTTATGGCTGGTATTGACCCGCCAGGCTACTGGGCAGAAACGAATACGCTAGGGTTTACTCTCGATTGGGAACTCGAGAACGCTACCTTCAAGAGTATTACCGCCTGGCGCAAAACCGAATCAGCGTTTTCTCAGGAAGTAGACGCCATTGGCATTCCGCTACTGGTGCGCAGTAACTATGACCGCGAGTTTGCCGGCGACTATATCACCGATGCGTATAGCCAGGAGTTCCAGCTCTCCGGGGCGGGTTTCGATGACCGATTGGATTATGTTGTGGGCCTTTATGCTTTCTGGGAGGATTCAGACTCCGGCCCGCGGGTGGAACCGGCTGGGCCATTTTTCAATTCCCTGTTTGTACCTAACATCGCGTACTACACGGCGTCGCACACTAGCCTGACCTCAGAGAACAAGGCGGCCTCGGTGTTTGGCCAGGCGGACTGGAGCTTCAATGATTCATGGCGTTTGACGCTGGGTTTGCGCTACACCTGGGAAGAGCGGGATCTGGAGCGCACTTATGAGGTAGCCAATATTGAGGAAGTGGCGACTACTGGTGACGCCAGTTATATTATCTCCGAGCAATTTATTCAGTTCCCCAGCGGGCCTGAGAGTTTCAATCCTCTCCACGGCTATCTTCTGCCGGACGACCCCCTGGCGCAGCAGTATGACAAGGTCGATGACTCTGACATTACCCCGATGGCCAGCCTGCAATACAGTTTTGATGAATCCCGTTTTATCTCAGGTGGCTCAGCTTACCTGTCCGCGACCAACGGCTTCCTGTCTGGAGGCATCAGTGACACGCTGGATATCGAGACTGGAATTCTGGAGCGTTACGAGCCTGAAGAAGTCTGGAACTACGAACTGGGCTTGAAGGTTGATTCGCTGAATCGCCAGTGGCGGGTGAATATGGCGCTGTTCTACACCGACTATGAAGATCGTCAGCTAACCACGGTCAAGATCAATCCGGTGGACGGTCGTATCGCAGGCTCGTTGATCAATGCAGAATCCTCCAGAATTGCGGGCATCGAGTTTGAGACGATGTACCTCCCCACCGACTCGCTTCAGATCATGGCCAATATCACCTTCAACGACGGTAAAATAGACGAATATAACGACACCCGCATTCTCACCGTACCTGAAAGTGGCGCGCCGGCGGAGTGCGAGGTCGTCACGGTTGGGACCGGTGATGTTATGAACTGTCCTGTCGATCGTTCCGATGAAAACCTGCCGCGCCTGCCGGAGGCCATCTACTATCTTGCGGCCCAGTACACCTGGGACACGTCTATTGGAGATATTCTGGCCATGGGAGCCTGGTCGTACCGCAAGGACGTGGACAACTGTTTCGATCGCAGCAGCTGCCTATCCGGCCTCTATTTGAATGACCAGGAAGACTTTTCCGCCAGGCTCACCTGGCTTTCCAGGGATGAGAACATCAGGGTCACGGCGTTCGGCAATAACCTGACGGATGAGCGGTATATTGTCGGCGGCGTGCCATTGGTGGATGTTACCCAGACGGCCGGCGTGGTTTACAGCGCACCGCGCATGTACGGCCTGGAGGCGAGCTACTCATTCTGACCTGGCAGCGCAGTGGTTAATTTTTGTCCATGAATAACGACCTTGTATTGCATCCAATCCAATTTTGGCCGCGTAGAAGAAGCTGTAATTGATACTGCGATGAGGTGTGGAGATGATCGAGAAGAATATTGGCAACATTGAACGGGTGATGCGACTGGCCTTTGGTTTGTTGCTAGCGGGCTGGATACTGACCCGCCAGGACGCGAATGGGATAGACATTTTCGTGGGGGTGGTGTCACTGGCGCTTATCCTGAATGGCATTTTCTCGCGCTGCTATCTTTGGTACGTCCTTGATATTAATACGGTAGCGAGCCGAGAGGACGGGCGAGCGGCCAGCCGAGACTGTAAGTCAGTCTAGGGTTTTCGTGATGACGAGTAGCAGATTTCCAACCCGCACACCGAATTTTGAGAGGGTGGATTCATTCAGCAGGACGGTTTCTGAAAGGAGGTACATGCGGTCATCGACGCGGACATCGATGGTATCTGCCCGGTAGGGTATGCGTAGGACATAGTCCAGGAAAGCACTGTTGCCCGAGACGGTCATAGTGCCGTCCCCAACCACATCGCCTGCAGTACCTATATAACTATTTTGCCCAGTGGGCGTCAGGGTCCAGACGCGTCGCTGCTCCTCTCCATCATCAAAGACAAAATCCTCCTCCAGCGTGCCCACACCATCCTTCCAGTAGGCAACGATGTCGGCGTTGAAGCTGCGAATGACGCGACCACCGCGATCTTTAACAACGCCATGGGCAGTCAATTTGCCATCAAAAAATTGTTCTGCGCTAAATACGGGCTGCATGTCGCTGTAGTCGCTAACCTGAACGCCTGAGCAGGCGGATAGGAAGGTCAGGAGAAGAAAGGCCTGCAAGCTGCGTAGTAGCATGGTGGTGGTCCAGTGATATTTCCTGTTTGTACGCAGTCCGGCTCCGATGCGATTAATCCGTAACAGGTATTTCGGCGTAGACAGGTGCATCCCTTTCAATGGAATTCAGGTGGAGAAAATGCCGAGAAAGAACAGGGTTGTCGCAGTAACAGGCGCTACCGGCTTCGTAGGCCGGCATTTTGTCGAACGAATTTTGCAGGAAACTGGCATCAGTGTGCGCTGCGTGGTCCGTGATAGTAGCGATGTGGCAGGCCTGGAGCACCTCGATGATGATATCGAGGTCGTTCACGCAGATGTCACTCGCCCGGACACGCTTGAGGACGCGTTTGCTGATGTATGGGGTGTCGTGAATCTCGCGGGCTACCGTGAATTCTGGAGTAAACGCCGAGAGCATTTCTACGACGTCAACCAGGTCGGTGCCGGCAACGTCTTTCGGGCATGTCTGGCCCGTGGGGTAGAGAAAGTTGTCCAGGTCAGCACCCCGCTCGCGTTTGGCCGGCCTGATGAGCAGCCTTTCGATGAGATGAGTGCCCCAGGGGCGCACCCCAGCGATTATGCGAGAAGCAAGTTTCTGGGAGACGAGGAAGGTTGGTGCCTCCATCAAGAGGAGGACTTGCCATTGACCGTCGTGCACCTGGCGGCAGTGATTGGTGCTGGCGACGACAAGGCGACCATGGAAGTTAAGCGCGCTGTCGATGGCAAACTACCCGCGTTAGTGGGTGCAGATACCACATACACATATCTGTATGTGCGAGACGCGGCCGATGCCATTGCTCGGGCGCTGTTGAACCCTGACACTGTAGGGCAACGTTATCTCATCGGTAACCAGCGAGCGACTACACGTGAGTACTTCTCGATCATTGGGCGGATAGCCGGTGTGCCGGTGCCTTCCAGAAATATACCCGAATCCTGGCTTATGCCTGTTGCGCGATGTATGGAGGCCGCCTCAAGAGTCACCGGAATCAGGCCAGTGGTCCCGTTGGATGTGTTGAAGACCACGGCTGCCGGTTCGCTACTCTTTGATGCGAGCCGCTCGGTGGACGAACTGGGTATGACGTATACATCCCTATCCACCGCCTTGTCCGAATCTGTAGAGGAGATACGCTCCGCTGCATGAGCGGCCTGGTGTATCCAGTACCCAGGGAAAAGCGAGGCTATGAGATGCCCTAGAGTTGATTGTGCAGCATCAGCTCCTGCGGATGAGGCTGCATATAGTAGGACTGGTTGATATAAGGATCGGGTGTTTTCCTGAAGTGGTGTCTGAGAATGGTGATGGGCACGATCAACGGAATATAGCCGAGACGATACTGCTCGATCATCTGGTCGAGTTCGGCACGGTCGTCTGCATCCAGTTTCCGCTTCAGATAGCCTTGAATGTGGCTCAACACATTGCAGTGATTGCGCCGACTTGCCGGTTTCTGCATGATTTCGGTAACCCCGGCCAGATAACTTTCACAAAACGTGTCTATATCCTGCCCGCCAATATCGGCGACCAGCCTTCCGAGCTCTCGTGCCTTGGTCTGGTTGTGGCTCATGTAGATGAGTTTGTTGCGTGCATGGAACTCAACCAGGTCCCGTTTTTCAGGTTGATCACTGATCAGGTCGCACCACCGTTTGTAAAAGAACACGCGTTTCACGAAGTTTTCCCGCAGTCGGGCGTCGTTCAGGCGGCCCTCTTCTTCCACAGGCAAATTAGGGAACATATCCATGATTTCCCCTGCAAACATGCCTCGCCCGTCGCGTGTTGCTGAGGATTTCCTATAAACTTTGACTCGCTCCATGCCACAGCTGGGTGAGTCTTTCTTGAAGATGTACCCGTACACAGAAGATACCCATGATGCCTGTGCCCTGGCGCTCGCGACCAATTCGTCTGTCACATCCAGGCTTGGATCTTTGGTGCCGACACAGCGAACGGAGTCATCATCTGCGTTGTTGACCAATCTGATGGGTTCACGGGGTGTGCCTAGGCCAATACTCACCTCTGGGCAAAAAGCCTGGAAGGAGAAAAACTCGCCCAGGTTTTGTGTGATGTAGGGGTTGTGCTTGTGACCCGAGTCGAACCTGACCTTCTGGCCTAATAGGCAACTGCTGATGCCGAGTGGAATCTTCATGGTGTCCTCAACGTAACTAGCGAGTGCTGAATCCTTCGTTGTCATAGTAGCACGTGAATTATCGTGGAGAGGCTTGATGCGCGTGCGCGCGAGAAATGTTGGATTCCAGGTGCATGAAGGTCTGCAGAGAGGAATATTGCGTATATCACTGTACTGTCTGGAAGAGCGAAAAAATTATGAAGTCCACCAATGTCGAAACAGGTGCGCGGTTGCGTTGTCGTGGTTGCACGCAGGATTGTGCTTATTATGAAATTTGCGATGGCAGACCATGGCGCGAGATGGATCCCGAGATGGCTGCTGGAGCAGCGGTCGTAGAAACAGATGTCTCCGGCGTGGAGCCGGTCAGCAACGCGTAGCGATGGCCGGGGATATCCTGAAACAGGAAGGCCTGAGTGCGGTTGTCGTGGGCAATGGAAGCATTGGCCTGGCGTTGGCGGCGAATCTCTTGCAGAGGGAGAACCTGAACAGCCTGGTTATTCTGAATCGCAATGGTGATGTGCCGTTCAGCGACCCGCGGGTAGCGAACGTGAAGTTTGATGCGGAAGCTCCTGAATCGATAGCGGCCGCGGCGAAGGTCGTGCGGTCTTCGGTAGATCGGGTACATCTGATGATTAACACAGTGGGTATGTTGCATAACCAGCAACAACAACCTGAAAAACGCCTGAGCCGTGTCTCGCCTGAGAACCTGCAGAGATCCTTTGCGGTGAACACTATGCTGCTGCCCGTTCTGGTGCAGGAATTTTCGAGCCTTCTTCGTCATCTGGACAGCGCTCTTTTTGTGTCACTTTCCGCCAGGGTAGGCAGTATCGAAGATAACCGACTGGGCGGCTGGTATAGCTACCGCGCCTCCAAGGCTGCGCACAATATGCTGTTGCGGACCATCGCGCAGGAATGGCGGTTGAGCCACCGTAATGCTGCGATAGTGGCTATGCATCCGGGGACGGTTGCGTCGCGGCTGTCAGAGCCGTTTATATCATCAGGCTATCAACATACCGTTCACACACCCTCCGAATGTGCTGATCATCTCGCGGCCGTATTCAGTACCCTGACATCAGAATCTTCGGGCAGTTTTCTCGACTGGCGAGGGCAGCCTGTCCCCTGGTGATGCCGGCGAACACCGGTTGCCAGAGGTGAAGATGCTAAGCTGAGCCTATGGAGAACGAAGCTTCATCTCAAGCTGTAAGCCTGGTGTTCGGTGCCAGCGGTTATATCGGGTCTAACCTGGTGCCTTTTCTCGCCTCCCGGGATAAGCGCGTGCGCGCCGTTTCGCGTAACCGGGCAGTTCTCGAGGGCCGTGAATGGCAGGGAGTGGAATGCGACAGTGCCGACGCGCTCGACCCCGGCTCACTTGATCGAGTGCTGTCCGAAGTGGACGTCGCCTACTACCTGGTGCACTCCATGGCCGCCGGAGCAAACTTTGGGGCGCTGGATCTTGAGGCCGCGACCAACTTCAGGGATGCTGCGGCCCGGGCGGGTATCCGGCGTATTGTGTATCTTGGCGGCCTGATTCCGAATGAACCCGAGTCTTTGCATCTGCAATCACGTTTCGAGACGGGACAGGTTCTTCGCCAGGGACAAGTGCCAGTAACCGAGGTGCGGGCCGGGATGATCATTGGTCCTGGCTCGGCGGCCTTCGAGGTTATGCGAGATCTGGTGAACAATTTGCCGGTCATGGTTACACCACGCTGGGTGTTTTCGCGCTCTCCCCCCATCGCACTGTCCGATTTACTGTCATATCTGGCGGCGCTGGCGGTGCTGCCCGAAGCGGCAGGAAAGATCTACGACGCTGCAGGCCCTGAAGTGCTGACATACGAGAAAATCATGCGGCGTCTTGCCGACATATTGGGGCGCCGCATTATCATAATTCCGGTACCTGTACTGACTCCGAAGTTGTCTTCTTATTGGCTGCGCCTGGTCACTACCGTGCCAGTCAATATCGCCCGGGCCTTGATTGATGGCCTCAAACACGATGTGTTGGCCGACGACGCCGCGTTGCGCGAACTCGTACCGATTCCCCTGCGCAATGTGAAGGAATCGATAGAGGATGCGCTGGCGGCCGAACGCAGCCTCTCGCTACCGGCACACTGGGTGGAGGGTTCGATTCGTTGCCGAAACTTTGAGCCCAGATACGCGTTTTATGCGAAACAGGCGACAGGAAAGTGTGAAACATTGGCGGAGCCAGACAGGCTCTGGCAGGCTATCTGCAGAATCGGCAGCGATCATGATTTCTTTGCATTGAATGCGCTCTGGTGGTTGCGCGGTGCTGCCGATTGGCTACTTGGCGGACCCAGCTTCAGGCGCAAACGCCGCGATCCTGACGTTCTTCGCATGGGGGACGTGGTGGATGCCTGGCGAGTTATCGCCCTCGTGCCCGAGCAAAAACTAACTCTCCTGTTGGAAATGAAGCTACCTGGGGCCGGCGTGCTTGAATTTGAGATCGTTGATTTGGGCAGCAGTCGCGAAGTACATGCTAGCGCCTACTTTCACCCCGCGGGTCTATGGGGACTGTTGTACTGGTATCCACTTGTGCCGTTTCATCTGTGGATATTCAAAGCGATGACGCGCGAGATTGCGCGTCGCGCAGAGTAAGTTCTGTGGGGGCCACCCTCGCGGCCATCAAACATGCAGTTCAATACATATTGTTCTGCGCATCATCTTCGATGGCGAACTCCAGCATGTTGGTAGTGTCGTCGTCTAATTGAAGGTGCCCTGACATTAGCTCAGCAAGTGTGGGGACGTCGCTATCCGGTAAATAGTCTGCCTGCCACAGCTTTGCTCGCCTGAATGCTTTGGAGCAATGCCCTAGAGCCTCTTCAACCGTGACAACTATGACCAGTGACGGCAGCTTGCCGTTGACGTCAAAGAGCCGCAGCAATTCGGGATCTGTACTCACAATACCCTTGCCGTTCACGCGCAGGGTTTCAAGAACCCCCGGTATCATGAACAGCAAACCCATGCTCGATTGCTCGATGATGTTGATGATACTGTCCAGACGTTTGTTGCCCGGACGATCCGGAATCACCAATGTGTGGTCGTCCAGAATATGGACGAAGCCCGGTGCATCTCCTCGCGGACTCACGTCAGCTGAGCCATCCGCACCGTGAGTTGCCATACAGACGAAGGGTGAGAGCTGAATATACTTTTTCATCGAAGGCGTTAAGCAATCAGCACTCTTAATGATTACTAATTCATGTACGGGTTCCCCCGTTATGGCTCGGAGCTGTTCTTCAGATGTGATTTGATGTTCGGGCACGGTTGAGTTCCTTCCGTCGGTGGATGGATAGGCATCTCTGCTGCGTCTACGGATGTTAAGCGTTATGACGCTGGAGGGCGCGCAGTGCGCTGAGCTTCAGGATTACCCTTCCCGTCTGGCTCAGGCGGGAAGGGCGACCCTGGGTTGCCAGAGCCTACTGCCGGCTCATGGCACCTTTCATTTTGTCCATGACAGCGTCAATGCTGAGAGAATCTCCCATGGATGGCGGGAAGTCTTTGAAGGTGGCCAGGAACTCACCAACCAGTGCTTGTGCCGGGACGAACATCCACATCTGATCTGCGTAGAACTGACGGATGTAGAGCGCTGAGTCGGGTCCCGCCTCGAACGGATCCATCCTCAAGTTCACAATCAGCGGCCATGATGGGGTTTTACGATACGCTTCGTTGATGGCCCCTTCCATGATAGTGAAGTGTATTTTCCAATCCTTGAAACGTACCGCGTTAAGGTTGCCGCCTGCATCGAAGTAGAAAATCTCATTGCGTTTGCCAGGCCCCTTGCCGGACAGTAGGTCAGTCTGGTTGTAACCGTCCAGGTGCGCCTTGAACTTGCTGCCGCCGGCCCGATGGCCTTTCAGCAATTTCTCTTTTACATCGGGTTCTCCGGCTGCTGCCAATAGCGTGGGTAGCCAGTCCTCTTGAGAAAATATGTCGTTAATGACGGTGCCCGGCTTGACGGTGCCGGGCCACCTCACCATCATCGGAACGCGAAAGCCGCCTTCCCAGGTGGTGCCTTTCTCGCCTCGGAATGGAATGGTGCCGCCGTCGGGCCAGGTAAACTTCTCGGCGCCATTGTCAGTGCTGAAGACAACGATTGTATTGTCGGCTATGCCCAGCTCATCCAGCTTGTCCAGCAGTGCGCCCACGCCGTCATCGAGTTCCATCATGCCGTCGGCGTACAGGCCATAACCTGATGCGCCTTTGTACTTTTCGCTCAAATGAGTCCAGACGTGCATGCGAGTAGAGTTGTGCCAGACAAAGAACGGCTTGCCTTTGCTGTGCGCATCCTCAATAAACTTGAGGCTCTCATTCAAAAACTCGGTATCTGCTGTCTCCATGCGCTTGCGGGTCAGTGGGCCGGTGTCTTCAATTTCCCCGTCAGCGCTGGAGCGGATCACGCCGCGCGGACCAAACTTTTTGTGGAATTCCGGATCCTTGGGATAAAACTCGCTTTCGGGCTCTTCCTCGGCATTGAGGTGATAGAGATTGCCAAAAAATTTGTCGAAGCCATGTTCGGTTGGCAAGTGCTCATCGCGATCGCCGAGGTGGTTTTTACCGAACTGACCGGAAGTGTATCCGTGATTCTTAAGCAGTTGAGCGATCGTGGGATCCTTTGCATTGATCCCCTGCTTGGCGCCGGGCATACCAATAGTCAGCAGGCCTGTACGGAACGGATGCTGGCCCAGTATGAAGGAAGCGCGGCCCGCGGTGCAGCTTTGCTGAGCATAGCCGTCTGTGAAGATGGCGCCTTCGTTGGCGATACGGTCAATGTTGGGTGTGCGTCCACCCATCATGCCATTGTGATAGGCGCTGATATTCCACATACCTACGTCGTCGCCCCAGATCACCAGAATATTCGGTTTGTCCGTTTTAGCGATGGAAAGGCTACTGAAGAACAATAACGACAGCGTGAGTAGGGTGTTTCCGATAGTTTTGGCGAATCTCATTGTGTGGTCTCCCTGGGAGATTGGGGTTGAAAAGCTCAGAATACCATTGAGAGTAGGCTAGATTTCGTCAGGGTGAAAGCTGGTCGCGAAGCATTTCTACCCTGCTGCGGTTAGCGCCCATGTCACTGATGCCCAATCTGGACGAGGAGCGCACCTGAATAACGCCCGTGTTTTGGTCAAAGCGGAGCTGTACATCATCGCGAAAGCGCATCAACGGTGTTTTCACCACGGCCTGCATAAAGTCACCATTGTCGATCGTGATGGTCCAGTCATCCTGTGCCGCAATCCAGGTTTTAAGTTCTAGCCACTGTTGCGCCGTGGCCGCGATCGGCGCGACGGCCTGGGTGCCTTCGGTTGAACTACTGCTCACACAGTTTGGGAACGTGCCGCAATCAGGCAGAGCGGCATCACTGGCGGGCTGGTTCGGCGCGCTTGTGCAGCTTGCGAGGGACATTGCGATCAACAGATAGATAACGCGATATACTCTCATGACGAAACGCTCTTAGGGCAGTTTCTATACTCTAACCCCTCGAAGCCCTAATCGGTATCAGTGAGTCGTCTTATGATTCGAATAATTCCACTTCTACTCGGTCTGTTATTGGCGTCCAGCCTTGCTTCTGCCGAATTAGATTCGGCAGCCTGGAACAAGCTACTCGGATCCGCTGTTGTCGCAGGGCATGTAGATTACGCTCAGTGGCGTGATAATCCTGATTTTGATGCAGTCGTCGAGCAAGTGGCGCGGGCCGATACCGGCGCAATGAGTCGTCAGCAAAGGCTGGCCTTCTATATCAATGCATACAATATTCTGGCCGCGCGCGGCATACTCGATGGTCGCTCGCCCGACGGCATATTGGGTAGATACCTGTATTTCAAGCGAGACACCTATGCCGTGGCCGGAGAGCGCATCAGCCTGCACCAGCTGGAACACGAGTGGATACGCCCACTGAAGGAGCCGCGTATTCACTTTGCCATCGTCTGCGCCAGTCAATCTTGCCCTATATTGCAGAGCGAGGCCTACACGGCAGATCGTCTGGAGGAACAGCTGGAATCCGCAGCTCGCGGGTTCATCAATGACAGATCTCGCAATCGGTTTGATCTACGCTCGGGGCGAGCCGAACTCTCCAGAATCTTTCAATGGTTCGAGGAAGACTTCGAGGAGTCGTCGGGTTCCGTCCAGGCCTACCTTGCGCCAATGGTGAGCAATGCGGAGGCTTCATCGCAGTTATCTCGCAACGGATTCGAGATCAGCTACCTTGAATATGACTGGAGTCTGAACGGGAGTCTCTAACGCGCAGCCCTGTCATCCTCTACATGACCTTTGCCTTGCCGTGCACTATCGGTAAATCCAGGTAGGTTTTGATGCCGGTAGTCGCTTTGCACACGAAGGGTATGCTGTTGACGCAGTGCATTGCGGTCGCGACCATTCCCGGATTGCGCCTGTGTACTTCGCTCCAGTCCATATCGCGGGAGGGGTGGACTCCATGGGTGGCTGTATAAACAGGGGGGTCGCCTTCAACGCGCATGGCGAAGCACTCTCCTGATTGGGCGATTTTCCTGGCGTCGAACCAGTCGGTCTCGATGTTGTCCGTGCCCATGTACCAGTTCACTTCGGCTTTCACCACAGGCTCACCTTGCTGCAGCCCCTCCCAGCGAAATCGTTGTGCAGCGATCAAGCCCGGATTGATGATACCCATGGGCGTGTCGATCGGCGCGGTGGCGAGTGCAAAGTCGTGTGTCGCTCTCAGTGGCCCATCCAGCGTAAAACCGAGTGAGTCGGCCAGCATGTGCACAGATTGGCCGAAGCCGCTCCCCAGCAGTTGTAGCATAAAGCTGTCTTTTGCCTCCTGCGGCGTTTTGCCGAAGAGCATGATATCGCGGAGTACATCTGCAGATCCGTAGGTGCGACAGTCGGAATATTCTTCGCAGCTGACATAGGTGACGTCACGAGAAAAGCTCGACATCATCAGCGGCCACTTCTCCGTGACGCCTCCGGGGTGAATACCGGTGCCGTGTAGTGTGCTGTTACCCTCGTTGCAGGCAGCTTCGATCGCTGTAGTTTCAAGGTCGCGGGGATAGAACCAGCCCAGAGGGGTCACCACATTGATACCGGCGCTCAGAAACCTCAGGAGTTCGTCCTCTATCGGTACCAGTGGGCTGTAGAGAATACAGTCCGGTGCCAGTGCGATCAGTGCATCGACATCGTTGGTAGCTTGTACGCCTGTTTCGAGGTCTGGCCGGTCGGCCAGGGCGCCGGCATCCTGGCCGATCTTGGCTGCGCTATGTACCCATACCCCGACCAGTTCTAACTCCGGGTGCGATACGATTCCTTCGATGGCAGGTCGCCCGAGGTTTCCTGTTGCCCATTGGACGACGCGATAGCGCATTATATGGCTCCTTATTAGAGTTATGGTTGCACGACTGCCGGTAGATTGGGCTGACTGGGTGTCGGCTACGATACAAGCCTATGCCAGATATCACAATGATAGGGGATGGGGCAGCGGGGCTGCGCGCGCCCGACGGCAGAGTCTGAATCTCGTGTAAACCTGCTACGCTGGGCGTCGAATTCGGGCGTGTATTGTTCTATCCGTCTAGCTGAAGTTCCTTGAGTTTTCTGTAGAGTGTCGCCCTGCTTATTCCTAGCAAGCGAGCGGCTTTGGTCCGGTTACCGCCAGCTTGTTCTAGCGCCTGCTGAAGCCTTTGCTGAAAGTCAGGCGCTGTCGTTGCCCGCTCGGCCGCTGTGGATTGGGCGGAGAGAAGCTCCGGCGGTAGGTCGCTGAGCGAGATTGAACCTGAATGGCAGTGAATCGTCGCAAACTGGATCGCGCTCCTGAGTTCCCGAACGTTACCAGGCCAGTTGTATTGACTAAGCTGACTTACGACAGGCGCAGCAATAGAGGCGATGGCTTTCCCTGTTTCCACTCTCATTTCTGCGAGAAACGCCTCGGCAAGTAAGGGAATATCTTCGCGTCTTTCTCGTAGAGGGGGCACCAGTACCCTGCCCACACGGAGTCTGTATAGTAAGTCCTCCCTGAAGCTACCAGCCGCCACCTGGTCACCAAGGTTTCTGTTTGTAGCGGCGATGATGCGGAGATCGATATGCTCGGTGTTGGGCTGCCCGAGTGGCGCTACTTCGGCGCTTTCTATGGCGCGAAGCAAGCTGACCTGCACGTCTTCGGAGATGTCTCCGATTTCATCTAAAAACAGGGTGCCACCATCGGCGGCCTGGAAGTACCCGGTTTGATCTTTCACAGCGCCTGAAAAAGCGCCCCGGCGGTGTCCGAACAGCTGACTGCCGAGGAGAGAACTACTTAGTGCCGCACTGTTTACCGCAATAAAGGGCCCGTTGCTTCTAGGGCTCGCAGCGTGGATCGCGCGTGCCACAAGTTCCTTGCCCGTTCCAGTTTCACCCTCAATAAGCACGGTCCAGTCGCCGTTTGCCACGTCATTGATGGTCCGATAGAGATTTCTCATGCCCTGGCTTTTGCCGATAAGTTGGCCGAATCGGCTGCGATCGAGTTGCCGCTGCAATTGTTTCAGCTGTTTGTCGGCTTCGGCTCTCTCTGACAGGTCACGAAGCATGCCAATGAACAGTCTCGATCCCTGTACATTCGTTTCGTTAACGGTCAGGTGAATAGGGAACTCTTTGCCATCTCTGTGGCGGCCTAATACTTCCCGTCCCTGGCCGATGACTTTTGCGTCGCCCGTTTCCAGATAATTTTTAATGTAGGTGTCGTGTTCCAATCGGTAGGGTGTTGGCATCAGGTTGCTGACATTTTCCCCACGTAATTCTAGCTGTGAATAGCCAAACATTTGTTCCGCTCGCTGGTTTGCGGACTCGATAATTCCTCGTTCGTCGATGGTAATAATCGCCTCGTAGGCGCCATCGAGAATCGCACGCAGGCGTTGTTGCTCATCTGATAGCTCGTCTGCCGCTTGCCTTCTGTCGGATTCAGCGCGGAGTGCAAAGATTGCGTTGGCACAAGTTTGGAGGAAGGGCGCCAGGTCGTTAATCAGTTTCTCGTCGTAGCCTTCAGGCCGATTGGCAATACCGATCATGCCAATCATCCGTCCCGCACTGTGGAGAGGAACACCCAGAAATGAATTCAGATCCGGGTGGCCCAATGGCAGGCCACCGCGTCTGGAATCGTTTTGGGGTTCGTTTGCTATAACCGGCTTTTCCTCCGTCATCACATGACCAAACAAAGTTTCCAGATTATGAAACTCGAGGCCATTGGGGGCGTTTTCTTCGAAGTGCCGGCGGGTATATTCGTTCCAGGCAATATTGGTGATGGCGTGTGTCCTCAGGAACACCTTGCCTTCTTCATCTAAATGGGTCTCACCTATGAACCCGTATTCGCTATCGCTGAGTTCAAGCAAGGCACTGAGGAGTCCGTCAAATAGTTGCTTGCGCTCGACCGTCCCGATCAATTGGGACTGAGCGTTCGTAATGGCAGTAAGCAGCCGCATATACCAATCAGAGCTTTCGATTCTATCCACGGACGACCTCGTTGTGTCATGAGACACTTAGAGTGTCTCATGAGTCGTATCAAAATTCTATCGATAGCTGTCTCAGTGGTGTAACCATCTGTTTTTTATAAATAAAAACTGTTTCGTTTTGTTGGTACGGTGTTTGCAATTGTTTAAGCCAGTATGTAGCGACGGGCAGAATCGAGGGAAACGTAGATGCTAATTATCACTAGACGTATTGGAGAGAGCCTGAAAATAGGGCAGTTGGAAGACCTGCTTGAGGGCCCGGTTACCGTGACCGTACTCGGAGTCAAAGGCAATCAGGTGCGCATTGGAGTGGATGCACAACGCAGCATACGCGTTGATCGGGAGGAGATCAGGAAGAAAGTTGATGCCGAGGCGGCGCAAAAAGGTCGCACCGTGTCATCTCCAGATTTCGCCGCTTCAGCCAGGGTGTAGACGAGCAAGAGGCGCCAAGCAGCATTGAGTGCCGCAAATTTGAATAGGTTAATAGTGAGAGGATAGCCAATGAGCGTTGCATATGAATTCGGTGGAGTCGATCGCACGCCCGTCAAGTGGGCGAGAAAGACCCCGTCAGCGTGGGGCGTGGGCAGCAAGAAGTTTGCAGGTTGGAGGCAAACCCTGAAAGCCCAGTTGGCTAAGGAAGCGTGGCCCAGGTCAGCTAGCGGAGGGCGGCGGTAAATTCGGCGTTCGAAAAACACCAGTTTCCAGGCGTGTACTAGAGCCAGATAATGTATGCTGCTAGCCTTCGAATTTAATGAAGGCTATCCGGATGTCGACATGCCCTTACACGAATCTGTTGGATCCCGATCTTTACGGCCAGGGCAACCACCTGCCGAAACTCGGTGAACTGCGTGCACTGGCGGACGCGCCGATTATCAAGATAGAAGACCCGCTTCAGGGTGTGCCGTATTGGGCGGTGCTGGAGCGCCAGCATGTCGACTACATTGCAAAACACCCCGCAATTTTCTCCAGTGAAAAGCGACTAACCATTCCCACCGAGTACGATGACGAAACCATTGCGATGCAGACGCAAATGCTCGTCAATATGGATCCGCCCAAACACGGCAAGTTCAGGCGGATAGCTCGAAATGCGTTTACCCCTAAAGCCGTTGAGAGTTATCACGCTACGTTTAAGCGCTACGCAAAGGAAATTGTCGACTCAGTGGCAGCCAAGGGGCAATGCGAGTTTATTACGGAAGTTGCGGCTGAGCTGCCCCTGATGGCGATTCTTGCACTGTGCGGTGTGCCGATCGAGGATCGCGACAAGTTCTTTACCTGGACCAACCAGATGATGTTCCAGGAAGATGAAGATATCGGAGGTGATGACCCTGCTGCCTTGGCGCAGGACGCCGCGGCCAATATTTACCTGTACGCTGGCGAACTCGCTAAGAAGCATGCCGAGTCGCCACTGACTAATATCGTTGGCTCTCTCCTGGATAGTGAGGTCGAGGACGAGAAGTTAACGGAAGAAGAGTTCCAGCTGTTCTTCCTCATGCTGATAGCGGCGGGCAACGAGAGTACCCGGTCAGTAACAGCGCATGGCATGCGACTGCTGATGGAGAACCCGGATCAGTTACAGATGCTGGTCGATGACCCCAGCCTGATTCCCGATGCCTGTGAAGAGATGCTCCGCTACAACCCAGCCTTTGTCACCATGCGCCGAACAGTAATGGAAGACACCGAGGTAGCGGGTGTGGAGATGAAGGAAGGCGATAAAGTCTTGCTTCATTGGCATCTCATCAACCAGGATCCTGGAATATTCGAAGAGCCGGAGAAATTCGACATTACCCGCGCCCGGCGCATGCCGGAATTGGCCAGGGAGCATCGTTCCTTTGGTATTGGTACGCACTTCTGTTTGGGGGCTCACCTGGCTCGGATGGAAATGCAAATTATGTTTGAGGAAGTTATTCCGCGCTTGAAAAACCCGCAGTTCGCAGAACCCGTCAAATATATGCGCGACTACTTCGTAAATGGGATCAAGGAAATGAATATCACCTTTGATCCCGAGCCCAAGCCCTGAGTATGGTAAGTGAAGGCAAGTATCCCTGAAACTCAATCAGGGGCAGAGTTGTCAGCTTTACGAAAGGTCATCAGATGTTGTTTTGGCAGCACATCGGATACGCCAGCGAAGTCCAGCCCCACTGCGGCCATTTCTTTTTTGGCCTGCTTAAGAGTCATGGTGTGAAGGGGCTTGATGCCAATGGTCGAATCTTCGCCTCGATATTCAACGAGCAGCACTCTGCCATCAGCTGCAAGGGAAGCGGTAATTGCCTGCATCACCTCTCGTGGGCAGGAAAATTCATGATAGGCATCTACCAGCAGCACGACATCGACTTCGACATCACTCAGAAGCGGATCGCATTCCTGCGCGAGACGTGGCTCCACGTTGGGCACGCTGCCGGTGACGATGCGCTGCTCAATGATGGCCAGCATCTGTGGTTGAATGTCGACGGCCAGCACGCGGCCTTCAGGTACCTGCTTGGCCATGGGAAAACTGAAGTATCCCGTGCCCGCCCCAAGGTCGACGACGGTGTCGTCTGGGCGTAGCTTCAGGGCTGCCAATAACAGGTCTGTGCGCTCCTCCTGTACTCGCTGCGGTCGTTCCAGCCAGCCTGCTCCGAGGTGACCCATAACGTGACTGATTTCCCGGCCCAGATAGAATTTACCGATGCCGTCGCGACTGGCCTGGGCTATGTTGTAGTGCTCGCTGCGCGCTGCGATTGGGTCAGAGGCTTCAGCGAAGCCTGGCACCGATAAACAGGCCTGTAAGGCCACCACCAAGATGCAGAGAACTGTGGTTACAGGGTTGCGTTTGTAAGTCATGCAGTAGTTACGTGTGCGGGTTCCCGCTGGATTGCCGCTGTGTCGTTTGCTGTGCTGTCGAGGCAGACCTACACTGTTCGACGTATCCCTTCAGGAGAGAGCGCATGACTCTGCCCCGTCCGTTTGCCGCATGTGGTTTTGCCGTTTTATTGGCGTTGAGCAATTTCGATGTTGCTGCCCAGACACACGGGCAGGTGAAGGGTGCTGCCACGACCCCTGAGGCCTGGAATGCCATGGAGGGCCAATGGCAGCCGGTAGAGGCCTGGTGGTTGGCTTACGCCAGCACGAGCGAGGGCCACTTCTGGGGCAAGCGCGCCGATTACCCGCCCTACGAGGAGGTGGGCGAACACGATACTCTTTTAATCGTTGCGCAGGACGGGCCGTGCCTCATGTACTTTTTCCACAATCGCTGGCGGCGGGCACAGGATGTTCGGCGCTGGGATCCGGTCTTCAATCAAATCCTCGGTTGTCCCACCGTATTTGATTGAGACGTGGCGCAACTAACCCTCTATCCGGAGCCGGCGTCGGAGACGCTCGAGTTGCCGGGTGCCGACTTGCGATTGATCAGACGCCCGGACCTGGGCGTAGATCCGGATTGCCTGATGGAATTGCTACTGGCGCAAACGCCCTGGCGGCAAGAGAGCATCACGGTGTACGGAAAGACCCACCTGCAGCCCCGGCTACTGGCGTGGTATGGCGAGCCGGCTGCGGTCTATCGCTATTCCGGCAAGACTCATCAACCGCTGCCATGGACAGATCAACTGGATGGATTGCGACGTCGCATGGAGGCGCTGGCCGGAACCCCATTTAACAGTGTGTTGCTGAACTACTATCGCGATGGGCGTGATTCCATGGGCCTGCATGCAGATGATGAGCCTGAGCTCGGTCCTGAGCCGGTGATAGCATCACTGAGCCTGGGAGAAGAGCGGGCGCTGTACTTCAGGCACAAACGCGACAAGCAAGCGCGGGGGCTGGATGTGAGTTTGCCTCACGGTAGTGTGTTGTTGATGAGCGGGGCCACCCAGCGCTATTGGAAGCACGGCATTCGCAAGCTGCGACGCGATTGTGGGCCGAGGCTTAACCTGACGTTTCGTCTGGTCGGTTCTATTTCGGCGCCCGGAGAAGACTAAACATGGACATACACTGCACATTTATACTCTTCAGCCACTAATGTTGCCCGGTGCTGCTGTATTTTGTTGCATATGCGCGGCATATTAACAGGCTATAAAAAGATAAGGATAAGCTGTGATGCGCAACCTCCATCGACTGACTCTTGCCGCCCTCCTTGGCCTGAGTATTACCGCCTGCAGCGATTCTTCTGACAGAAGTCCCAGCCTCCCCATTGAGCCTCCCGTTGAGCCACCGGTGGAACCTCCGGTAGAGCCCACATTTTCCGCAGAAATCCGCCGTACCGAATACGGCATCCCCCACATCAAGGCGGATGACTGGGCCGGCCTGGGTTACGGTTATGGCTACGCTTATTCGCAGGATAATTTTTGCGTCACCATGCGCGAGGTAGCGCTGGCGAGTGGACGCTGGGCTGAGTTTACTGGCGACAATGTAGACCGCGATCTGCTGTCGCGCTATATCAATGGCACCAAGGAGGAGTTCACCGCGAACTTCTTCGAAAAATTACCACAGCGCGACCAGGAACTGATTACCGGCTATGCGGCCGGTATGGCTCGGTACCTTGATGAAACCGGTGTGGACAATCTGCCGGACGGTGAGAATGGCTGCCGGGGTGAGCCGTGGGTTTTCACCCCTGATCGCATCGACCTGATGATGTATCTGCGCAGTATTGCCCTTCAGGCCAGCACCGGTCAGGGCATTGTTCGCGACGCTATTCTTGCGGTGCGCGGTCCGGACGCACTGCAAGACGCGAGCGCCAAGTCACTGCAGGTCAGGTCCGGCCTCAAGCAGGATCTTTCGACGGCGGGCAGGGCAATGCGTCCCGCTGAATCCGGCAGTAACGCCATTGCCCTGGGAAGCGATGCCACCCAGAACGGCGGAGGGCTGCTGCTGGGTAACCCTCACCAACCCTGGAATGGCAGTGGCCGCTGGTATGAAGCGCACTTGACCATACCCGGCGAGTACGATGCCGCTGGCGCTTCGTTGCAAGGACTGCCCTGGATTGGCATTGGCTTTACCCGCGATGTGGCCTGGACACACACCGTTGACTACGCCACGCGCTTTACCCTGTACGAGGTGCCCCTGAACCCTGAGGACCCCATGCAGTACGAATTCGACGGCGAGTACCGCGATATTGTCGAGACCACCGTGTCTGCCCAGCAATTGCTTGACGACGGCAGCCTGGAAACCCATGAGCGCACCTTCTATAGCACCCAGTATGGTCTGGTGTTGGATCTGGGTGGGGTCAACCCGGCCATAGGCGGCTGGCCCACGTTCGCCGGCACGCTAATGACCATGCGTGATGCCAACCTCGATACTGGTCTGCGCTCACTGCGCCAGTGGGTGGAAAAAGCCCAGGCCACCAACATGGAAGAGTATCGGCAAGCGCTGCGCTATATCGGCAACCCGGTGTTCCACGAGTTTGCAGCTGACCGCGACGGCGGCATGTTCTACGGCCAGATCAGCGCTGTGCCCCATGTTGACCAGGCCAAGCTGGACGAGTGCCTGACAGGCATTGGCGCACTGGTCGCCAGCGTCACCACCAACGCATTTATAGGCCTGGATGGCAGCCGTTCTGCCTGCGAGTGGGGCGAGGATGCGGATAGCCCTGAGGGTACCAATCTGTTTGGCCTGGATTCACATCCGCAGATCCTTGGCACCGGTACCGCAGGCAACAGCAACAACAGCTACTGGTTAACCGATGCCACCCAGCCGCTCGAGGGTTTCCCGGTGGTCTTCGGCTGGATGGGGCATGAGGGCAATCAACAATTCCTTCGCACTCGCATCACCCATCAGATGATCGCCGACAGGTTGGCCGGTGGCGACGAGTTTAGTGAAACACCGTTGTTCGATCAGGAAACCCTGAAAACCCTGATGTACAGCAATCGGGTGCACGGCGCGGAGTTGGTGTTGGACGACGTGTTACAAATCTGTAGCGAGTACCTCGATGGTCCTGGAGCGGACCCGTCCAGTGCCGCGGCGTTGGCAGAGACCTGCGAAGTGCTCACCAATTGGGACCGCAGAGTAAACGTAGAGAGTCGCGGGGCGCAGGTGTTTACTGAGTTTTGGGGAGGCATTCGCAATACCTATGGCAGCCCCTATCAGAATGTAGTGGTCAGCGACGAGTTCTGGGCCGTCGATTACGACCCAGCCGACCCAATCGCCACGCCGGCCGGGATAGATCTCACCGTGCAGGCCAATCGCGACCTGGTAATTGAACAGCTGCTACAGGCCAACCAGCGCCTGACTGATGCTGGCGTTGCCCTGGACGCGCCCTGGGGAGAAGTGCAATACCTCGAGCGCAACAACGAGAACGTCCCCATCCATGGTGGCGCGGGCACCATGGGTGTCTTTGGGGCGATCAGCGCCAGCCTGCAGGACGGGGGTTACATCAACCCGCGGGCGGGTAACTCCTATATCCAGGTGGTCACCTGGGATGAGAGTGAGTGTCCCATTGCAGACACTATTCTCACCCACTCACAGAGCGTACAGCCAGATTCAGACCATTACGCTGACCAGACCAAACTCTACGCCGACAAGCGCTGGGTCAGGTTTCCGTTCTGCGAGGAAGAAATCCAGGCTGCACAGATCGGTGAGACTCTGATACTCGAGGAGTAAGCCCTTGTCTCGTCGCGCAGCTTTAAACGGAGCAGCTATGTCTACTTTTGTTGATAATACTCGCCGCTACTTGTCCTCGCGCTTACTGGTGGCCGGCCTTGTTTTGTTGCTGCTTTCAGCTTGCGGTGACAGTGACAGCCGGGACCCATTGCCCCCAAGCTCCCCCACGCTGCCGATCGCAGTGGCAGAAATTTCAGCCCCGCCGGACGAGGGTCAGCCGAATTTGCTGTCCACTACCTTTGCCCTTGCGGACGTTGGCTATGAACAGCAAGAGTTTTTCTTGTCAGGCTCAGCCAGTGCGTTTACTAACCTTGGTGAACTTGCGAGTGATGGCCTCTGGGAAGTTGAGCCCGGAGAGGCGGCCGACTATCGCACGCGGGTGCTGGTCTATATGCCGGTCGACGCTGCTGCTTTCAGTGGCTCGGTCTTCGTGGAGTGGCTCAACGTCACAACCGGGTTCGAGTTGCCGGTAAGTTATGGCACTGCACATACGGAACTGCTGCGTGAAGGCCATGCGGTTGTTCTGGTCTCCGCTCAGTTTAATGGCGTAGAAGGCGGCGAAAACTCTTTGCTGCCGCTGCATTTGAAAGCCGTTAATCCGGACCGATACGGAAGTCTCGATCATCCGGGCGACAGCTTCTCCTATGATATTTTTACTCAGGTTGCCGGATTGCTAGACAATGACAGCGGCAGCGAATTACTGGGCGGCGCTACAGCGAATCTGTTATTCGCGATGGGGCAGTCGCAATCGGCATCGCGGCTCGTCACTTATTTTAATGCCGTACAGCCACTTTATGGCGCATTCGATGGCTTTTTGATCCAGAACCGCGGCGCCGGCAGTTCGTCTCTGGCACAGGACCCGCTCGTGGCCATAGCCACACCCACGCCAGTTTTGCTGAGAACTGACATTGCCGCCAAGGCAATTAATGTTCAGGGTGAGTCTGACGTTCACGGCCGTGGGATGAATTCTTCACGGCAAGCGGATAGCGCGACATACAGGCTATGGGAAGTTGCTGGAAGTGCCCACAACGATGAATACACGTTTGTGTCAGGCAGAAATGACCTGGGTGACGATCCCAGTTATGCGGTGGTCGTGGAGCAAACCAGTATCCTGGGCTTTCAGGAGTGTACGTTACCGATGAATTCCGGCTATCTGGTATGGCCGGTAAATGCGGCAATACACGCGCTCAACGATTGGGCAGGCGGGGGTGTGGCACCCGCACCAGTGCCCAGATTGGATATGGATGCTGCCGGCATCGATTTCCTGTTGGACGATTCGGGTAATGTGACGGGCGGACTACGTACCTCCTACGTTGACGCTCCAGCAGCAGTCTTGTCGGGCATTGGCCAGGAAGGTAACGCCTTTTGTTTTCTGTTCGGCACCACGGCGTTGTTCGATGCCGCTCAAATGGCGGCGCGTTATACCGACAAAGCAGGATACACGGCGGCGGTGCGCCGCTCCGTGGATGAAGGCATAGAGGCGGGCACGCTGTTGGCCCCTGATGGTGAACGTATCGTACAGGCAGCTGCACTGCAGTGGGACAGCCTGGATAACTAGTTCTGCGCGCGCTGCCGGGTTTAGCCTGAGCAGGGCTAAAAGCTACAGCCGCTCTATCCCGGGAACCCGCCAGCTACCATCGAGCACTGTGTCCCGGGGCAGATAGAGGCGCATGGTAACTGCAAATTCCCCCGCTGGAGCCGGGAGCCAGTTGTCCTGCGAGCCCAGTGGCGCATCGTGCTGGATCAGCACATCCAATGAGCCGTCCTCATTGAACACCAGCGTATCCCGGTCTCCCAGCGTGTACCGATCAATCGGGTTTTCCACAAGGAAGCCATTTGCGTCATACATCGTGAGAGACCAGAACGCATCTACGGGAGGCGTCTGCCCTGGCGGGAAGTGGATGCGATAGCGATGCTCTCCTGACAGAGGCTGCCCCTGGGCGTCCGAGATTGCGTTGGGATAGATTGCCTCTTCTGGAGGCAGGGCCCCCAGCCCGATCATCGCCACTCCGGTGCGGGTTCCGTAGTCGATTCCATAGTTGCCGATACCAGATCGTGCCACTCTCCAGCCATTTTCTGGGGTGCGGCTATCGAGTGCCTTGCGCACCCCGGCGTGGGCCAATCGTTTGCCAGTGTCCAGCAACCATGCGTCCAGCGAAGACAGACGCTCTATCTCATAGCGCTGGCCCGCCAGCAGGCCGATGCCCACCAGTTGCTGCAGGTAGGGGGCGTCTCTGGTTGTCGCCGGCTGCTCCGCCATTAGTTGTGCCAGCAATTGCAGGAAATCCGCTGCGGGCATGTTCTCTATCTGAGCGTAAGGATCGAGACCGGCATTCGTTGGCGACAATGGCGCGGCTTTTTTAGCTAAGTGGGCGCTCGGCGCTGGATTGTCCAGCGGGACAAGCCGAAACCCTTGTTGCAGAACACCAACCGAGGCGACGTCATCGGGGCCATTGGTCTGAATGCGGCCGATGACCCAAACCATGTTGGTGGGTGCCCTGACCAGTTCCATGCCTGTGGGAGCATCTCCCTGCCAGTCAGGGCCTGCCAGCAGATAGCTAGCTGCACCCGTGCCGCGGGTTCTCTTGCCAATGCTGGCGAAAACGTTGGTCCAGGCGTCCATCAGTGGAATAACGAAGTAGCGTCCGGCGGTATCCGGAGTGTCAAGCTGCAGGGGGCCGTCGGTGAGATCGAGCCAGGCTGAACTGTAGAGCGTGTCGGTGTTTGGCCGTACTACCTCGCGGAAGGTGTGATCCGGAAACACTTGATTGTGATTAAAGCGGTTTACACCCTCAGCCTCTACCATTCCTCGGCGGGTGAGCTCCATGACCACGAGAGGATAACCAAACACGTAGGCGCGGGCACCGCCAATCACTTTGGGAACGGTATAGAAAGCGCCAGCGGCGATCATGATCGTTGCGATGATAAGAACTTTTTTCAAAGCATTAGCTCCTCGGTAAAACTCAGGTCATCGTAGCAGTCTTTTTTTGGGTGGTCAGTGCTGCACGGTATCAATTGGTAGAGCCTCAGGCATTATGCGACCATCAACTGCATCGATGCCAAAGCGTCAATTCATAAGTAACAAGACGCCGCCCAGCAACTGGAAGCACAATGCTAAAAAAAGTACATCACATTAATCTGCTAGTGAATGATCTTGATAGTGCTGTTCGCAAATATCAGCTCGCATTTGAGATCGATCATTTTGAATATGGCGACCTCGATGCCAGGGGCGTTAAAACTGCCCGGTTCAAGGCGGGCGAAACCTGGATTGTCCTGATCGAGCCAATTGACCCTGATGGCGTACCGGCAAAACATCTCGCCGAACACGGGGAGGGCTTGTTCCTCTTGTCGTTTGAGGTTGAGTCTCTAGAAGCTGCCTCGGCCAAGGTAGAGTCCAACTTAAACGGACTCGGCGGAGAGGGTCCGCGTACAGGGCTTGAAGGGTGGCAAGTACGCGACCTTGATCCCACCATTTTCAACGGCGCTATACTGCAGTTGACGCAAGATGACGGAGCGTGAGCGCCTGCGTTTTGAAATTCTCTTCTCGAGATGAATCCAAAGCTACCTGCCTGCCGTAGCCTTATGTATGACGCGCGCTCGCTGTTTGAGCGCACATGGTTGTATAAGTAACTGATTATAAAATAATTTTCGCTTTCGTTCTGTGGTCAGGTACCCGGGAGAAGCGTTGGGTTCAGCCGTTGCGGCGTGAAAAAAGCCGGCGAGCTAGAGGCCAGGGTCATCAGTACCTTTCGCTCTCAATAAACCGCGTAGACCTTCCTCAGGCAATCTTCAAGGAGAAGAAGAATGACGTACCGGTTGGGTGTGGATGTGGGAGGAACCTTTACCGATTTCCTGCTGATGAATGAAGTCAGCGGCGAAACGTACACTGCCAAAGTGCCCTCTACGCCGGAAGATTCGTCCGTCGGAGTCCTCAATGGCGTAGCGCGTATTTGCGAAGAGTCAGGCGTTGACCCCGCAGGTATAAAACTGGTGATGCACGGCACCACTGTCGCCACCAATGCGGTACTGACCGGCAAGGGGTCGACAGTCGGTTTGGTCACCACCGCCGGCTTTGAGGACACCCTGCAAGTCGCTCGCTCGTTCTGCCCGGGTGGGTTGGGTGGTTGGGTCAGCTACGTCAAAAAGCCATTACTGGCCCCACTTGAGCTAACGATTGGAGCGAGCGAGCGCATTGATGCCGGCGGCAACATTGTCGCTGACCTAAACGAAGAAAAGCTAAGAGCAGATCTAAGGTTGCTGCATGAGAAGGGCGCTGTAGAAGCCCTGACCATATGCTTTATCAACGCCTATATGAACGCTTCTCACGAAGAGCGCGCCCGGGATATCGCCAGGGAGATCTTCGTGGATGTCCCCATTTCCATTTCCAGTGAGGTCGTCCCGGAAATGCAGGAGTATGAGCGTACCGAGACGACAGTTGTTAATTCCTACGTTAAACCCGAGGTCGCCAACTACGTTAATAATTTGCAGGGCGCCTTGGCGGACAAGATGGGTGCCGATGTTCAGCTGTCGATTCTTCGCTCTGATGGCGGCCTGGCTTCAGCGAGAGCTTCTGCAGAATCACCAGTAAACCTGCTCATGTCGGGACCCGCAGGCGGCGTCGCAGGGGCGGCCTATTTTTGTAGCCGGGCAGGGTTCGACGATATTCTCACGTTCGACATGGGCGGTACCTCTACCGACGTTGCCCTGATACAGGACTCCAGGGCGCGGGTGCGCAGAGAAACCATCGTCGGCGATGTGCGCGTGCGGGCCCCGTCTGTCGATGTGCGCACGGTGGGTGCCGGCGGTGGGTCGATCGCCTTTGTTCCCGAGTTGACCAAAGCCCTTCGGGTTGGGCCCGAGTCAGCCGGTGCTGTGCCGGGTCCCGCGTGTTACATGAAAGGCGGCGAACAACCTACGGTGTGCGATGCCAACGTTGTGCTCGGTTACCTCCCCTCCGACGCGCAGCTGGGCGGTAAAATGGAAATCAATCGCGATGCCTCGGTCGAGGCGGTTCAGAAAGTGGCCGATGCTATGGGCATCGAACTCATGGAAGCGGCCGAAGGCATCATCAAGATTGTTAATGAATCCATGTTTGGGGCGCTGCGTCTTGTCTCAGTAGAGCAGGGCTATGATCCTCGTGACTTTGCACTGGTTGGCTTTGGCGGTGCAGGGCCATTGCACGCCAATGCTCTGGGAATTCTAACCGACGCCTGGCCGGTCATCGTGCCACCTGGCCCAGGTGTGCTTTGCGCCTATGGCGATGCTACTACTCAGGTGCAAGATGAGGCAGCTCGCACTTATCTGACGATGAGTGAGGATCTCAGCGACGAAAAGCTTCGTCAGGATCTGCGCGAACTCCAGGTGCGCGCAGGCGAGTCCCTGCTTGCCGACGGTATTCCCACTGAAGATCACCAGATTACATATCAGGCTGACTTGCGCTATGCGGGCCAGGCATTTCAGATCACTGTTGATTTCACTGAAGCAGAGCTACAGCAGAAAGGGCTGGCACTGATTACCGATCAGTTTGATGCCGAGCACGAACAATTGTTTACGTTCAAGCTCGATGATGGCCATGAAATCCTGATGATCCGGGCTGTGGCGAAAGCGCGCACGCAAGCTATTGCAGAGCTCCAGCAGGCTGCAACGACGGCCTCTCTAGAAGAATGTGAGATTCACCGAAGCAAGTTCTATTACGCAGGCAACTGGCACGACGCGCCAATTTTCGATCGTAGAAAACTGCATCAGCAGCTGCAGGTGCCGGGACCAGCGATCGTCACTGAAATGGACTCCACCACGGTAATCCTTCCTGGTTTCGTGGCCAGGATCGACGCGGTAGGCAACTTACTAATCAAGCCGGTGGAATGAGGAGCGGACGATATGACTGCCAAAATAATTGAAAGCAACAACACCCCGCTCGACACAGTCGATGTAGACGGCGTCACCGTCGATATTATTGAGAATGCGCTGCGCAACGCGCGGGAAGAAATGGACGCGGTGTTGTTCAGGACCGCGATGTCCCCGGGCATCCGTGAACAGGGAGATTGTTTCCCAATGATCGCCAACCCGGATGGGAAAATGGTTGTTGGTCAATTTGGTTCCTTCATTGGCCCTTTTCTCGAAGCGTATGACGAGGAAATCGAGGAAGGAGATATCATCCTCACGAATGATCCCTACATGTGTAACGCGGCCGTATCCCATCTGCCCGATTGGGTGGTACTAGTCCCGGTGTTCAAAGACGGAAGACACATTGCCTGGTCGGCGATGTTCGGTCATATGTCTGATAACGGTGGAATGGTGCCTGGGTCAATTCCCATCCAGGCGACGTCTATCTATCAGGAGGGAATCCGTATTCCTCCTACCAAGCTGTATAAAAAGGGCGTACTGCAGAAGGATCTTTTGGAGCTCATCCTGCACAACGTGCGCACGCCGCAGTGGAATCGCTTTGATCTTAATGCGCTGGTTGCCGCATGTAATACCGCCGCAAAGCGTTGCGTCGAATTGGCTGAGCGATTTGGTGACGATGTTCTCGTATCCACGATGAATATCATGCTGCAGCGTAATCAGGTGGCAATGAAACACATTATCGAAATGATAATCCCTGAAGAACCCAGGGAGTTTGAGGACTACCTGTGTGACGACGGGATGGGTATGGGGCCCTATCGAATTCGCTGCAAGATGTGGCGCGAGGGTTCAACCGCTATTTTTGATTTTGAAGGCACCGATCCCCAGGCACAGAGCTCGGTGAATTTCTTCCTTAATGAAGATATGTTCAAGATGTTCTTCGGGTCGTTCACGATCAATGTTGTCGATCCCCAGATCGTATTCAACGATGGCTTCTACGACCTGGTGGACGTGCGCATACCCCAGGGCACACTGCTCAAGCCAAATTTTCCTGCCGCACTATCCGGTCGCACCCATGCACTTGGCAGAATATTTGATTTGTTGGGAGCGCTACTCGGCATGGGCGCACCCGAGCAAATGCTCAATGCGGCAGGGTTCTCGGATTCGCCACACTTGTTCTACTCTGGCTATGATAGCCAGGGCGAATGGTTCCAGTTGTTCCAGATAGGCTTTGGCGGTATCCCTGGCAGGCCCGTGGGCGACGGGCCCGACGGCCACTCCCTGTGGCCAGGGTTCACTAATGTCCCCAATGAATTCATCGAATCCTACTTCCCTTTGCGAATCGAACAATACGCCACCATTCCGGACTCAGGCGGTGCGGGCCTGCACCGTGGAGGCAATGGTCTGAGTGTTGCGTATCGATTCCTTGCCGACGGTGAAATTGGTATCCACGACGAGCGCTGGCTGATACATCCCTGGGGTGTCCTCGGGGGCGAAACTGGACAGCGCTCGACCAAGCGTCTCGTCAGGACAGACGGTAGCGAAGAATGGCTACCTGCGAAAGTCGAGGGAATTAAAGTCAAGCAGGGCGACCTGTTGTATTTCAATACCTGGGGCGGGGGTGGCTGGGGTGATCCCTACCTGCGCGATCCTGAGCTGGTAAAAATTGACGTGGAGCGTCGACTGGTTACGACCGATGGCGCACTGCGCTACGGCGTTGTGTTGGACCATTCGGGTCAGATAGATGAACCGGCCACTGAGGCGCTGCGAGCCAAACTCAAACAAGAGCGTGGGGAAACTGTCTTGTTTAATCGGGGCGGCACTATCGAGGAGCTAAAGTCACGCTGTCTCGAGGAGACGCATCTCCCTGCTCCGGTATCCCCCAGCTTCAACAGTACAAAAATTCAGGTTTCAAGTGGTAACTAATCCAACTGCACAGCAGGAGAAACACCATGAATTCCAGAAGAAAACCATTAGTGGTAGGGCTGGCTGGCATCATAGCCGGGTTAACAGCAGGGCCGGCGGTCTGGGCGCAATCGGAGTCGATGACCATCGAAGAGGTGGTGGTGACGGCACGAAAACGCACTGAGAATCTTCAGGATGTGCCAATTGCCATCAGCGCCATTAGCGAAACGACGATAAATCGTGCGGGCGTGGAACGCGCCTCTGATTACATCGCGTTGATTCCCAACGTGACTCTGGTGGACACTGCAAACGTGGGGGACACCCAGGTCAGCATCCGCGGTGTTGTTTCGACCCGTGACGCCGAGTCAACCTTCGCTTACGTTGTTGACGGGGTATTGAGTACCAATCCGAATAGCTTTAATGAAGAGCTGTTTGATGTGCAACAGATCGAAGTGCTGAAAGGTCCGCAAGGCGCGCTGTATGGTCGGAACGCCGTTGCCGGTGCCATTCTGGTGACGACCAAGATGCCAACGGATGAATTTGAGGCCAAGATTGGTGGTGGCGCTGGGAACAACGACAGCTACAAACTAAACGCCATGGTCAGTGGGCCTATCGTTGGAGACACAGTGTTGGGTCGCCTTGCCGTATCGACGCGGGAAACTGACGGTCACTTCGACAACATCTACACCGGCAGGGACGATGTGGTTGACTTCATTGAGGATACCAGCATTCGCGGGCGAGTCATCTGGAACGTCAACGAGGACATTAGCCTGGACTTCCGCGGTGGCTATACTGAGGTTGAAGCCGGAGCCATCAACTTCAACGCAGCATTTGCGCTCCCCGCCTTTGCTGAAAATTTCCAGGCGCCGGGTTACTTCCAGGATGTCAACGATCTGGATTTCCGTTACACCTTCAACACGCCGGGTGAGAACGAACAAGAGACCATGGACCTTTCCGTCAAGCTGGATTGGGACCTGGGGTTTGCTGATCTCGTGACGTATGTCGCCTATAACGACCTGGAAGAGTACCTGCTTTCGGATGGCACCAGCGCGACGTTCTATGGATACGAATTTACGCCCGCTTGTCAGTCTGATCGGGAGACACTTAATAGTTTTACCCGGCCGGACCTCTTTGGCCCGTTTTTTAATCCATACGCGGTACTGCCTCCCGGCCCCGATGGAGATTTTGCCGGTGTCTACGGCCCCTATACGGCCACCAGTTGCGACGGCTACCAGTATCAGGAGCGGAACCAGGAGGATCTGAGTATCGATGCCCGCCTGGTGTCGTCCGGTACCGACAACTTGCGCTGGATCGCCGGGGTCTACATGGCAGAGATCGAAAGGGAAGTGGTGGTTGCCTACGGCGCAGATCAGGGGCAGGGTTTTGAGCGTGCGCCTTATGTGCCAGCTGACGGTCCTAATCCAACAGATTTGTTGTTCTGGGATGACTTCGACACCACGGTTTATGCTGTCTATGGCCAGCTTGAATTCGACCTGACGGAAACTCTGGAACTTGCCATTGCCGGTCGCTATGACTACGAGGACCGCGAGGTCAGCAACAAGGTACCCAACGTCAACAACTCCGGGCTAAACGGCAACCTGAACGACCCCGGATTCTCGGGCAACCCGGTTCCTATTAATCCGGCGTTTGTGAACAATCCAGATGGTATCCCTGACCGAGACGATAGCTTCAGCCAATTCCAGCCCAAGGTGACGCTCAACTGGGCAACAACGGACAACATCAACCTGTATGCCAGTTATGGCATCGGCTTCCGCAGTGGCGGATTCAACTCCGTGGGGACCGAAGATTTGCTTAACTTCTGGTTCAACTCAGGCTTTGGGGGGCCGGGCGAATTTGTCGACGCGCAAATCACCGTAACCGACGATTACGATAAAGAAGTGTCGACGACTTACGAGATCGGTTTCAAGTCAGAACTGTTCGAGAATCGCCTTCGCTTGAATGCCGCGATCTTCCGCAATGAGGTGGAAGACAATCAGTTCTTCGAGTTCTTCGCTGGGCCTTTCGGCCTGTTGCGTTCGGTGACGACCATCGACGAAATGTATGTGCAAGGATTCGAGGCTGATTTTCAATGGCTCGCCACCGAAGGGCTGACTTTCTATGGTGGTATCGGTTTGCTTGACTCTGAAATCGAAGAGAACAAGAATCGCCCCCTTTCAGAAGGCAATGACGTGCCGCAGGCCCCGGACACAACCGGTAATCTTGGTGCAGAGTGGGTGATGCCGCTGGGCAGTATCGATCTGGTGACTAGGCTGGACTGGCAATACGTTGGCGAGACCTGGTTCCACACACTGCAGGGCGAGCCAACACCGACGATCTGGAACTTCCTTTTCGCGGCGCCCGGTGCATTCTCGCAGGACTTCAGCAAGTCTTCTCGTGATGCTTACGACACGCTGAATCTGCGAGTAGGGCTTGAAGCTGAAAACTGGACTGTGACAGCCTGGGGACGCAACATCACTGATGAAGAGTATCTGCAGGAGGTAATTCCAGCGCCAGAGTTCGGTGGCAGTTTTAATCACCAGTCGGGGCTACGATCTTACGGTGTTGATTTCACCTATATGTTCTGAGCACGTCATCTCAAGCTAAGCGAGTAAGGCCCGGATCTCATATGAGATCCGGGCTTTTTACGACGGGACTAGAAATTGTATGCCAGGGTCACGCCATAGGTGCGTGGCTCCAACAGGAACTGATTGGTCGCGAGGCCGACGTTCTGATCACCCAGGTACTGGCCTGTTACGTGGTCGTCGTCATTGAGGTTACGACCCCAGGCTTCGACGAACCAGGTGCGATCTGCGCTGTACAGGGTCAGTGTCGCATTCCATACATCCCACTCTTCAACGGTATCGTTACCGGTGTTGAAAATGCGGGTATAGAACTCGTCCTGCCAGTAGTAGCTGGTGCCCGCGACTAACTCCATGCCGTTTTCCAGGTAGAAGGCATAGGATGCTCCCAGGTTGACCGAAAAGTTGGGTGCGTTGGGCAACTCGTTGCCATCGAGGCTCTTATCCAGGCCAGCACAGGGGAATACACCTTCGGGGCATCCGGCGCCAATGTAGAGATTGCTGTTGGGGCTGGAAACAATATTCTCGGTGGTACCGAGCGTATTGATATCCGCGGTGTCCAGGCTGGAACCTCCATCCATCTCAGAATCCAGCCAGGCGACATTCGCGGTGAAACGCAGGTTATCGGTTGGCACCCAAACAAACTCACTTTCGATGCCCTGAATTGCCGCATCATAGTTCAGGTTAAGAGAGGTCTGGTTGGTGATGGTGGAAATCTGCAGACCTTCGTAGTCGTAGTAGAAGTAGGTCAGGTTGGCTTGCAGTGTCTGGTCGAAAAAGCGCGACTTCAGGCCCATTTCAAACGAATTGATGTACTCAGGATCAAATTCTGCGAGCGATGGGTCCGCCTCGAGCACAGGAGAGTCGGCAGCAATCGGGTTGAAGCCACCCGACTTGTAGCTGCGTGAGAGGGTGACATAAGTCATGATGTCGTCGGCCACATCCCAGGTGACGTTGAACTTTCCTGTGGGCTCTTCCCAGTCACCGCTGAAGTCGTCGTAGCCACCGTCGGGTGCAGTAGGATCAGACAGGAAACCGAGATAAATCGTGCGCTGCTTGGAGCTCTTTTCTTCTGCGCTGTAGCGCAAGCCGGCCGTGACCAGAATGTCGTCGGTAGCCTGCCAGTACACCTCACCAAAAGCAGCCCAGGTTTCCAGGTGGTAATCGGTGGTGTCATTGTCAAACAGCTGTTGCTCAGGCGGAATACCTGTGGTCTGCCCGAAGAGTGAGAGTGCCGCTGAATAGACGTAATAGTGGACGTCTGACTGGTAGTCCAGGTAGAAGCCCCCGAGCATGAAGTTCCAGTCGCCACCGAAATCAGAAGCCAGGCGCAGTTCGGCGCTGTATTGTTCAGGTTCGGTAGTGGAACGGTCTGAAGAATAGGCCCTGTCGACGGTGATAACACCGTCTGGCCCGCGATCCACATCTACTTCTACCGGCCACTGTTCCGATGCAACGGTAAAGTCATAGTCGTTGCGCGCGTTAAAATCAGAAGTGTGATAGCCCAGAATACCGGTCAACGTATAGTCGGCGAAATCAATATTGGATTCGAGGGATATCATGAGGTCTTCAACCTCATACTGAGGCGTGAAGTCCAGATACTGCTCGCGCGGATCCGCATTCTTGGGAGAGTTGGCGAAATCATCGGCTGGGAATTGTAAGCCGAGGAAGCTACCAGCCACCTGGGTCAGAAAGCCGGTAACCGTGGCGCCGCTATTGGTGTTTTGGTCCGCAAGCCCCGTCGGCAGGCAACCGAGAATTGCCTCTTCGTCTTTCAGGCAGCGCTGGTTGCTGCCGCGCATGCGTGTGGAGTCTTCTTCGAAGTAATTGATCACCAGGGTGGCGTCGGCATTCTCACCAGCCCAGCGAGTGGACGAACGTAGCGACCACATGTCGCGCCCATCCACGTCATCGCCATTGAATTCGTTATCGACATAGCCATCGCGCTCACTGTAGAACATCGCGAAACGCTGCCCCCACTGGTCGCCGAGCGGCAGGTTCAGCGCGCCCTTGATCTTGGCATGGCTGTAGTTACCCAGTTCAACGTTAATGTTTCCCTCAAGCTCATCGGTGGGTTTGTTGGTGATCATGTTGACCACACCCGCTGTCGTATTGCGGCCGTATAGCGTGCCCTGGGGCCCGCGGAGCACCTCTACACGTTCGGCGTCATAAAACTCGGTTTCGAAAATTCTTCCGCCGTTGAGATAGACGCCGTTGAAGTGCACGCCGGTACCACTATCTGAAGCAGATCCGATGGCGAGGTTACCAATGCCACGAATAGATATAGCTGCGGTGGTGAAATTGTCCTTACTCATCAGCATGTTGGGCACATTGAACTGCAGGTCCAGAGGCTTGCTGATCAAGGCCCTGTCCAGTTCGTCGCCACTAAAGGCACTGACAGCAATAGGCGTGTCCTGGACGGTAGTCGCGCGCTTTTCTGCGGTGACGATCACTTCTTCGAGTGCGCCCACGGACTGGGCGAGAGCATTGCTGGTGGCGAACGTTCCCACCAGAGCGGCGGCCAAAATTTTTCGATCGAACGGCATGCGATACATATGGTTTACCCTTGATTATTTAGTTA
The DNA here is from genome assembly GCF_009388985.1 of Halioglobus maricola. Lineage (NCBI taxonomy): Bacteria > Pseudomonadati > Pseudomonadota > Gammaproteobacteria > Cellvibrionales > Halieaceae > Halioglobus > Halioglobus maricola. The sequence goes on from NZ_CP036422.1 coordinate 283,119, forward strand.
TGGGAAAACGAACAATTAAACGGTAGCAGAAATTGAATCGTTGGGTCTAGCGTTCCTCGCGTGAAAACTTACCCCGTACAGGTCTTGCCCACCATCCGATATACTTTTCCGGGAGCAAAAAAAACCGCACCAAAAGGCGCGGTTCTTAACCCAGGCAACGCTGTTAGAAAGCGTACTTCAAGCGGCCACCCCAGATCTCACCCTCTTCCATGAAGTAGGTGTGAGAGCCAGAGAGAGTGGGAGTATCAAAGCCCTGTGCCAGGTTCGCCTCATCAAAGACGTTCCGCCCGTAGAACATGATTTCCCATTTTTCGCCGCGTACGCCGAACCGCATGTTGACCTTGGTGTAGGCGTCAATCACATCAAGCGGATCATTGTCGCCCGCGGAGTTGAAGTCATCGCGATAATTGACATCAGCGCCAACGAACAGCTCCATATCCTGGTTCATCGTGTAGATATAATCGGCGAACAACGCCGCACTGTAATCCGAGGCATAGGTCGTGGGAGCGCCAGAGAGATCATTGTTGGTCACGCCGTCTGCTGAGCCACAAAACTCATCCACATCCAATTGGATAGCGGTACAGGGTGCATCTTTGAAATCGTCGTAGGTGGCATCCAGCCAGGCGAAGTTGCCTCCGAGCCGTAGGTTATCCGTGGCCTGCCACAGCGCATCGATCTCGATGCCGTATACCTCGGAGCTGGCGGCATTCTTTACCTGGAAACCAACGCCCTTGAAGATGGAGGTTTGCAGATCGTCGTATACTGTATAGAACGCTGCCCAGTTCAAGGTCATACCGCCGTCGAGCAGGGTGTGCTTACCACCGATTTCCAGCGCGTCCACGGTTTCATCGTCAAACTCGAAGTCATCGTTGGGTATTGTTGCGTCGTAGCAGTCTTCAATCGTGATCGTGCCGTCAGGATTGGGAGCGCAGGGAAGCGTGCCCTGGGGTACGCCGCCCGGCTCACCGTCATCAGCTGAAGTGAAGCCGCCACTCTTGAAGCCCTGTGAAAAGCTTGCGTATAGCATGCTGTCGTCTGTTACGTCCCACTGTAAGTTAACCGACGGAATCCAGCTGTCAGTTTTACGGTCGTCTTTGAAGTTATAGGCGTAGGTGTTGAACTCCCCAGCTTGAATCGCGGCCAGGAAGTAGTTGTCGCTCGCGACATCCATACCTGTAATGGAGTCGCTCAAAGTTTGCTGACTAACAACTTCTTTTTCTTCTTCCGTGTAACGCAGACCGACGGTCAGGCGCAGCGTATCGGACAGGTTGAAGGTGCCTTGGCCAAACATCGCCCAGGATTCTGAATCCAGATTGTAATAGTGATTTCTTCCGATCTGCTCAGCACCGTAAGCGCCGGCGGTTGCTATCAGTAGCGCACTGGGGATGCCCAGGAGTTCTGGTACCAGCCCGTCCATATTGGCATCGATGGCAACTCTGCGGTCAAACTCCAGTTCGCTTTGCTCGTAGTAGGCGCCGGCTACGTAGTCGAAGAACTCACCGCCGGGTGAAGTGATGCGAAGCTCCTGGCTGAACTGATCGAATTCCTGATCGTCGTCTCTGTGGATAAACTGCAGCGGCAGCCAGTCGACATCTACGCCGTCTATGTATTGGTAATCTGTGTAGCCGGTAACGGAGGTCAGGGTAAGGTTGCCCATGTCGTAATCAATATTCAGGGCGTAGGTATTGAATTCCTCGTCATTGGAGTCCGGGTTGATACCGATACCTATGCCATCGGCCTGACTCTGGCCATAGCCATTATCCTTGTAGGTGGCGTAGTCCTTTTTGGCTTCTTCTGCCATTTCGGGATAGAAAACATCTGTCAGCAAATAACCCAGAACACCGAACTGGCCCAGATTAGGGAACAGTTCTGCGCGGCTCTCAGGGTCGAGATAAAGCTGTGTAGCAGAGGGCGCGCCAGTGCGCTCGAAGTCGGTATTGGTGTACTTGAAACCAATGTCGAGATTGTCTGTTGGCAACCAGGTGAGGCTCACCCGATAGGATGCTTCTTCTATCTGGCCTTCATCGTCGTCGAGGAAGTTATTCTCTACGTAGCCATCGGTCTCGCGATATTTGAAGGCAAGACGTGCAGCAAATGTATCTGTTAGCGCGCCACTGATAAAGCCTTCATAAATCTGGCCATCATTGGACTCGAGAGCGGCCGATATTTCACCGTTGAACTCATCTTCAGGTGACGCCGAGCGTGAGGTGATGTTGACGGCGCCGGCAACCGTGTTTTTTCCGAACAGGGTGCCCTGTGGGCCACGCAGTACTTCCACTCGTTCTACGTCAAGGAAACCAGCACGATACTGCCTGCCTCGACCCATGTAGATACCATCAATATACATACCCACCGATTGTTCAAATGCCTGGTTGTTACCCGAGCCAATGCCTCGCATGTAGATATTGGTGTTCACCGAAGCGCTTGCAATGTGCAGATTTGGAACGTAGTCCGCCAGGGCGGCCATATTGGGAATGCCGGCATCCTGCAGCTTTTCGCCTTGCATGGCGGTGACTGAAATAGGTACGTCTTGAAGGCTCTCAGCGCGTTTCTGTGCGGTTACGATGATCTCTTCGAGTTGCTGAGCCTGGGCGATGCCAGCGGTGCTGGCAATAGCAGTAGCTAAGACTAGTTTTTTTATCCTGCAAGATGCGGACATATCGGTGCCTCTAAGCTTTATTAAAATTATATGTACTTGTCTGGTCGCGCCGCTGGTCGATAAGGAAACGTCAAAAATCGACGTTTCCTATATATGAAGATAGAACCTCCAGCGCGACTAAAAATATGCTCAAAAAGCGTGCTACTGTCAATGCTTGTTGAAGCCTTTGATTATTGAGTTGGGGCGGCTGTTCTGGCGGCTCCAGCTATGATTGAATCTAGAATCGCAAAAACGAGCAGGTGATATCTTTCATGGCTAATGAACTTTGGCGACAGTCTGCATGCGCGCTGGCGCAAATGATAAAGACCAAACACGTGTCCAGTCGGGAGGTGGTCGAGAGTCACCTCGAGCGCATCGAAACAGTGAATCCGGCAGTCAACGCGGTGACTGTGGTCCTCGCCGATAGCGCACTCAGTGCGGCTGATGAAGCCGACGGCAAAGCCTCCACGGCACCTCTGCACGGAGTGCCATTTTCGATCAAGGAAAACCTGGATTGCGTAGGATCAGCAACAACCCAGGGATTGCCCGCGATGGCCGAGGCAGTGCCCAGTGCTGATGCACCTGTGGTGAGCAGGATGAAGGCGGCGGGCGCTATCCCTCTGGCACGCACGAATATGCCGGAGCTGGGTCTCAGGATTACGACTGACAACCCCTTGCGCGGCAGAACGCTGAATCCCTGGGACCCTACTCGAACAGCCGGGGGTTCCAGCGGCGGGGAGGGCGCCGCCCTGGCAACGGGAATGAGCCCCATTGGGCTGGGCAATGACATTGGGGGCTCCTTGCGAAACCCCGCTTACTGTTGCGGCATTACGTCGCTGAAACCTACGACGGGCAGGATTCCTCACGCATCGTCATTGCCGCCGGAAGATTTTTATCTCGCTGCCCAATTAATGTGCGTAGACGGGCCCATGGCGCGGCACGTCGAAGACTTACGGCTGGCTTTCAGTATTCTCTCAGGTCGTGATCACAGGGATCCCTTCTCTGTAGACGCTCCAATGCAGGGGCCAGAACCCGCGTGCAAACGAGCTGCTCTAGTGACCTCGATACCTGGTTTGGCGTTGCCCGACGGTGCGGTCTCGGCTATCCGGCGAGCAGGTGCAGAGCTGGCGGCCAAGGGCTGGTTGGTTGAAGAAACCGCGCCGCCGGAGCTTGAGCGCGTCAATGAACTGTGGGGGCATTTATTGGCCGCGGATATTGTCCAGACCCTGCCCTTTATAAGCCCACTGATGAGCGAGCCCACGGTGGCGCTGCTGGATGAATTGGTCACGACCTTTGATGTCGCGGACATGCCCTCATTGGTTTTGCATACTGATCGCGCAAGGTTGATGCGTCTCTGGTCCGACTTTTTCCAGAGCTACCCGCTAGTGATTGGCCCTACGTGGACTGATCTTCCATTTCTGCACGATGCCGACCTAAACCTGGGCGACGACGCCAATACCACGTTCAATCAACTGAAATTCATCACGCCGGGGAATCTACTCGGCATTCCTGCAGTGGCGCTGCCAATGGGCGTTGTTGACGGCCTGCCCACAGGGGTGCAGATATATTCGGACCTGTGGCGTGAAGATTTGTGCCTGGAGGCGGCGGCAGTGATTGAGCAAGCTGTAGGCCAAATTTGTCCGATAGATCCGCTTGGTTAGTCGAACGCCAAAGCAGCCATCTAGCTGCTGGCTGCGTTGACTATCTTTAGGGAAGCGGCCAGTCCGCCGCGTCGGTAACGAACTCGGGCTGACTGGGCTGCTTGCCTTCCCATTTCTCTACGAAGATGCCCTCGGGGTCGTGCTCGCTGGCCTGCTTGTCGAGGTTGAAGTGGCGTCCGCCGCGCGGATCGGCACCGACACCGGCAATGTACTGCCAATTGCCATAGTTACTGGCCACGTCGTAGTCCAGCAAATGCTTCTCAAAGAACGCTGCGCCATGGCGCCAGTCCATGCCCAGTTCATTGATGAGGCAGCTGGCCGCTATCTGGCGGCCGCGATTGCTCATCCATCCTGTGGCGACCAGCTGGCGCATGAGTGCGTTGACCAGTGGATAGTCGGTATCCCCACTGCACCAGCGGGCGAAGCCGCGTGGCTCGAAGGTGCAGTTGCGCAGTTTTTTCTGACCGCCAGTGGGGCGCAATTCGAACAGACTTACATCGTCGTGTACTGCTCGCCAGTGGAAGAACTCGCGCCACAGTAGTTCAAAGAGCAACCAGTACGTGGATTCATTGCTGGTGTGCGTGATTTCGAATTCCCCGAGCGCTGCGGCCACCTCTCTGGCAGACAGCGCGCCGTTGGCGAGCCAGGGTGACAGGGTGGTGGATCCGCTGAGGCCATCGAGGCAGTTCCGTGTTTGCTTGTAGTTCAGGATCGCCTTTTCCTCGAATACAAACTGGCGCAGGCGACGCCTGCCATTCTGGCTGCCGCCTCGAACAGCGAGTGCAGTATGTGGTTGTGCGGTCGCGTCAGGCACTCGGTGAAAGCGAACCGAGGGAGGGCGTGGCAAGGTGTCGGGCACGGGCCGCGGAGCCGTTATCTCCAGCTGCTCTACCGTTTTTTTGAAAGGCGTGAATTGCCCGGGTAACTCACCGAGGGCGAAAGGTAATTCGTCGCGAGTAAGCAGGGTGTTGCCCGCGTAGACATTCATCGGTATATCAAGGCGGGAGCGCAACAGGTTCAGGGTTTTGCGCTCGTAGTATCCGGGAGTGGCGCTGGTCCCGACGGCATCGATGCGGTAGTCGCGCACAAGGTCCGGAATGACCAACTCCGGCGACCCCTCAAGAACCAACAGATTCTGGCCCAGACTAGCTAATGATGCCTGCAGTGCTTGCAGGCTCTCACGAAGAAAACGCTCGCGCTGGTTGCCCATACCGGTCGTGTTGCACCAGGGGCGATTGACCGGCCACAGATACACGAGCAGTAAGCCTTCGGCGTCCTGCTGGGCTAGCAGCCCCGGATTGTCCTGCAGGCGGAGATCGTTCTGGAACCAATAGAGTTTGCGCATGTTGGATATACGCTGCGGATGTTATTCCGGATGTTTGGAATTACCCTGGGAGAGGAGCCCCGCACAAGACATATTGTGCGGGGCGTTTTGCGTCAAATGTGAGGCGTTACTCGCAGTTACCTTGCAGGCTGTTGATCCATTCCCGCACCAGGCCTACACCTTCGTCGTGAATGACGCTGCGGCCGATTTCCGGCATGCGCACGTCGGGCTCGTTTGAGTTCATGCGGTAAACGGTGATGGAGGAATCGGCATCGCCGGGCACCACGTCGAACCTCAAGCCACCCGAACCGCCACCTGCGGCCACCGGCGTCTTGCAGATGCCGTAGCTGGTGTCCACTTCACGCCAGTATTCCAGGAACAGGGCCGAGTTGCTGGCAAAGCCGCCTGGGCTGTGGCAATGAGCGCAGTTGGCGTCCAGGTAGCCTTTGGCGCGGTTCTGCAGGTCTTCAGCGGTGTCGTCCCAGACAGGCACCGTATCGATGCTCTCCAGATCTTCAGGCAGGCCCACCAGTACACCCTGTTGCTCCATATAGGCCAACTGATTGACGGTTTTGCCGTTGTACTGGTTGTCCTTGTTGAGGAAGCGGGCTTTGGGGCCAATGGGTGTGAGAACACTTTCCATATTCACGCCGCTGCCGGTTTCTGCCCTGACGGTGCTGTGACAGGTTTTGCAGCTGTTGGCGTCGGGAATCACGTAGTTGGTGCTGCGATTGCTACCGTCGCTGTGAATCCAGCTGAGTTCGCGAGTGCCGCCGGCCAGGGCGAGGTCGGCATCGCTGAGGTCTTCCCGCCAGATAAACGGCAGTGCCTTCCAGCCGTCTTTCCGGTGGATGAGCAAGCGGGTTTCGATAATCTCTTCACCCGCTGCCTCATTCAGGAAGTCATAGGGCATGGTAAAGGTCTTGGCGATGATCGTGCCCACCGGGAAGTCCAGTGACTCCTTGGAGCTGTAGGCTGCTTGCTTACCTTCAGGAATAAAAATGAATCGATACTTTTCCGCATAGTCGGTGAACAGCGGGGTGATCATGTCGTAGCCGATGCCTGTATTGGGGCCCTGGCGTGGATCGCTGGGGTCGGCAAACAGATTGTAGGCTGACAGGCTGTCGCAGCTCACTTCCACCGCAGCGAAGTTGGGTGTATCTCCCTCGGGTGTGCAGATCTGGGCAATCTCCTCATCCGTCAGCGGCTTTTCTCCCTCCAGAATTTCCTCTGGGGAATCCAGTACGACTTCCGGCAGCGAGGCATGGGCACAGTCGAAATAGGACTGGTCCAGGCTGGGGCCATTCTCGCCGAACAGTATGCCGCGGCTCACTGAAGCGTCTTCCTGGATACAAATTCGGTCGGCGTCTTCAAAGCGTCCGCCCTGCTCGCCGATCCCATCGTAGAAGATTTGCGGCATGCCACCTGCGGCGGCAAACAATGGCGCTACTTCTGCTGCCAGCTCGGCAGGCTCATAGCCGTTGTTGCTGTATTGGTTGTCGTGAATGTAGACACGGCGCGGTGTGCCGTCGTAGTTGGGGTCGTCCGTGGGACGGCCGCTGATATCGTAGTGCACAATTTCGATGGCCGCAGATTGGTTGTCTTCAATGGTATTGCCAAACACCTCCACGTCGGTGAACGCCATGATCAGCATGCCGCTACCTGTGGGTACTACACCCACGATGCTGCCGCCGGGGGCAAAATTGGTGGTGTTGTTGTGGCTGATAACGTTGTTGTAGACCTTGGTGCGGGTACCTTCGCGAGACAGGTTGGGCAGGTCGAAGACCAGGATGCCGCCGGTGTTATCCACCGCCTCGTTGTCGTAGACCTCCGAGTTGCTGGAGTTCTCGATCTCGATACCGGCCACGTTCAGGGAGGCATGGTTGCGGCGCACAATGATCTTGTCGGACTGGCCGACGTAGATGCCCGCGTCGCTCGCACCGATGGCCACGCTGTCCTCAATCAATACGTTCTCGGTTTGCACCGGGTAGATACCGTAGGCGCCGTTTTCGCTGCAGGCACCGCAGGTCCATTCAACACGAACGGCGCGCATGGTCACGCCGTTGCTGAACTTGAACTTTATGCCGTCGGAGGGGGCGTCTATCACTGCGAAGCCCTCCAGGGTGACATTGTTGCTGGTCACCAACACGCTTTCGCCGCCGCTGGTCTGCGCGTCGAAGTTGAGCAGGGTCTTTTCGTGGCCCTGGCCACGAATAGTGACGTTGTCCACGTCCAGGCTGATCGCACTGTTGAAGCTGAACTCGCCCTCAGGCAGCTCAATTATGTGGCCGGGCTGGGCTTCAATCATGGCTTCCATCAGGCGGGTTTGGAAGTCGTCACCCGCTTCAATCACAATCAGATTGGGGTCTACTTCTTCCTCGGGTTGTTCGGCCGCTGGAGGTGTCTCAGCGGGGCGGCTGGATGAACCACCACCGCCGCCACAGGCGGCCAGCAGGCTCATACCCAGCAGTAATGCCAGGAGGTTAAATGTGTGCTTCATGCTTAGTACGCTCGTTCTGGGTTGCGTCAGGGCTCAGGGAATAACAAATGACTGCCGGTATGATCCATACCAAGCTGAAACGATTATTAAACGATCCATTCCCGGACCCTCGCTGGTTTAGTGAGAGTTTGCCGTTTTTACAGATCCAAGACTACGTAATGTGTGGTGGGTGGCCTATGTCCGAACACGCCATGTGCATGACCGGGGACGCCAGAGGGGGATGTGGCCTGCCGGCCTTAGACTAGCTGTACCTGAAGCTTTTCGCCGCGAAAATCGATAACATCGCCGTTGACGATTTTTCTGCGCCGACGCGTCTCGGTCTCACCATTGACGGTCACCTGGCCATCTCCAATGAGCAGCTTCGCTTCGCCACCTGTGACAACCAGCCCTTCGAATTTGAGGATCTTGTAAAGCTCTACAGGTTCTCTCGTAATTTCTACAATGCGCATTGTGGTGTCATCCCGCGGCAAATCTGCCTTCCAGGTAATCGATAATTTCCCCGGACTCATACATCCACCGGGACTTTTGCTCGCTATCCTTGATCCGCAGGCAAGGCACTTTCAAATTGCCGCCTCCGGCCAGCAGCTCTTCCCGGGCCTTCTCTGATCGCTTGACGTCCCGGGTTTCAATGTTCAGTGCCTGGCGCTTCATTGTGCGACGTACCTTTACACAGAAGGGGCAGGCCTCGTATTGATACAGCGTCAGGCTGCCTGTCTGCTCATCGATGGTCGCCTGAGCCAGCGGGTCGCGGGCAATGGATTTCGGGGTGAACGCCCAGTTGAGGAACAGAATCAGTTTGCCGAGAACGAGGCGAATGATGCGCATTGTTTATTCCATGTAGTGACAGCTAGCAAAGAAGAACCCCCCCCGGCTGTTGGCCATGGAGCGGGGAGCGCATCCTAATGAAAGCGGGATGATTGTGCTAGCGCTAAAGGTAGGATTAACAGAAAACGGTGGAGGATTGAAATCTGTGCAGGCGCGCATTGTCAATGTGGACCGCTTGCCGGTCGCCAGGTGTCAGGCTACGGGTACTGCTCCAGCGAGAGGGGTAGCTGGAGCAGGTTATCGTGCTCCCGAACTGGCTGGCCGATCATTTCATCGTAGGCGGAATGTTGACGTAATTGCAGCATCGATACCGGCTGCGAGAGCAATGCTTCGCGGACCGACTGCAGGTTGCGGCGTTGGAAAGCCTTGCCCGTATCTTCGGTCAGCAGGGCCTCTCCGTCCGGAAGCCGGATATAGACCTGATAAATCGAGCGTTCGAGTGAATAGACAATGGCTGCAACTGGCGTGGAGAGTTGCTGTAGTTGCGTTAACGAGATTTTCATAGACCCCTCTGTCTGGCCCCGGCGTTGGGAGCCTGTTGGCATTGCTTGCAAAGATAAAGCCTGCGCGTGCTGATATCGATGCGCTCAATTCGCACGCCACATTCGTAGCATGCCAGTCCCTCTCGCTCGAAGACGGCGAAGCGCCGCTGCCCGAAACTGGCGTCGGCTGCTTCAAGCTTGCGCGCGCGGGCCGGCGGGTTGGTTATCCCGCCGGTGAGATAGCTGCGCCGACTGAGGTCCAGGGTACTGCGGGCCAGGCGTCCCAGCTGGCCCCGGGTCAGCTCCGAGGGTGTCATTGAGGGGTGCAGACCGGCCGCGAACAGGATCTCGCTGCGCAGATAGTTGCCTAGCCCGGCAAGAAAAGTCTGGTCAAGGTAGAGCGCCCCCAACTGTCTCCCTGCGAAACGCGGCTCTTCTAACAGAGCTGTGATAGTCCGCCATTCCAGGTTCTCATTGAGAATGTCTGGACCGAGTCGGCTCAGGAAGGGGTGCTGGTCCAGCTCGTCGGTCCTCCACACGCTGATTTCTGATGCACTGTATAGCAGTGCCTCATGACTCGCGGTTGTCAGGCGAAGGCGCAGACTTCGCTTGGTGTCTGGCAGGCTGCCGCGTTTTGCCACGTGCCAGACACCGTACAGTTGGTTGTGACTGTAGATAGTCCAACCGTGATCAAAATGAGTCAGCAGGGCCTTGCCTCGCGTTTCAACGTGCTCCACCCGACGCCCCTTAAAGCGCTTGCCATGGTGCCGCAGTGGCGGATGGGCAAAGCTGACACGCTCAACGACGCGGCCCTCCAGTACCTGGGCGATCTCGTCGGCGGCGCGCCGAATTTCGGGCCCCTCTGGCATAAATAAGTTCTCGTGTTAAAGAAGGGAAATACGTTGTTCTCTCTGCTGCAGACCACTCGGGCAGTGCTTGGGTAGTGATTGGGTAGTCATTGATAGTGGTCTCTTGTATACACAGTTGCGTATCATGAGGGCTATTTAGTATTGACTAGTGTCGAACAGGAACGTAACTGAATGAAAACTTTCACAACTCACATACGCAGAATGGGAGCGACACTCGCAACCGTGATGTGCTGTAGCACCGTTTATGCGGCGGATAAACCGAACATTCTGGTGATCATGGCGGATGATGTCGGCTGGGCGAGTCTCGGTAGTTATCATCAGGGCATCAAGAGCATCGAGACACCGAATCTGGACAAGCTTGCTTCAGAAGGGGTGAGACTCACCGATTACTACGCTCAACCGTCGTGCACTGCGGGGCGTTCTGCATTTATCACCGGCCAATTGCCGGTCAGAACAGGCATGCACACTGTGGGCCTGCCCGGTGAAAAGAAGGGCCTGCACGAGGACGACCCAACTATTGCCAATCTGCTGAAGAAGCAGGGCTACGTTACGGGGCAGTTTGGCAAAAATCATCTTGGTGATCTCAATCAGGTGTTGCCGACGAATCGCGGATTTGACGAGTACTGGGGCTGGTTGTATCACCTGAATGCGATGGAGTACACCGTGGATCCCGACTGGCCGCAGGACGAGGAGTTCAACAAGCAGTATGGCCCGCGAAACATCATTCACTCCTATGCGACAGAACGTAACCAGAGGATCACAGATGAGCGATGGGGCCCCGTCGGCAAACAGCGCATCGAAGACGATGGCCCAGCGCCCCCCGAACGTCAAAAAGGCCTCGATGATGAAGTGACTGCCCACACGCTTAGCTTTATTAATCGGGCAGTTGATGATGGCAAGCCGTTCTTTGTCTGGATGGCGCCAGCGCGCGCTCACGTCTGGACATATCTGAAGCCTGAATATGAGCAACAACTGGGCAATGGGAAAGGCCTGCAAGATATCATCATGAAGGAACTGGACGACAATGTAGGCAAGGTGCTTGCTGAGCTCGAAAAGCTGGGTGTAGCGGACAACACCATTGTTGTCTTCACTTCAGATAACGGGCCAGAGACCATGACCTGGCCTGACGGTGGAACCACTCCGTTTCATGGTGAAAAGGGCACTACCTGGGAGGGCGGATTCCGCGTCCCTGCGATTGCTCGATGGCCCGGTAAATTTCCAGCGGGCAAGGTATACAACGGTATTTTCGACGGAATGGACTGGCTGCCAACCTTCGTAGCGGCCGCCGGCGGCCCAGATGACCTACCCGCTGAGCTTCTGAAAGGCTATGAGGGTTATAAGGTTCATCTGGACGGATACAATCAGTTGTCCTTCCTGATGGGCGAGACAGACAGCAATAGGGAAGAATTGTTCTACTATGCCGGCGCCACGCTTCAGGCAGTTCGGTACAACGATTGGAAGGCACACTTCGTGGTCCAGAATCACGGCTGGGCAGGCGCAAAGGAAGAATTGAACGCTCCCTTGCTCTTCAATCTGCGCAGAGATCCGTATGAGAAAGCCGCGGAAGAGTCTGGTATGTATACGAAGTGGATGGGCAAAAAGATGTGGGCATTCGGCCCGGCTAAAAATCTCGTAGTGGAGCATTTGACCACTCTTGCGCAGTTTCCGCCGCGCGGGTCAGCGTTAGCTAATCAAGCCGAAATCGAAAGGCATGTCAGTGAAGATTCTGGCCTGGCTCAGTAGGCGGCGGGGCTTTTTGTTCGCGTAGGTCAGCCTGGATCTCATTCACTTGTTGCATGCTGAAGCTGATTTTATTGGCGTAGTAGATAGCGGCCATAAGAGTGGGAATTGACACCAGTAGTACAGAGTACATCAGGCCCGCAAGAACTGGCTCGGCTACCTGACCTGGCAAGTCGTGTTGGTTCAAGCCTATGACATCGAGGACGATACCCCCGTACAGCGGGCCCACGAGGGAGGAGATTTTGGTTGTGAAATTGATGACTGAGAAGAAGCCTCCCTCTCTTCGGCCACCCTGTTCGAGTTCATGCTGGTCGGTAATGTCGGCCACGATCGACATAGCGCTGGTGACGCGCAGCAAGAAGAAAAACATATACAGTGTAAGACTCAAAACGTTCAGTGCCAGGATGGCAGGGGTATCATTGGGAGGCAGCACGCCCGCTAGTTTGAGGGGGATTAACCACAAGCCGTTGAGCAGACCACCCCACAGGGTGTAGCGCATGATCTGTGGTTTTTCCCATCGCTCGCTGATGGGTTTGAGCAGTGCCCAAACCAGCAGTACGGCCGTCAGGCTGGGTGCCGCCAGAGTGATAGCCATTTCATCCGGGCTGAATTCGAACACATAGGTTGCTACAAGAATGTTCAGTGCCGATGTGCTTCCCCAACTGATTGAAGCGGCGACATCGTAAGCGATCATCGTGCGAAACGTCTTGTTGCGAAAGGTCTGAACTACATCGTCGATAAAGTGCTGGAGTCGGGGGAGCCCATAGTGTTCTCCTCCGGTATCAGGCTGGCTGGTGTGTCGGCGTGTGCCCATCACCGTGAGGGTTCCCAGTGTGATCACAAGACCCGCCGACATAAGGCCATACCAGGGATAATTGCTCGCAACGAAGCGGCCATCAATGTTTGGGTCCGCGCCGAAGATAAAGACGAAGCCGGCTGCTGGCAGAAAAAGCGTCGTCATGAACATAAAGCCGAGGCGCGTGCCCATTAGCTGGCTACGTTCGTGGTAGTCACTGCTTAGCTCTGCACTTAAAGCCAGGTGTGGAATAGAGAATGTGGTGGTGAAGGTTCGCAGCCATAGCGACCAGAACAGTAGCCATAAGGCGAGAAGGCCCGACGATTCAACCACTGAGGCCGGCGGTGAAAATAGCCCTATGAAACCGATGGCGACAGGCAGGATGCTGTACACCATGAATGGGTGTCGCCGGCCGTAGCGACTGCGAAGCCGATCTGACCAACTTCCTATCAGCGGGTCGGATATTCCATCCCATAGCAGGCTGATAGCGATTATCGCGCCGGTCGCAAATCCGGACAGGCCCAGCACCTGTGTGTAGAACAGCAAGATAAATATCGCGTACGCCGCTTCTTTGACGGCATAGACGCCGCCGCCAATGCCATAGAATATTCTTGTCCTCGTTTTTAGCATTGGTTAAGAATACGTATCCTTCGCTGTCGCCTCGAGTCCACTATAACAGGAGGATTGACGCTGTGAGGGTTTTGCCAGCCGGGCTGAGTCCTCTGGTAGTATTCAAGCACTTATACTTCTTCAGGGTTGGCAGAGTATGGATATATCCGGGCGTCGCATCGTGATCACTGGTCCCACCGCAGGGATTGGACGAAGTTCCGCGCTGTACCTGGCAGGTCAGGGCGCAAAGCTTGTTTTGCTGTGTCGCAACCTGGAGAAAGGCGATGTTCTGGCAGAGGAAATTGTGACTAGCGGTGGCAGCAAACCCGAGGTGATCCTCATGGACATGGCGGACCTCTCAAGTGTGCGCAAGGCTGCCGAGCTATGTCTGGCGCTGAATGAACCTATCGATATATTGCTCAACAATGCAGGCGTGGTTAACACTCACCGGAAAGTGACCGTCGACGGTTTCGAGGAAACACTCGCGGTGAACCACCTGGCACCCTTCCTGCTCACCGGGCTGCTATTACCAAGGCTTCTGGAGGCTCCCGCTGCCCGTATCGTCAATGTCGCCTCGGATGCCCATCGTTTTGTAAAGGGCATGGGTTTCGACGACATGCAGGCGGACAATGGCTATAAAACCTTCCGGGAATACGGGCGCTCCAAGGGGGCCAATATTCTCTTCACCCGGAGTCTTGCGAAACGCCTCCAGCAAACGCCTATCACCGTGAATTGCCTTCACCCCGGAGCGGTATCCACTTCCCTCGGCACACAAAACGAAGGGCTTTTCTCAAAGCTGCTGCCCGCGCTACTGAAGCCTTTTTTTCGCAGCCCGGATCAAGGGGCGGAAACATCGCTTTATCTGTGCGAGAGCGACGCAGTGGGCGGAATCAGTGGTGCCTACTTTAGCAACTGCAAACAGGTCAAAGCTAAACCATGGGTTCAGGATGAGGGCACTGCGGATAAGCTCTGGACGTTTAGTGAGAAGGCAACAGCATTCAGCTATGGATAAATTAGAGAAAGGCGGCCCAGAAGGGGCGTGAGCGGTAGTTGCAGCCGAAGAGACCTACCGCGGCCTTCGCGTTCAACTAACGCTTGGTCTTTTGCTCCCGACGAGCCCGCTTGGTCAAAGGCCTGCCATCTTCTCCGACGGTGCTTTTGGGCTTCTCACCCTTGGCAGTTTTTGAAGCTCGGCTGATTTCTATTAACGCAAGGCTTTCGCTATCGCCCAATTTAGTCGCGTTTTTCTCCAGGGTGTCCAGCTCTTCAAAGCTGTACACGTCGTTCTTTAACTTCTCTATTCTGTTCATTTTATGCGACCTGCCTCGGTGTCTCGCCAACTCATGCGCGCTAATCCGGCTTTAGAGTTGGCTTCTTGCGCGTGAACTTACCATGCGCTATTCGCAGAGTCGATTAACCTTTGGGGTGCGCAATCACCTGCAGGTCCTTGATGCCGTGCACGAAGCTGTGCTCGACACGCTCTGGCTCGCCGACCACTTCCAGCCTATCGAAGCGCTTGAGGATCTCTTCCCACACGATTCGCAGCTGGGCTTCGGCAACGCGATTGCCCATGCAGCGGTGAATGCCGAATCCGAAGGCCATGTGACGACGGACGTTGGAGCGATCAATAATAAATTTGTCTGCGTCCGGGAAGAAAGACTCATCGCGATTGCCTGAGGCATACCACATCGCGATTTTGTCGCCTTGCTTGATCTGTTTGCCGCCAATCTCGACGTCTTCCTTGGCGGTTCTGCGCATGTACGACAGTGGTGTCTGATAACGGATGATCTCCGATACCGCAGAGGGAATCAGTGACTCGTTATCCTTTAACTTTTGGAATTCCGAAGGGTTTTCGTGCATGAAAAGGACGCCCGCCGACATCGAGTTGCGGGTAGTGTCATTGCCGCCGACGATCAAGAGCATCAGATTTCCCAGCAACTCAACCCCATCCATGTCGGCTGTGGCCGGGTTATTGGCCAGCAGGGAAATAAAATCCTGACTCTCGTTGCCCTCAAACTTGCGCTCTTTGAACTGCGCGGTGAACGTTTGCAGGCACTCTGCCAAATGGTTGAGGCGATCCTCGATGGTCAGCCCCATGAGGATGGGTGGCGTGGTGATGATATCGGACCAGTAGGTCAGTTTGTGACGCTCCTCGAAAGGAAAATCAAACAGGGTCGCCAGCATGCGTGTGGTAAGTTCGATAGAGACCGTTTCGACCCAGTTAAACGGCGTACCCGTGGGCACTTCGTCCAGTACTTCCACAGTGCGTTGACGAATAAGTTGATCGAGGTCCTTCAGTCGGACCGGGTCGACAGCTGGTAGCACGGCTCCGCGCTGCACATCGTGCTTGGGCGGATCCATGGCAATGAACATGGGGGCCCGTTCCTCGCCGAGTAGTTCATCGAACAGGGCGATGGAGGGTTCGGAGGAAAATTTTTGAAAATCGCTGTCCACTGCCATGATGTCTTCATAGCGGGTCAGCGACCAGTAGGGGCCGATATCCGGGTTCTTGTCGTGGTAGTGCACAGGATTTTCCTGGCGCAGACGTTTGAAATATTCGTGGTGTTTTTGAGCCTGGAAAATGGAGCCCGTGGCGAGGTCAATGTCTTCCAGTGGCAAAGCCCAGGGGTCCGCCTCGGGGGTGGTCGTGGGGGATCGGTAAAACTCTTCCAGGTTCTGATCCGCGTTCTGATCCGGGGCATTTTCCATTATTGTCAGCCTCTCTTGTTGCCACTGTTAACATGCTGGAGTCGAGACTATACAACAGTTCAAGATTTTGGGGCAGGCATGATCGACCGGGCGATAAGTGTCGCGTTAAGCCGTCCCGGTTATTCCACAGCCTGGTCGTCCAGCTGTATTTCAACGAGGATTAACTGGTCTGCGATTGCCGCCAGACTAGGCTCAATGACATCCCCCTTGGCGTCCAACTTCAGACCGTAGACCTTGGCGTCTCTGGGTAGGGCACGGATAAAACGACGGACACCCTCTCGTAATGTCTCGCTATCGCCTTCCAGCAATACCGCGGTACCCGGGTGGCGCTGCCGGGCAATTTCCATGTCAACCTTCACTCCCTCCCCCCGAAAGTTCAGCCACCAACGAGTGTTCTGATTGGACAGCAGGCGTACCACATTTCCTTCACGAGTGTAGCTCAGGGGAGTGCTGAGTTTGCGTCCACTTTTGCGCCCAGTGAAGTGGACAATACCGATGTTTTGGCTAGTGATGCCATGCAATGGGGAGCGAAGCAAAGTGCGCATCACCGGGTTGAGAAAGTAACGATAAAAGTTGTTGCTGGAACTCATGGTGCTTCAGCCATTGTGACCCTTGTTAGAAAACAGTTTATACCAGGGCACCTGGTTAAAGACATTCTACCGTTGGAAGCGTCTCAGCATCCCTTCCAGGCCATTGAGCTTAACTTCATACATCAATGCCAACTGTGTG